>CAMYKI010000045.1 GCA_947258985.1 uncultured Acidimicrobiaceae bacterium
ACCCATCCGGTCCATCAGATCGTCTACTTCGCAACCGGCGCCGACGTCGACACCGTCGTCGTTGCCGGGGAGGTGCTTATGAAGAGCCGTCGTGTCACGACGCTCGACAAGGCCTCCGTGCTCGACTCGGCTCGTCACGAGCAGGCCTTGGCTTTCGCGCGAGTAGGCCTCGAGCCGGCAGCGGAACGGGAGGGCATGTGGGGTGCTGTGCGTTACTCCAATGCCCCTCAGATCGAGCTCTAGTGGGTTGTCGCTAGGGCAACGCCAGGATTCTTCATGTCGCCTCGCAGGCCGGGTATGTGGATGACCGCCGTTTGGGTAGCGACCTGGGGGCGACGAAGAAGCTTCGACAGTGTCAACCCCGCTGAGCCAACACGGCTTTCACGTCCTCGTTCTCGACAAAACCGGCCTTGCGGGCGATTCGTCGCTGCTGGGCGGCGACGATCAGATCTCCCTCGTCCACACCATCCGGGACTGGGGTAATCCAGCTCATGAGCTCGACCACTGCACCGTTGGGGTCGCGAAAATAGAGGGAACGCTCATATCCGCGATCTACCGGTCCTTTGTAGCGGACTCCGTGGGCATCTAGCGTCGCCATAGCTTCGTCGATCGGTACGTCGAGGTTGAGGGCAAGGTGCAGCATGGCACCCAGCTGGCGCCGCTGCGGCGTGTCGGGCAGCGACCCTTGCTTGGGTACGAAGTAGGCGATGAACTGGCCTGGTCCGGCCTCGAAAAAGAGGTGCATCTGGCTGTCGTCGTCCAGGTTGGGCTGTTCGAGCACGAGTCGCATGCCGAGAACGTCGCGGTAGAAGGCAACGGTCTCGTCGTAGTTGCGTCCGACGAGTGCAGGGTGATTGATTCCGTTGGTGCGGATTGCCACGGGTCACCCTTCTCCGTGGATTGGGGGAATACGACCGAGGCGGCCCGCCTCGAAGTCCTCGAGAGCCTGCAGCACCTGGGCGCGGGTGTTCATTACGAAAGGTCCGTGCCAAGCAACCGGTTCGCGGATCGGCAGGCCGCCGAGCAGCAACACATCGACGTCGGGGCTTCGTGACTCTTGACGCTCGTCGGCGTTGATAGTCACGACATCCCCTGCGCCGAACACGCCGAGCTGACCCATCTGAAAGGGCTTGCGTTGTAAGCCGAACGAGCCACGTCCGTTGAGCACATACGCCAGAGCATTGAAATCGGGCCGCCAGGGCAGACGGAGCTCGGCGCCGGCGCTGAGGGTTGCGTGGATCATTGTGATCGGCGTGTGGGTCTGGCCGGGTCCGGTATGGCCGGCGACATCGCCGGCGATGAGCCTCAGCAATGCTCCGCCGTCGGAAGAGGTCAGCAACCGCACCTGTTCAGCGCCCAGGTCTTGATATCTTGGCGCCAGAAACTTGTCGTCGGCGGGAAGATTGACCCAGAGCTGGAATCCATGAAACAGCCCACCGGACATGACCAGATGCTCTGGAGGTGTCTCGATGTGAAGAAGCCCGGAACCCGCCGTCATCCATTGAGTGTCGCCATTTGTGATGAGGCCGCCACCGCCCTCTGAGTCTTGGTGTTCCATGATCCCGTCGATCATGTAGGTAACCGTCTCGAAGCCGCGGTGCGGGTGCCAGGGCGTGCCTTTGGGCTCGCCGGGTGCATACTCCACTTCTCCCATCTGGTCGAGATGAATGAACGGATCGAGCTCAGCCAGGTCAACGCCGGCAAAGGCTCGCCGGACTGGGAACCCTTCTCCTTCATAACCTTGGGGTGCGGTCGTCACCGACTTCACAGGCCGGTCGAGAGCAGCGATGTCGGGGGAGGCGATCCGAGGGAGCGCAAGATTGTCGGCAACGGTCACGGCCGGCATGATTCTTCCTTTTACTGAGTGAATACTGTTTATTGGCAGTTACAACTGTAACTACTTCTGATATATTCCGGTGATGCGGCCGAGCGAGGAAACGATCGAGGCGTGGCGGCTCATGCTGCAAGCGCATCAGCGATTGACTACTCAGATGGATCAAGAACTGCGGAAGCGGCACGGGCTCCAATTGGATTGGTATGACGTGCTGTATCAGCTCCACGATGCCGGCGGTCGAATGCGCATGCACGAGTTGGCTGCAGCCACCCTCTTTTCACGGACCGATTGCACCCGCCTTGTGGATCGAATGGAACGGGTTGGGCTGGTGCAGAGAGAACCGGCGGCGGAAGATCGACGTGGGGTTTACGCCGTCGCAACTGCCGAAGGGCAGGCATTGTTCCGCCGGGCTGCGGCATCTCATCTCGAGGACATCCAACAGTTGTTCGGTGCCCATGTGACCGCCGATGAGGCTAAGGCGATGGCTGAGGGTTTGGGACGAGCTATCCAGGCGGGAGAGGGGTAGCGTCTTGCCCGTCAGCTGTCGCAGTGATGGTGACGCTGAACTGGTGCGTCGGCTCGTGCCCGGCAATTGTCGATAGGCTCGAATCGGAGCGACCGATGCTCCATCGCCTGCTCTGCAGCGTGCGACTTAGCCTCCCGTCAGAGCAGCGACATCCATGCGATGAGCAGGCCGCGGCGTGACCAAGCCCGGTGCGCCACCAGTTCGGGGCAACCAGAGAGCGGATAGCAGCCCGGTCGTGATTTGCCGATAGTCGGCCGTGAAGCAGAACCTTCCCCATCCCGGTTTCAGCAACCGAACTGTTCGAAGCCGAGCATTCCGCAAAGGATTCCGAGGTGGCCTGAGTCCTTGCGTTCGGTCACAGGCGGCGTTGTGGCTTGAATAGGTCGGCAGGCATGTTGCGATTCATCGCGATCGGCGGGAGGCTCTCGATACGAAGGTCTCGGCTAGTTTGACGGCGTCCCGCCGAAGGTAGATCGACAACTACACTCCGGCGGCCATGAGCACCCTCTCCTCCGCCATCGCCTTCGCTGTCCTTTGCCTCGGCTCGTACATGGTCGGGAAGGGATTCAAAGCGCTGCGCCTTCCCACGATTACCGGCTACCTCTTCACAGGAGCCCTCGCGGGGTCGTTCGGTGTGGAGATGATCGTCTCTGCGGAAGCAGAGCGATTGCGATTCGTTGACGAGATAGCGCTTGCGGTAATCGCGTTCGTTGCTGGTTCGGAGCTTTATGTCAAGGAGATTCGTCCTCGCCTCCGGCCAATTCTGTTCACCGCCGGCGGAATCCTGGTTGTTGCCTTCATCCTTCTGACCGGCGCCATATTCCTGCTGACCGAGGTGCTCTCGTTTACATCGGAATACACCACGATGGCCAAAGTGGCAACCGCTCTGCTCGGGGGGGCCGTGCTCCTGGCTCTGTCTCCACCGTCCACAATTGCCGTCATCAAGGAGGTGCGAGCCCGCGGCCCATTTACCCGGACCGCGCTTGGTGTGACCGTGTTCATGGATGTTGCAATCATCGTTCTCTTTGCGGTGATGACATCCGTCGCAGCTGCACTGCTCACCGACGTCAGTCTCAACATCGGTTTTCTGGGACTCATCGCGCTAGATCTCGCTTCTGCAGTAACCATTGGGATCGCTGCAGGCTTCGTGCTTCGGGCACTACTGGGCTTGAGAGTTCCTCGGCTGGTCAAGATCGCGGGGATTCTCGCTCTCGGCTTTGGCATCTACGAGCTCGCCGAGTTTGTAGACAAGTGGAGCATCGACAACCTCGGGTTTGAGATCTACATCGAACCACTGCTTATTGCCCTCATCGCCGGATTCTTCATGACCAACTTCAGTGCCTTCAGAGTCGAGTTCGATAGCCTCCTCCATGACATTGGCCCCAGTGTCTATGTTGCGTTCTTTACGATCACGGGTCTCGCTCTCAAGCTCGACGTCCTGTGGTCCACGCTTCCGATTGCGCTCGTGCTCTTCGCGGTCAGAGTGCTCGGGATTGGAATTGGCGCCGGTGCGGGCTCAACACTCGCTGGAGAGTCACCGCTGGTTCGGCGGACATCGTGGATGGCCTTCATCACCCAAGCCGGTATTGCGCTTGGCCTTGCCCGCGAGGTCGCCGTTCAGTTCCCGGACCTCGGAGATGCCTTTGCCACACTGATCATTTCGGTGGTTGTCATCAACGAGATCGTCGGCCCACTCTTCCTCAAGGCAGGTCTTCGCCGAGTGGGCGAAGCCCACCTTCCAGAATCGACCCACGGCCCAGAATCGGGCAAAGTTGTGATCCTGGGAGTCGAGGGACAGTCGATTGCGCTGGCTCGAGCCCTGATCAACGATGGGTGGGACGTCATCGTGGTTGACACCGACGCAGATCAGATTGATCGGATTGCAGCTTCAGACGTCGACGAGCTACTGATTTCGGAGGTCAATGCCGACACTCTCGGTCAGTTCGTGGACGCGGATACTGCCGCTGTGGTGGCAATGCTTCCCGACGACGACGCCAACCACTACGCGCTTCGTTTCGCATTCGAGGAGCACGGGATCGACCGCTTGGTGGCGCGTCCCGCCGGAGCATCGCATGCGAATGACTTCGCAGACCTCGGCGTATTCATCGTCGACCCCGGCTCGGCGATGGTGACATTGTTGGAGCAAGCCGTAAAGGCACCGCAATCGACGGCGCTATTCCTCCACCGTGATCCGGATAGAACCGTGTCCCAGGCCACTGTCACCAATCCGGATGTTCACGGCGCCCTACTGCGAGACCTAAAGTTGCCCCCGGATGTGCTCGTGCTGGAGATCCAACGAGGAGAAAGCACCTTGCTGGCTCAAGGATCGACCATTTTCCGCTTGGGGGACGAGGTGACTTATGTCGCTGAACGCGATTCTCTCGAGGAAGTGCGTCTCCGTCTGAGCCGCTAGGTCAACCTGTCGGTCAAGATGAACGCTCCACTTGGCGTATTTCGAGAAGTGGGTTCACCGGCATTTCGACGTCTGCGTGTATAGCGGCGGGACGGCCTGGTCCTAGGTCAATTGGTCGGGCCGTGTTCTTGCGTACCTACCACGGTGTCGCTGCAGAGGACTTTGGAATAGCCCGCGCACCGCGACGGCATGCGGTCTGACGCTGTAGCAACGACAGCCACGCCTCTCGACCTATTGGAAGGTATGGCGCAGATTCGGGTTCGATTGGACAGGTGGAGCGGGAGCTGGAGCCGGGGCAATCTGGCCGGGGCCGACGACTGCCTGACCCTCGGTGTAGGGCATCGAGCGAGAATCACCCCATACGGTGGTTTGCCGACGACGCCGGATCTTTCGTCCCATTCTTTGTAACGCTGATGGTTTGTATTGCTTCATACCAGCTCTACGAGGCTGCCACAGATAACGGATCATTCATTCACTGTTTCCGGGCAACCGCCGTAGCCGTGAGGAGAACCCTCATCCCCGCACAGAATCACCAGGCTAGAGGTGCGCTTCAGTCCCGACTCGAATCTTCCCCGGAAGCCATCGGACGGGGCGAGATGGGGTCGATACCGATACTCAGCAGATACCTGCGCCGGGCCCGTTCGATGCTTCTCCATTTGGCGGCGTCGGCGTTGTTGAAAATCGCCGCCGGACCGCTGCGCAGTTCGGCGGGAATTCCCGGTTCGAATCGCCACCACGCCTCGGGCATGCCCCACATATTCCAGCGCAGCAGAAACTCGTCGCGGATGGAATTCCAAACCCCTTCCGCTGTTTCGATGGACCCGAAGGCGGCAACGAGTTCCTCATCACTGCCGAACGTGAATAGGCGGAAATGCTCGAAGGTGATGCCAGGTTCTCGCCGTCTCATCTGTCCAGTATCGCCGATTTGGAGCCGGCTAAGTCGCCTCGCCGCGGTTTGCCGACCCGTTGTGGGTTCCCGAGTAGGGGACCGACGAGGTAGTCGAGGACTGCGAGGGCGACCTTCTCCGGAAGTCGATCAATAGCTCTTCGGGCCGGCCCGGCAACAACTAGATCCCAAGGCGCTTCGGTCACGCGGTCTTGGAGCGGATTTGGCTGACCTGGGTGGCACCGAGCAAGGCTCCAGACCGGCCAATGGTGGTTAGTTGAGCCGCGCAGCAACTCGGACTGCGCCCTACGCTATGGGCACCCCACGATCGTATCGCCAGCAAACGGGGCACCACCGGAGGTTGATCGGACGTTGAGCGAGGAAAAGGGCATCTTGCGACAGCTTCCCGCAGGTGTCGTCGACAGCGGCTTCGCTTCCGTTGCGACGTTTGTAGTCGGGATATCCGCCGTCAACCTATTCGACGATGTCGGGCGTGGCGTGTACGCCATCTTCTTTTCGGCGTTCATCATGGGAGCGTTGCTGTCAAACGAGCTGATCTTCACACCCGCCGAGGTGGGGGCAGTGTCCCACCCTGAGTCCGAGCGTATATCCCTCGTGCCGGGGAGTCTGCGGCTCGGGGTCGGACCTAGTCTGCTGGGTGCACTTGCCGTCCTGATGGCGATCGTCGTCACCGCCGATTATGCGGAGCCAGAACAGGCTGCAGGATTGGCAGCAACGACTGCAGTTGCGACCGTGCTGTCACCGATGCAGGACCATGTACGCCGAATGCTCCACATCGCCGCGCTTTCCTGGACGGCAGCGTTGGTCTCAATCGTGCAGCTCCTTGCCGTCGTCATATTGGTTTCTTGGGGCGTCGTGGCGGACCTGCCCGTTGCCTGGATCCCATTCGGCGCATTGGCCGGCGCTAACGCCGTCTCCCTGGCTGTGGGGTTGCTGCTCGTCCGACGCAACACCAAGAGTCAGGCGAAGGTGCGATTGCGGTTCCGTGCGCTCGCTTCCAAAGGCGTGTGGTTCGTCCTGAACGCAGCCGCACCCGCAGTGATGGGGTTTGCCGTTGCGGCCATCATTGCCTGGTTGGCGAGTCCCGAGGACCTCGGATATGCCGAAGCGGCAAGAGTTGTGGCCCAACCTGTGCTCGTGCTCGCCACAGGGTTGAAAGTGGTGTTGTACCCGCGGTCGGTCAGGGCTGCAATGGACCGCGATTTACCTGCGGCGCGCCGCACCAACACCACCTATCTCGTCGCTGTCGGCCTTGGTGGCGCTGCCTATCTGCTCGTCGTAGGGTGGGACTGGGTGCTCAATCCGATGGCAGCGATCGTTCCGGCCGCGTATGTGCTGACCGGCCTCGTCGCCCTGACGATTGCGGCCAATCTTGCGAACGCGGCGTGGTTCCTGCAGAGCTCCGAACTGGCAGGCGCCGGCCGCGAGTCCTCCCTTGCCGGAATCTCTTGGATCACCAGCCTCGTATGGTTGATGGCGGCATTCTCGGCTGGCGTAACCGGCGCGTATGCGCGTTCGCTCGGAGCAATAGCGGGAGCAGGTGTCCGGTACGTGGCCCAGATTCGGGTTCTCAAAGTGGCCTATAGGACTACCGACCAGGCGGAGTCTCCGACCCCCCGGGCACAGGACGAAGCGCACGGTCTCAGCGCCATCCATCCCGATGGGAAAACGAACGACGATCCTTCGTGACGACCGGAAACCGTTGTCACTCAGGCCTTGTCTCTGCTCGGGCGTTGCGGTGCTTGATCGCTTGGTCATAGATAGCGACGAGTGAACGGGCCCCGTCGTGGGAGAAATTGCTCTCATAGACGCTGCGTGCACGTGCGCCGCCGTCATCGACGGCTTCATCTTCGTCGATCAACGAAAGCACACGTTCCCATTCAGACTGCTGTTGCACATCAAATGTCCAATCCGAGTGGACTTGCTCGACGTAGTCCCGAACCAGAGCCACGTCCGACAAGGCAACTGGGATTCCGCAGGCCATAGCCTCGACAACGACGAGTGGGAACGCTTCCTCCCCAATCGTCGGGAGGATGAGCGCTCGACTTTGCCGCATCCGCGCAGTGACCTCGTCGATTTCGACACGGCCTATGAAGGTTACGTCGGGGAACGCATCTGCCAGATTGCCGGCGATTGGGCCGTCGCCGATGACAACGAGTTGCTGAGAGCGCGGGCGCGATGTAAATATGCGGCACAGGGCCTCCACGCCTTTCGCTTCGTTGATCCGGCCTACATAGAGCACCGTGTCGGATTGTGACGGTGGCGCAATGCGCCCACCGGGATCGCTGATGCGGTGCGGCCGAACCACGATGCGGTCCTCCGGAAAACCCCAACTCGAGAAGAGTCCGTGTGCTTGCGGCGTCAAAGCGACGAACCTATCGATGTGTTTTGACCAGGTGCCGCTGCGGTCGGCGACCGCGCCGGTGGCAGCCGCAATGATCGAGAGTGGAACGGAATCGCGGTAGCAGCGGTGCCTTACGGCAGAAAGGCGACTGGAAGCTACGCAGTCCCTGCACGTGACTCCGTCGCGGATCATCTCTCCGTTCACGCATAGCCATCTGAAGTTGTGCAGGGTATGCACTATCGGCACCCCCATCTTCGATGCGGTTACGATCGATGCAGGAGACAGTCGAAACCAGGTGTTGTGGACGTGGATCACGTCCGGCTTCTCTGCCTTGATGATCCGTTCGACCTTCCTCGCCTCGAGGGGGTTCCAGGGAGCCAGAGCCAGCGCTCCGAGCGTCTGTACGGCGCCGGTCTGGTTTGTCACGCCGTAGAGCACCACGTCGTGCCCTGCGGCTTCCAGGTCCGCGCGGTCTCGATCGAGGACAACGTTCTCGCCGCCATCCACGCGGTATTCGTTGTGGAGTTGGAGAATCTTCATGGTCAACCGACGCCTCGATCTGCCGAGCCTGTGGCAATCTGCCGCTCAACGAGCCCTACCGCGATGTCGTTGTCACGGTAGCGGTCGAAAACCAGTCGCATCGAGTGTACGTTTGACCGGATGTCTCGGTCATCGAGAAGCCGGGCTATGTGGCCTTCGAGGGCCTCCGGCCGGCCACCATTGAAGGATCCCATTACGCCGAGACCGTGGTACTCCACCCGGGCTGCGATACCGCCCTGATCGAGCAAACGGGGCGGGTACACAGCCACGGGTACCTCGGACGCGACGCATTCGTGCACCGACGAGGAACCGCCATGGGTGATAGCGCAATCTGCCGTCGCGAGCACCTGCAGTTGCGGTGCCCACGCCAGCGGCAGCACGTTGTCCGGCAGACGCGGAAGGGTCTCTGTCGTCGCTTGCCGTCCGAGTCCGAGCACCAAATCCCACTCTGTTCTCCGGCGGAACGTATCGATGACGGTTGACAGGAACCGTGGATCTGACCAGTAGGAACCCAAGGAGCAGTAGACCAGCGGTCGATCCGGGGCCTGCCGCTCACGGGTCTCCAAGAATTGCTCCCATTGGTGACGCGAGTTGGCGTCGAGGCGCCCCTCGGGTCGGTTTGCCGGGATCATCGGTCCCCCGTAATGGAGATTGGGATGGGCGTCGTGGGGGAAGTCCATCTCCCGCGCGGTGAAGGAGAGAACCGGCAGGCGGGTGTACATGAAAGGGCGCAACCATTGCCTGCGGTCGGTATTCGCATCGAGGTCGTATCCCCTGGACCGGGCAACTTGTTCCAGGTCGGCGAGGTAGTTGGTTCCGTAGGAAACCGGCCGCAAGAAGTCCCCGACACCACGTCGCCCCAACTTGTGTTTCACCGACGCGGCATATGAGCCGAAGCGGACGCGCCTCCACGCCCGATCGATATCGAGCTCGAGGTTCGGATCTGCTGATGGGACGAGTTCTGAGTTGTGAGGGGGAAGCCCCGGCGACCGGTAGATGGAGAACCAGTTCATCATCAGCATTGTTGGGATGCCGAGACTCGCTGTGGCGATGGTGGCATAGTGCATTTCGATATCGATGAGCAGCATGTCCGGGTGGAGGCGCGCGATGACTCTTTCGAACTCGTCGGTGTTGATCGTGTCTTTCCGAGCCTTCCGCATCCCGGCGATCCATCCCACAGGGTTCGCCTTTGCAGCGCGCACGGATTGGCCAATTCTCTCATCGTCGACCACCCTCACGAAGTCGTGATCATGATCGACAACGTCAGGCCCGATGTCGGAGTGACTGACGAACGTGATCGTGTGCCCGGATCGACGAAGCCGGTTGGCCAACTCCAGGCTCGTGTTGAGCCTGCTCGTGAGGCCGTACGGAATCAGAACGATGTGGGCCACGGGGGCGCTACGCCCGGCCGACGGAAACAGCAGCTTTGGGGGCGGCGAGAACCGGATCCGCTGCGACCGGAAGCAAACTGGAGCCACGCCGATCGTACGTGTATAGCCCAATTGCTCCGAGGTAGATCAGAACGAGGAACGACAACGAGTTCGGCCAGAGGACTACGCGATCAACCACGTTGTCAACCGGTGTCGCAAACCCGAAGGTCCGTTCGAGAGCCCAAAGTGCTGCGACGATGATGAGGGCGACCGAACCGGCGTGCATTGCCGGAAGGTAGGCGCGGGTGCGTCTCGCCAAATAGAGCGCTGGGAAGATGACGATGATGATGACCGCTTGCCCGAGCTCGATTCCAAGATTGAAACCGAGGAGCGATACGAATTGACGGCTCTGGGTGAGTCCAAGCTCCGACAGCAAGCCGGCGAAACCAAAACCGTGGAACAGGCCGAAGCCGAACGCAATGATCCACTCCCGGTTCACGAGGACGGGCCGTATGTTGTGCAGTGCGGCGAGGATGATCGACACCGCGATCAAGGTTTCGACTAGGGCGGACGGGAGTTCGATGACACCCAACCCACCGAGAGTGAGCGTGATCGTATGGGCGATGGTGAACATCGTCACGATCTTGAGCACGCGCCACAGGCTTGCCCCGAACCGGGGTGACGGCTCCCAGCCGCGAGGTCTACTGAACACGAGAACCGCAGGCAACATGAGCGCAAAAACGAACAGGATGTGATCGGTGCCAATGCGGATATGCTCGACTCCAAGTCCGATCACGCCGGTGAGTCCACGCCAGAACGACTCGTCGCCAAGATCGACGGTCTGCACGGTGCTATCGGCTGTGTATCGGAGCAACTCGCTGGCTTCGTTGTTGAACGTGCCTGAGCCCCAATCGGTGCCGATGATGAGCAGCGCGTCGCGCTGCGGATTCGCATGGATGATCCCGTCGTATGCCACGACAAACTGACGCGGTGCCGGAGCAAACGTGGCGTCGAGTTCGAAGTTGACGACCACATATGCATCCACGCTGGTGTCAAGGGTCTCCAACTCGCCGAAGACGATAGGCCACTCCGTCCCACCCGTGCTGGCGACTGACAAATGCTCCCTGCTGTACGTATAGATGGCTTCAGCGTTGGCTTCGACGGCAGCAAGGGTTCCCTCCCCACCGATGGGGAGATTCAGGCCCAACACCTCGTTCAGGTCGCCGACCGGATACTCCACACGCCCCTCGATCGTCGATTCGTAGATGTCGAGGTACACGTAGCTCTGATCGCCGCTATGGGCTCCGGCCGCCGTGGACAACGTCATCAGAATTGAGGCAGCGAGGGTGGCGACGATGATTGTTCGCCACCTGCGTCGCCGGCCAGACGCCCGGCGTCGAGCGCTCTCACAGTATTCCCCGGTCACGATATGTCCTCCCACCCAGTCCTAAGCCCGACGAGATAATCCAAAAGACCGCGCCGGATACTACAACGGGTGACGAAAGGCGAACACGGATAGTGTTCCTCCCGACCCGTGGCAGGTCATCCTCGCTGCCCGTCGTTCTCCGTCCCGCTTTTCGGGAGTACTAACCAGGTTACGACCGTCGAACCAAGCCACCCGCAGCCTACGTCGAAGGGTCGATCCGGCGGATACTCTGTGCTCACAGGTTCTACAAGGCGGCCGACGTATCCCGATGTTGTCGGCTCCAGCAAAGCCGCCTCGAAGCCGAAATACGACCTGACTGTTGGGAAGAACGCCTTGAAGATCGACTCCTTGGCCGAGAACAAGGCCAGCAGATCATCGGCTCGCTCGGACTGCGGTCGATCTTCGAGCCACGTCCGTTCTTCGGGTCGTGGGATACGGTTCTCGAGTTCGGGGGCATGGCGACGCTGTTCTACGTCAACGCCGACGCCATCAGTCCGGCTTGCGGGCGCAACCAGGGCGATGCCGATGTCAGTGGTGTGCGAAATCGACCCAACCACACCCGCCGGCCATATCGGTTCGCGCATATCGCCGGCGAGAATCGGTCCGGTATCGCGACCCAGCGAAGCGAGCGCGTCGTGAGCGGCCGACCTCCCGAGGCTGAAAGACCTACGCCGAGCAAGACCGGCACGCGGGTGCAACATGGCCTCCTCATCAGAGTGGAGCGGTTGCGCTTCCTCCCCCAGGACGAAAATCGAGCAACGTGCGAATTGGGGGATATTCGGACGCCACGCCGCCAAACGGTCACGGTCAGCGGGGAGGCTACGTTTAGTCATTGCCGCAATGCTCTCTGTTGACACTGTTGGGCGGGTGTGGTGTCATCCACCGCAGGGTAGGTCTCCGTATGCTCTGTGTCATCGCAGGGGAATCCGTTGAAAGGGTGGAACATGGCAGCAGTGTGGAGTGTCGACGGCGGCCAGATCACGATCATAGGTATGGTGACGCCCGATACCTTGTCGGCTTCCCAGCCTCTGAGGAGGCCTCATGAGTGAGCGACGCGAGTCCGAGACAACCATCATCGCCCGGGATGACATCGCGACCATAATCAACCGCGTAGGTCTCGATCGGCTGATGGACGAGATGATTGACCGACTGCGGAGAGCGATCATCTCCTTCGACGAGACTGCGACCCGGGTGCGAACCCGCGACGGGTTCCACTACACCGAACCCGATCTCGGGTTACTGGAGTGGATGCCGGTGATACAGGCCGGAGAAGCCACCACCATCAAGGTTGTCGGCTACCACCCGAACAACCCGTCCGCGTTCAACCTCCCCACCATTCTTTCGACAATCAGCGTCTACGAGACCGGCTCGGGTCATCTTGCAGCCCTCGCCGACGGTACGTTCCTCACCGCGCTCCGCACGGGGGCTGCTTCCGCTGTGGCTAGTGGCGTACTCGCCCGACCCGATTCCCACATCCTCGGCCTCATCGGGTGCGGGGCGCAATCAATCACGCAGATGCATGCGATCGTGCGTACCTTCCCCATCGATCAGATCCATATCACCGATGCAAGTCAGGCAAACGTCGCGTCGTTCGAGACAAGGGCGGCCGAGGTGCTGCCCGACGGAGTTGAGGTGCGGGCCATGCCCGTTGAACAGCTGATGATGTCGGCCGACATCGTATGTACCTCAACCTCGGTTGGCATTGGCGAAGGCCCGCTTTTCGATGACCTCCCGACGAATCCTTGGCTCCATATCAATGCCGTCGGATCCGATTTCCCCGGCAAGGTGGAACTGCCGGCTGCGATGTTGCGGCGGGGGCTTGTGTGTCCCGACGTGCGGCGCTCGGCGACCAGGTTGCCATGCGGATGCTGCTCGAGCAGGCCGACCGGGCCGGTGTCGGCACCCGCATCGCTCTCGAAGACATCAGCGAAGATCCGCTCGATCCGTACGACCTGGGTAGGGCTAGTGCGTTGGCATCGGCTCCCGTCGCGGAATTAGGGGCGGCCCGGGGGAGTGGCGTGTGATTGTCGTAGCGAGGGGCGCTGCCCACGAACCGGTGCGATACCGCACGGATGCTTTGGTGGAGCGTGGGCTTGCTCCCTACAACCTGGAACATTGATATGTCATTCGGTTCGGCCTCGGCCCGTTCTCGGTGGACCTACCTGCTCCCGCAGCTAGTCGAGCAGGCGGCGGAGTCGGATGCATCCCACGTTGCACTCCGCCATCGACAAGACTCCCTGACCTACGGGCAGCTTCTCTCTGGATCGGCGCAGCTAGCGCACGCGTTGATTGCCGATGGCGTCGCTCCTGGAGAACGGATCGGCATACTGCTTCGCAAAGGCCTCGACAGCGCTGTCGCGCTCTACGGCATCATGAGCGCCGGAGCGGTCTACGTACCGATCGACCCCGCAGCTCCGGCGTCACGTGTGGCGTTTCTCATTCGTGACTGCGGCATCACCCGACTTGTAACCAGCGACGCGATGGCCGGTGCGCTGGAAGCTCTCGAGGGCGAGGGTGTGTCGCTGGCGGCGGTATACGGGGTGTCAGACGACGCTGCGTCGCCGTTCCCGTCCGTGGCATGGGAGGAAATGACGGGATTCCCCGAAGCACTGCCAAACCTGTCGACCACGGAGCAGGACCTCTGCTACATCCTCTATACGAGCGGCTCAACGGGTACACCGAAGGGCATCATGCACACTCACCGGAGTGCGTTGTCGTGGGCCGAGATTACGGCGTCGGTGTACCGACTGGGGCCTGCCGACGTCATCAGCAACTATGCCCCCTTGCATTTCGACCTTTCGACGCTCGACTACTTCGGTGGGGCACGGGCGGGCGCAACCACCGTGATCATCCCGGAGGAGTACACCCGGTTCCCCGCAAGCCTTGCGAAACTGATTGCCAGTGAGCGGATGACCGTCTTCTACACCGTGCCATTCGCTCTCGTTCAGTTGTCCGCCCCGGGGATCCTCGACGATCTAGAACTCGATCGGTTGAGACTTGTTTTGTTCGGCGGGGAGCCGATGCCCATGAAGCATCTCAGGAAGGCGATGGGGAAGATTCCCCACGCACAGTTCGTGAATGTGTACGGGCCGACGGAGACCAACGGCTGTACGCACTACCCAATCGAACGACCATTGCCGAAATCGATGAGCAGCCTCCCGATCGGGAAGCCGTATCCGAATGTCGAGATCCGGGTGCTCGACAACGAGGGCCATCCTGCCGCTATCGGCGACTCGGGTGAGCTACTCGTGCGAACCCCGACGCTCATGCGCGGCTACTGGGGTCGGCACGACCTCAACGAGGGGGCTTTTCACAAGACAACCGAACGAGGCGGCCTCCCCGAGGTCTATCACCGGACCGGGGATCTGGTGTCGCCCATGGAAGACGGCGATCTGAGATTCCTTGGCCGGATGGATCGCCAGATCAAGTCGCGGGGTAGTCGTGTCGAGCTCGATGAAGTTGAGGCCGTCCTGCTGGCAAATTCGGAGGTGCATGAAGCAGCCGTGTATGCGGTGCCCGACGATGCAGGCATCCTCGCAATCCACGCCGAAGCGATCCTGACAACGGAATCAACTGCCACTGAGAAGGACCTCCTAGATCATCTTCGATCCGTTCTACCTGCGTACGCCCTGCCGGTCGCCATTAACGTGAGGACGTCCTTTCCGCGGACCTCGACCGGGAAGATTGACCGGCTCGAAATGCAGGCGGAGCCGACGACGCCGGTGACTGCCATCGGGCGTCGGTGAGGGAGGGCTCTATGGAAGAACAGATGATTCGCTTCATCGATGACGTGATACTCGGTGGTTCGGGGCATGGCATTTCGGTCGATGATGAGATTGTCCTCAACGGCACCGTCGACTCGCTCGGCGTGACCCGCTTGCTGGACTTCATAGAGGATTCACTCGGTGTA
The DNA here is from genome assembly GCA_947258985.1 of uncultured Acidimicrobiaceae bacterium. GTDB lineage: Bacteria > Actinomycetota > Acidimicrobiia > Spongiisociales > UBA5794 > JAAETI01. The sequence continues at coordinate 15,271 of CAMYKI010000045.1, forward strand.
GCCGTTCCGGCAGAGGATGTCACGATTGAGAATTTCCAATCCGTTGGCTCGATCTGTGCGTACCTACGAGGGCGCGCCGAGTATTCGGAACAGGGGGCTCGGTGACCGGGGAACACACCAACTCACAGACTTATCCCCTCACTGCAGCTCAGGCATCGATATGGGCGAGCCAGGAACTCCATCCCGACGTGCCGCTGTACAACATGGCGTTTCTCTACGAATTCGACGGTGGCATCAACGAGGACGCCTTCGTTTCTGCCTTCTCTTCACTAGTTGACGAGGCCGATGCCCTTCGCACCGTCTTTCGCGATACAGGCGGTGAGGCCGAAGCCCTCGTGATGCCCCTCGATGAATTCGTTCTTCCCGTCATCGACCTGAGCACAGCCGGCGATTCGGAGCGCGACGCCGACGCCTGGGCTCAGTCGAGAAGTACGGTGATGCTCGATACCTCCGAGCGCACCTTCGACAGTGCCCTTCTCCGACTCGGGCACGATCGTTACGCATGGTTTCTGCTTCAACACCACCTGTGCACCGATGCCTGGACGTTCACGGTCCTATTCCGGAGGATGGAGCAGCTCTATCTTGCGGCCACCGGGAGTTCGGTCGACGCGGTCGAACTGAATCCGTTCGCCCGATATGTCGAGTTCGAGGCTGCGGAACGCCGAGAAGCCGGCCATGCTGCCGAGAAACCCTCACAGGCGAAGCAGCCAGCGCCGCTCGAGATCTACGGAAGTAGACATCGGGACACATCAACGGCGAACGAGCGCGAGTCGGTGTCGCTAAGTGAGCGCACCTCACAGCAGCTCGACGAATTGGCTGGGTCGCCAGGGGTGCGGGCGCTGACGCCCAATCTCAGCAAGTTCCAGATCGTGGCGACGGCTATGTATGCCTGGCTTCATCGAGTGAGCGACCAGCCGAGCATTACGATCGGGCTGCCGGTGCACAACCGGACGCAGCCCGAGTTCCGGACCACCGCCGGCCTCTTCATGGAGGTCTTTCCCTGCACGGTTGACGTCGCAGCCGAGGATACGTTTGCGTCACTGCACGCCAAGGTCCGCCAGGCAAGCATGGAAACTCTGCGATCAGCAAGGCCGGGGGCCTCCACGGCCGCCGAGGCACGAGCGGTCTCAACCGTATTCAACTTCATCCAAGCCGAGTTCGGGGCTTTCGCCGGCATCGACTGCCGTTCGACCTGGGTACATCCCGATCATGTTGACGGCGTCCATCAGCTCCGTGTTCAGGCCCACGACTTCGATGCAACCGGACGGCTGCGCTTCGACTTCGATGGAAGCGCCGACACCTTCGACGCGGGAACTCGCGGTTCGATGCCGCAGCATTTCTTGCGAATAGTGGATGCGATGCTCACAGATTGGGAGGCGCCGATCGGGTCCGTGGATCTCCTCGAGGATGAGGAGCGGGCGGTCATCGATGCCGCCGTCAACCGATCTGCACCCGATGTAGCGCTTGCCGACGTAGTCGAGCAATTTGCCCGCACCGCAGCGAGGGCACCGTCCGCACCGGCTGTGATCGACGGTGACCAAACGTGGTCCTATCAGAGGCTCGACGACGCAAGCCGAGCCGTTGCCGCGAACTTCCAACCCGGGGGTGTCGTCGGGGTGGCGCTACTTCGATCGGCCGAGGCCGTTGCGACCATCCTCGGAATCCTCCGCGCCGGCGCTGCGTTTGTCCCCATCGATCCCTCGTGGCCGCGAGACCGCATCAGGTTTGTCGTGGAGGATGCAGGTTGTGTGACCGTGGTTGCCGACGGTGACATGGGCGTCGCGACAACACCCTTCGAGGAACTCCAATCACCCTCCTCGAGATCCGATATCCGGCCCGATTCCTCTGACCTGGCATATATGTTGTACACCTCCGGCTCGACCGGGGTGCCAAAGGGCGTCATGATCGAGCACCGGTCTCTTGCCCATTACGTGTCATGGGCGTCGAGCTTCTATGACCAGGGACAGCGCTTGACCTTCCCGTTGTTCACGCCGATGACCTTTGACCTCACCATCACGTCGATCTTCGTGCCGCTGGTGTCCGGAGGCGCAATCCGCGTCTATTCGGAGAGTGAATCTCAAACCGATCTTGTCGTGTTGGACGTGTTCAACGACGACGCCGTTGACATCGTCAAGCTCACCCCCTCGCACCTAACGTTGCTGCCAGATCACGCCACGAAGAAACGAAGGATCCGTCGGCTAATCGTCGGAGGGGAGAACCTGACGACGGCGACGGCTCGTGGCGCACTGGCGAAGCTCGAGGATGATGCCCTGTTGCACAACGAGTATGGGCCGACGGAGGCAACTGTGGGCTGCATCGTCCACACTTTCGATTCGACATTCGATCGAACTGACAGCGTCCCGATCGGGAAGCCCATCCCCGGGATGCGTGCGTACGTTCTTGATGACGGCGGGCACAGGGTTCCGTTCGGAGTTCCAGGAGAGCTATTCCTTGCCGGCGATGGTCTCGCACGGGGCTACCTCGGTCGCGATGACCTGACCCTTGGCCGGTTTATCGTCCCCGGCCACGTTGCTGAGCTTCGTCTGTATGCGACCGGTGATCGTGCTCGGGTGCGTCGTGACGGGACAATCGAGTATCTGGGGCGGCACGACGACCAGGTCAAAGTGAAGGGTGTGCGCCTCGAGCTTGGGGAAGTGGAGGCGGCACTTGCGTCACACCCCCAGGTCTCTGCTGCAGCGGCCTCGGTCTGGGTCAAGGATCCACACTCTGAGAGCGACGAGGTTGTCTACTGCTCCCGCTGCGGCCTGGCGTCGGACCAACCAGGGGTCTCCTACGACGAGCATCGAGTATGCAATCTATGCCGAGCCTACGACACGTATCAAGATCGTGCCGAGGCCTACTTCAAGCCGGAGGATGAACTCAAGGCGGTCCTAACCTCGCGACGAGACGGCATCGCCGACTACGACTGCATTTCGCTCTTGAGCGGCGGCAAAGACAGCACCTATGTGCTGGCCCGCCTCGTCGATATGGGGCTGCGTGTTCTTGCGTTCACTCTGGACAACGGATACATCTCCGACCAGGCGAAGGCGAATATCACCGGGGTGGTCGAGACACTTGGTGTCGATCACATTTTTGCGACAACACCAGCGATGAACGAGATCTTTGTTGACAGCCTGCAGCGCCATGCGAATGTCTGCCAGGGTTGCTTCAAGACCATCTACACACTCAGTATGCAGATGGCCCATGAGCGAGGCATCCCATTCATCGTTACCGGCCTTTCCCGCGGTCAATTCTTCGAAACTCGGCTCACTGAGGAGCTGTTCACGGAGCTCACGGTCAACGCAGACGAGATCGATGTCGACGTGCTGGAGGCGAGAAAGGCGTACCACCGTGTTGACGACGCCGTCCGCCAATTCCTCGACGTGTCGGTGTTCGACGACAATGAGATCTTCGATGAGGTCCAGTTCGTCGATTTCTACCGCTACGTGAGCGTGGACCTCGACGACCTCTACGCCTACCTCGAGGGGCGGCTCCCCTGGAAACGCCCAACGGATACCGGCAGGTCAACCAACTGTCTCATCAACGACGTTGGTATCTACTACCACCGGAAGGTGCGCGGGTACCACAACTATGCACTTCCCTACAGCTGGGACGTTCGGATGGGCCACAAGACCCGGAGCCAGGCCCTCGACGAGCTCGATGACGATATCGATATCGCTGAGGTGTCCAGGATTCTGGATGAGATCGGGTTTCCCGACGATATTGGCGAGCACGAATCCGGGCAGCGTCTCGTGGCGTACTACGTCGCGCCGGTCGATATCCCAACCCCCGAGCTTCGAACGCACGCATTGGAGGCCCTTCCGCAACAGGCGGTGCCGTCGCAGTTCATTCGCCTCGAGACTATTCCACTGACATCGAATGGCAAGGCGGACCGTTCGGCGCTGCCGGAGCCGGAGCATCAACGCCCCGAGCTCGGTGCGGCTTTCGTTGCGCCGCACACCGAGACGGAGAGAGCGCTTGCTGCCATCTGGGAGGATGTGCTCGGGATCGGCGGTATCGGAGTCCGTGACAACTTCTTCGACCTCGGTGGCGACTCGATCATGGCGATCCAGATCACGGCTCGGGCCAATCGTGCAGGTCTTGCCATCACCCTTCCGGGCCTGCTCGACGCGCTGACCATCGAACAGCTGGCACGCGCCATAGAGGGCGACGATGGCACAGCCGAGGAAAAAAAGCCTGAAGCGGTTGAGATCCCCGAGATATCAGCGGATGAGATGAGTCGACTCGCCTCTCTACTGCAGCGTCGTGACGGTGGTTCATGACCGCGCTCTCGGGCCTGGAGAACGTCGAGGACGTATATCCCTTGACGCCCATGCAGCAGGGCATGCTCTTCCATACACTTGCGGACTCGACCTCCGGGGTCTTCGTCAATCAGATGTCTCTCACGCTCGAGGGCATTCTCGACCCCGAACTGTTTCGGCGCGCATGCGGTCGGCTCCTGGAACGTCACCCAGCGCTGCGCACGGCGTTCGTGTGGGACGGCTTGGATGCGCCGCTTCAGGTGGTCCGGGACACGGTCACGCTCGATTGGGCCGAGCACGACTGGACTGAGCACGACGAGCAACAGCGTCGTGTGATGGCAGACGAGCTGCTCGCAGGCGATCGGGAGCTGGCGTTCGACCTCGCGGACGCTCCTTTGACTCGCATGGCGCTCATCCGCCATGCCGCCGAGTCCTGGGAATGGGTGTGGACGACACACCACCTGATTGCGGACGGCTGGTCCCTACGGATCATGCTCGGAGAGCTATTCAGCGACTACAACGGCGACCTGCCACCCGATGCTGAACCCAGCTTCAGATACCGCGACTTCGTTGCTCTTGCCAACAGATCGTCAGACGGAGGGGACGAAGCGTTCTGGCGGTCGACGCTTGCGGGTTTCGAGGAACCCCACAGGCTCGAAGTGCCGGGTCTCCCCGTAGTCGGGTCCGGACACAGCGCTCAGGTCGTCACTCTGCCGGCCGACGCAAGCGCGGCGCTCGTGGAGTTCGCGAGGAGCCAGCGAGTGACGCTCAACACAGCGATCATGGGCGCATGGGGCATCACCCTGTCACGCTGGATGCGTACTCGGGACGTTTGTTTTGGCGTCACCTCATCTGGTCGTGATCCGCGGGTGCCGGGCGTGGAGAATGGTGTCGGGTTGTTCATCAATACGTTGCCGCTTCGCATTGACGTTGCGGCGGAGGCGACGCTCGGTACCTGGCTTCGCGATCTCCAGGATCGGCAGAGCGCGCTCCGTGAGCATGAATTGGATTCGCTCGCCGCCGTCCAACGGTGGAGCGAAGTCACTGCGGGCACGCCGCTGTTCGAAAGCATCTTTGTTTTTGAGAATCTTCCGGGAGTTGATCCCGACCAGAGCGACGTAGATCCGAGGATCACGGCAACGCAGTTCTCCGAGCACAGCAACTATCAACTGGCGATTCTCGTGCATCCGGGCGATGAGATCACTATCCGGTTCATTCACGATCGTTCGAGGCTGTCGGATGACGCAGTCCGTTCGCTCGGTTGGCAGATGCTCGCACTGCTGGGAGCAATGCCGCAGGCAACGTCCGCCCGACTGGCCCAGATCGAGACAACGACGGAAGCCGACGCGGACCGGCTCGCAGAATGGGGCCGGGGAGCCGACCTCGACCCTGGAGACGCGACGATCGTCGAGATGATCGCTGCCGTCGCAGACCGAGCACCAGAGACAGTTGCCGTTGGCTTCGGCGATGACGAGATCACATACGGCGACCTGTGGCAGGCTGCGGGCGTTGTCGCTGCTCATTTGCAGCAGGCTGGCGTCGGTCCGAACCGGTTGGTTGGCCTCCTTCTTTCTCGATCAATCGAGATGCTCATTGGAATGGTCGGGATTCTCCGGTCCGGGGCCGCATACGTGCCGCTCGATCCGCAATACCCGATCAACCACATCTCGAAATTGCTCGAATCAGGCGGTGTTGCCCACGTTGTGACGGACGATGGGCACCGCGGCCTCGTGCCGAGCGGGATCCGCGTCGTCGATGTCAACAACCGGCAGCCGGGTCTCACGCCGGACGGCCTGCTGCCGAGTGCCGACGATCTCGCGTATGTAATCCACACCAGCGGTTCGACCGGCACTCCCAAGGCCGTAGGAGTTACTCACCGCAATCTTGCGTATTCAACGCTCGCTCGCGGTGAGCACTATGACGAACCCGTTGGCCGGTTCCTGCTGCTTTCGTCGTTTGCGTTCGACAGCTCCGTTGTCGGGCTGTTCTGGACCCTTGCCACCGGAGGAATGCTCGTGTTGCCGGACGCCGGTGGCGAGCACGATGCCGACCACCTCCTCGATCTGATGGAGCGCCGCAGCGTTACCCACTTGCTCTGTCTCCCCTCGCTATATCAGCTTCTCCTCGATCACGACGCCAACGGGCGTATGTCATCGCTGCGGGTTGCGATTGTGGCCGGGGAGGCCTGCCCTTCGGGGGTTCTCGAGACTCACGCGGACCGGCTCCCAACGACGCAACTCCACAACGAGTACGGGCCGACGGAGGCGACGGTGTGGTGCACGGTTCACGAGGCATCTTCATCTGATGCTGGTGGCCCGCTTCCCATTGGCCACCCGATTGCCGGTGCGCGCATCTACCTGCTCGACGATTACGGAAAACGGACGCCGTGGGGTTACGTGGGTGAGATCTGTGTTGCCGGCGGGGGCCTGACGGCAGGTTATCTCGACCGGCCGGACCTCACGGCGGAACGGTTCGTCACGGTCGATATTGGTGGAAGTACCGAGCGCGTCTATCGAACCGGCGATCTCGGGTTCATCGATGGCAACGGATCGCTGCAGTTCCTCGGGCGCGTCGACAAGCAGGTGAAGGTGCGTGGTTACCGCATTGAGCCCGGCGCGGTCGAAGCTGCGCTGCGTTCACATGAGGCAGTGGCGGACGCAGCAGTGGTGGGCCGCTCCCCACGCGGCAGATCGGCGACACAGTTGGTTGCATTCGTGGTTACGGTGCGTCCGGAGGATGACGTGAGGGATCTCAGACAGGCGATGCAGGCCGAGCTACCTCGCCACATGGTTCCCGACCTGGTTCTGGCTACAGCGGAGATCCCTCGACTTCCCAACGGCAAGGTCGACTACGGCGGCCTTCCCGAGCCGGCATCGCAACAAGAAGCGGGCAGAGGATTCGTCCCCCCACGCAATGACACCGAAGCCACGCTCGCCAAGCTATGGGCAGAGCTTCTCGAAGTCGATCTCGGTTCCATCGGCGCCGATGCCGATTTCTTTGCGCTCGGCGGGGACTCACTCATCGCAATCCGGCTGACGTCAGCGGTGCATCGGGAGTTTGGCGTGGCTGTTCCGTTGTCGTCCTTGCTCGACGCTCCGAAGCTTGGGGACTACGCCGACCTCCTTGGCACCCGTCCGCCGGAATCGAGATTGCTCGTACCGATCCGAGGTAGCGGACCGGTCGTGCTGTACATGATCCATCCCGGCGGAGGGAATGTGTTGGCCTACGAGCCGGTTGCGCGCAACCTTCCTGAGTCGATCACCGCGATCGGTATCCAGGCTCGGGGTGTTGAGGGGGTGGACGAGCCGGATCGAACCATCGAACGGATGGCTATACGGTATGCGGAAGCGATCGATGAGTATCAACCAACCGGAACCATCCACATGGTCGGCTACTCCACCGGGGGGCTAGTCGCCTTCGAGACAGCTCGTGTTCTCGAGCAGCGGGGGAGGTCCGTCGGTTTCCTCGCCATGCTCGACACGCTGTACCCACTGGGGAAGAGCATCGGCGATCGGGTCGCTCGACAAGTCAATACTGTCAGAGGGGGCGGGTTGGTCGGAGTTCGAACGGTCTTGGCGTGGTGGTGGGCCACCTTCCGCGCCACTGCGGGCCGGTTCCGCCACGGGCCGAAGTGGCGATACCGTGCCGCGAAAGGGATTCCGTTGCCTCCCGAGCTGGCCGGGAAGAGGATCAATCACATCGCCCTCAAGGCGCAACGTGCCTATGAGCCCGGCCGCTACGGTGGAACGGTCACGTACCTGCGCGCGACGGGTGATGAGGGTCTGCTCTACCAAGTCAGCCACGAGTTGTGGAGCTCCGTGACCGCCGGCGTGTTCGTCCGTGAGGCGCCGGGACGACACACCGGGGAGGGGAGCATGGTCCTCGACCCCCATGCATCGGAAACAGCTCGCATCCTTGCTGAAGAACTGGAGCGTGTGTCCGGAATGGAACGTGCATGATCTCCGCTATCGCTGAAACGAATGGTCGGATACCGGGTGGGAGACACAAATGAAGCGAACGATCTTTGATGGAGACCACGATCTGTTTCGATCGTCGGTTCGAGGATTCATCGAACGAGAGATCAAGCCGCATCACGATCACTGGGTAGCCGAGCGGATCGTCCCACGCGAGGCTTGGCTGAAGGCGGGAGCGCAGGGGCTCCTGTGTATGTCGGCGCCCGAGGAGTACGGCGGCGCCGGCGTTGAGGACTTCCGCTACCCGGCGATTCTGGCCGAAGAGCTGCAGCGAGCGAACTGCACCGGCCCGGGCTTCGGCATCCACAGCAACATCGTTGCTCCGTACATCATCCGCTACGGCACCGCTGAGCAGAAGAAGCGCTGGGTCCCCGGCATGATTTCCGGCGATACGATCCTTGCGATCGGAATGACTGAGCCGGATGCGGGGAGCGACCTCGGCGCCATTCGCACGTCGGCGATCGAAGACGGTGACAACTACGTGGTGAACGGAGCAAAGGCGTTCGTCACCAATGCCGTCAATGCAGACGTCATCATCGTCTCGTGTGTCACCGACCCGGAGAAGGGGCAGTGGGGTATCTCGCTGCTCGCCATCGAGCGGGGAACTGAAGGACTCCAGGTTGGTCCGCCGCTCGCAAAGGTGGGATGGCACGCACAAGACACCGCTCAGGTCTTCCTCAACGATGTGGTTGTCCCGCAGGGCAATGTGATCGGGAAACCCGGCCAGGGAACCTTCCTGATGGGCAAGGAACTCAACCAAGAACGACTGCTCATCGCGGTGAGCGCCCTTGCAGCTTCTCGAGCAGCCCTCGACTGGACCATCGCCTACTGCAAGGAACGACAGGCGTTTGGGCAGCCAATCGGTACCTTCCAGAATTCCCGTTTCCTCCTGGCCGAGATGGAGACTGAAGTGACAATTGGCCAGACGTTCCTTGACCGTTGTGTCATGGAGTGGAATGCAGGGTCGCTGAGAGCTGATGAGGTTGCGATGGCGAAGTGGTGGGCAACCGATCTGCAGCAACGCACGATCGATCGTTGTGTTCAACTACACGGTGGGTATGGGTACATGGCCGAGTATCCGATTGCTCAGGCCTGGCTGGACATGCGGTGGACGCCCATCGGTGGCGGCACCAACGAGATCATGAAGGAGATGATCGGCCGCATGATGGGGTTCTAACCCCCCACGCACGGAGTCGTGGTAGGACCCTCAGGCTTGATGCCGAGACGGCAGATCGGCGGCAATGCGGCTCGCCAACCTCGCGCTGACTCGCCTGGTTTGGGACGCCTGTGGCGTCGTTTCTCCTTCACACGGCAGTGGTCATGCGGACCGCTGCGTCATTTGTTCCAGAAGGCGTCGAGTGCGGCGGTGACAGCGTCAAGTTGCTCGAAGTGGGGGAGGCCACGCGTGCCGGGGATTCGGACCGCGGAGGCATCGCGGGCGCCGTTGACCAGTTCCGGCAGTCGGGCGAAGTCGGTGTAGGGATCGGTGTCGTAGAGCACCTGCATCGGGCAGGGCACCTCCGCGTAGAGGTGATCGAGCGCGTCGGAGGTGAACAGCCGCCCGGAGAGGAATGCCGCCGGGGCGTACTCGGCTCCGGGCTGGTGTGCGGTGAGGTAGGCATACTCGACGAGTCCCCCGTCGGGGTCACCGGCGAAGTTCTTGGCGAGGAACCACCGGATCGAGGTGCGCGTTGCGAGCAGGTCGAATGAGGCTCGGCCCACGATCGGTACCGAGAAGAAGGACTCCAGCCACTGCGCCTCGGCGGTCGAGCTTCGCGAGGACAGACCTGTGGGCGAGATCATCGTGAGGCTCCGGATGCGGTCGGGGTGGTCGATGGCAGCTCGGGCGGCGAACTCGGAGCCAAGCGATAACGCCACCACGTGGGCGGGCCCGATCGTGTCGAGCGCGCCCGACACGGCCGCCGCCATCGATTCCGGAGTGTGCTCTACCTGTGTACGGTCGCTGTGTCCGTAGCCGGGGAGGTCGATGGCGTAGGTCGGCCGCTCGCCTCGGTAGTGCGTGAAAAGGGGGCGCATCTCGTACGCCGATGCCGCTGCATTGACCGAGTGGACGAGGAGGACGGGCTCGGGGTCGAGGTCCGCTCCCGCTGCGTAGAGCGCGACCTGGCCACGCAGTCCGGGAAGCGAGCGAACCTCGTCGGCGGGTACGGGATCGCCCAGCGGCAAGTCATGGTTTACGACGAACCGGGACCACGCCGAAGTCGCCGCAACACCGATCGCGGTGCCGGACACCGCTTTGGACACAAAGGACATGGCCGTCATGGTACTCCTGCGTCGCACTGCGTTGGCATGGCGCGTTCGAAATCGTGCTTACCGCGGATGGTCGGCCATCGCCGACCTCGATCCCGGCCCGTTCGAGGGAAGCGGACAGAGGCCGCAGTGCGACCCGGAGGCCGCAGCTCAAGCAGCGCGACGTTGGAATCGGCAAGTGAGGCAGACCGGAAGGCTTGCGCTTTCGCCATCGAGATTGTGCGTGCCGAGCAACAAGTGCTCGGCCGAGTGGCAGTCGCTCAGCGCTTGCCGTGCTCTCGCGACGACGGAGTGTCGGTTGTCACGTGCCTCAAGAGCCGCATCGGTATCGGCGGACCTGTTTTCGAGTAGTTGAGTCGAATGCATGTTGGAATCCCAAGGTCGGTTGCAATGGTTTCGGGCCGAAGGGCATCGGTGGATGACTTCTCAGCAGGTTGCCGGAGGCACGACTGTGAAGCACGCCTCGCACGGTGGCAATGGAGCGTCGTTGGGTACGGGCTCTAGTGCGGCGTAGACGGGCGTCAATGCACCTCCGTCTCGGTCGAACGTTGCGGGACTATCGGGTCACGAAACGAATGAGGGGTGGGTATTGATGGGGTTCGGGAATGCGTAGTACGCCAGGTGCCGGATGCCCTCGAATTCGTGGGCGGGTCGTCGCGTTGCGGCCTACCTCTCGCCGACACGTTCGATCCCGCCTGGGTCATGTGCGCCGGGTCAAGGGTTCTTTCGATTCTGGGTGGTGCTCGCGTTGGACGTAGCTGCCCGATTCCGGAACACAGATGACGACGATGACTCCCCGAATCAGTAGTGACGCCCTGCCTACGTATTCGGTCAGGCGTTGCGTCTACGGATCTCGTCGAAGTCCTGCAACGCGGACACTGCGGCCGCGGTCGTAGCGGGATCGGCTGAATCGGTGAGTCGCGTCAGGGCGTTGCGGGCGTCGTCGGTGCCAATGCTGCTGACCACATCGACCAACTCAACCGGGTCCGATCCGGAGGCGATGGCCTCGACGACTAGTGGCAGCGAACGATCGCCGGCCTGAACCAAGGACATGCCGGCCAGAGTCCGCTCGTCGTCATTCCCGTGGACAAAGGCATCGATGAGACTGCGGCCGGCCCACGCCATGCCGGCGACGCGCCAGGCTGCGCCGGTCGCCAACATTCTTGCTGAGGATGAAAATCCCATGGTTTAAGGGTACCGAGGCTTATTGGTCTACAACGTCGCGGAAAGGCCGTAACGTTGCCAGTAGGCGGGGTCGTTGGTGGCGTTGTGATCGAACCAACCGTTGATATGGGCTCGCACTTTGCTCCTATGGGCTCGCGGGGCTTGGAATACTTGGCCACCGCGGTCGGCCATGATCACGAGGTCCCACCTCACCCGTATGTCGATAATGCGTTGTAGCTTGCTGAAGTCCGGGAACCATTCGCCGTGGACCGGCCAGCTCATCAATATGAGGCGATCGAATTGGGCGTTCTTGGTCGTGGCGAGGTGTGCCACTGTTCCGCCGTGGCTGTGCGCAAAGAAGTCCGGCGTCTGCAGCCCCTGGTCGGCAAGCCAGGCCACCAAGCGGTCCGCGGCGAGGTCACGAGCACCGTGCGAGTACTGGCCGGTCCATTGGTAGCTCGAGCCGTGCATGTGGAGAGGGGGCACAATCCCGTCGAGGTAGGTGTAGAGGCTGCCTCCAGGCCGCCACCAGCGAGTCCGCGAAGCAAAGGTGCCGTGGGTCAACACAGCGGTGTGTGATGCCCGATCCTTGCCGTACAGCGGTGCCGGTCTTCCAACGATGTTCCGGAGCGCATCGTGTTTCGGATTCACCCTGGCGAGTCCAACCCTGCCCAGGTCACGCACGAGCGGGTCACGATGACGAGACGCTACAACGAGCTGCTGCTCTACGTCCTTGCGCGGCCCAGTCGTGTCGAGTGCCGCGGCGGCCGCGGCGGTCCGCACCAGCGGGCTCGAGCTGTGCATGTTGGCTTCGATGAGGGCCGCAGCGGCATTCGCCGTCGGCTTGTCAACGAGTTGTTTTGCAAGTTTGGCCGTGGCCGACCCCGGTATCCGGAGGTCGGGCCGACTCATATGGGTCTCGGCGTCAATGTCGAGCTGCGAGACCGCCTGCTCTACGCGCATCTTGCGTTTGCGTTCGATGGCGGTCATCCCCGGAAGCTCCAGGTCGGCATCGGCTTCGAGCGCACCGGCGCGACCTCCTACTCCGGCACCGGCCGCCAACACCATGGCGGCTTGTGACATGACAGCGTCCCGGCTCCGCTCTTCGAACGCCTCGGGACCTGTGATCGGCGTGATCTCCCGGTATTCCTGCATCGCGCTCCCTCCCAATGCGGGTGGCTCTCCTCCAAACGTACCCCATGCCTTGGGCCAGTTGCTAGATGCCGCATCCAGACAGGCGAGTACTGCATGGGCGACGGCTGCAGCGATCAGGCATGGAGGAAGCAGCGAACACCGGGCGGTAGATCGGCTGGAAGAGCGTGTGAACGGGACTCAGCCACGTCGATCATTCAGCCCGGCAGCAACTCCGTCCCGTCGTTCGCTGCCGTGGCGATCGCCGTCAACAACGATCCGGCGGTCCTCGGTGCAGTCACCGCCATCATCTTCATACAGATCGTGGTGACAGCGGCGATCGGCACTCTGATGGGGAGCCAGTTCGGTCCCGCTGACGAGGCAAGCGATGCTGCCGCAGCAAGCGAGGCTGCGCCCGCAAGAGCTAAGCTATGAGGCCGGCCGGCTGGAGCGTCGGCCGACTTCGGTGGGGCCGCCCTTCGGGCGGTTCAAGGCACAGGTATGCGGAGATTGGGTGACGGATGGGCAGTGACGGTTTTGGTTCGGGCGATGCGATGAGGGGTTCCGAGGTCGAGCGCGCTCCCGGCCCGGTTCCGGTCTTCGACACCTCCGAGCTTCGCTGGTTCGCAATCGGTCCGGTGCCCGACGACGTGCTGGGGTGGTTCTTGGGTGAGCGCGAGTCCCTGACCGTGGAGGAGCGCGCCGATGTCTACCATTTGCATGCCGTCGATGGGTTGGGGGTGAAGTTCCGGGGTGGGACGATGCTCGAGGTGAAGCAGCTCCAATCAGTGGGAGATCCAGTCGATCTCGGCAACGGTTTGACAGCCCCGTTGACACGGTGGAGTAAGTCGCGGCCTGCGGAGGACACGGCATGGACGTCGGTCGACGTGGCCAGTGTCGAGGTGAGCAAGCGAATCGTAAAGCGAAGCTTCGGCCCCGAGGATTCCCTTCCGCCACATATCGAGATGCCCGCCGCTCGGCTGACGCCTGGATGCAACGTCGAGGTCACCTCAGTGTGGGTCGACGCCATCGAGTCCTGGACCTTCGCCTTCGAGGCGTACGGCCCGCTCAGCATGCGTCACAGCCTCGTCATCGACGCCTGGGCCGCCCTAATCGGCGACGCCTCGCCACCGTCCGGTCTCGCTCGCCATCTGGATGTAACGGCCGCCTACCCGGTCTGGCTCCGGCAGACGCAAGAAGTCCGCCTCGCCGTGACCCCCAACCCTGAGTCCCGCTCGGCCCTAAACGGCTCCACAATGAGCCTTCAGGTCGGAGGCACGCTCACCCCCTCGTGACGGTCTGGCGTCGAGATGTACATTGCCATGCGTCATGAACGCCGCTGCCGCGGTTTTTCGGGATGCGTTCCGGCGCGCGGTTCTCTGAGGGGGTTCTGCAGAGAGCTGATCCTCCGGCAAATGGTCGGATGCCGTGCCCAGAACCAAGGAAGCCCCCCACTTGCATAGGAGGCTTCTTGGTATTGCATTCTGCTGACGGGTGGTAACTAGGAGCTGCGTGAGCCCTTCCGACCTGTCTGCGCAAGATCGGGAAGTATGTAGACGGCGCAGGCGCACTTTGGCACCGTGCAACCGACATCTTCCCGATGTTCCTTGCGCGGATGTCCGCAGCCGACGCATCGTTGTCTGCCACCGTCCACCGGGCGCGGACGGGAGGAGGTCATCTGGAGCGTTCTTTGGCCTGGTTGACTGTGAGGTCACGGCCATCGACGTTGCGACCGTTGAGCGCGCCAATGGCGGCGGCCGCCTCCTCGGAGGATGCCATCTCGACAAAACCGAAACCGCGGGACCTGCCCGTGTCACGGTCGTTGATGACCTGGGCCTTGGTGACCTCACCAAACTCGGTGAAGAGGTTCTCGAGATCGCTCGAGGACGTGTTGAACGTGAGGTTTCCCACGTAGATATTGCTGGACATGTGTGCTCCTTTGAAGCATGAACCGTCGGGGCCGACGCCCGGCCTGACTTGCGTTCGGGAGCTGAGCGAAGGCATCAGCGGCGATCGTGGTCTTGCGGTTACTCCGCCAGACGGTAAATGGAGGTGGAGCAGGCGACGCACGCGAACTGCGTGCAGTGCTCGCAGTGTAGGCACGGTTTGAGGCGTAGACCAGGAAGTTTCGGATGCGTTCGACTTCCAGCCGTCGCAAAGCGTTAAGGGTGTGCAGCGACCCCAACTCATACGCCTTCCAATATAAGTCGCTGGTAGTGCGTGGTTGAGCTCCGAAGTCGCCGAGGCTGGTGAGGTCGCATTGGCCAACAACATCGCGCTCGTTCTCGCCCTGACAACCCGGCGGCCACCGACGTGTTTCCGGTGAGGATCAGTCGGCGGCGAGATGGTAGGTCAAGGCCATAGCGACACACGCTCGAAGCTCGTCTTCGGGGATTCTTGAGCCAATCGTGAACAGCAAGGCCCGGTTGCCGTCGTAGACGAAGCGGTCACCAAAGAGCTCCTTGAACGTCGCCACCAGATTTGTGTGGCAGATGAAGAACATGCCGTAGTCGAATCCCGACCTAGATCCAGCGGGGGCTATGCGGATTGTGCTGCCGCTTCCGGTCTCGCTGGTGAGGTAGCTCGGTTGCCCCCATTTCAGTGTCTCCTCGATAGCGCCAACGCCATCTGTTTCGTCGGCCGTATCGAGGATTAGCCGGCGGAGAACCAGTAACTCCCGGCGTACGGCATCCGGATACGATTCGAACACGGCGACAACGTCTGAGGGGGTCATCGGGGCTGTCTCTTTCACCAGCGCAGCCTACTGAGACGACGGCACCGTCGTCCTGTGTGCTCGTGGCGGACAGGCAGGTTGATCATATTGATATACGTCGATATGATCGTCGTTGATGAGAACCCCGGCACACGAGGGACGCAAATCCGGATGGCGACGGTGCAGATCGTGCGGACACGCCGATACGGTAACGCGGGCGCTGTCATCAAGTGTCGTGAACCAGAGGAGCAATAGATGAGCTTTGACTTCACCGCCCACGAGCGCTCCCTTGCAGTTGACCAACAGCGGCTCAGCAGCCTCTTCGGATCCGGGGATCTGCTTCCGTTGTGGATTGCGGAGCCATATGTGCCGCTGGCAGAACCAGTGCGGACCGCCATCGAGACCCGATCCGCGGCAGGTTGGTACGGCTACGAGACACGACCGGACGCCGTCAAGGAGGCCTTCTGGGCCTGGATGAGCCGTCGCCACTCGTGGAGCGGCCAAGGCCTTTCCACGATTGTCAGCCCGAGCGTCGGCACGTCGATTGGCGTACTCATCGAAGAGCTGACCCAGCCCGGCGACGGTGTGCTCATTCAGCCGCCAGTATTTACCGACTTCAAGCCCCTAATCGCCCGCGCCGGCCGCACGGTTGTGAGAAATCCGCTGGTTCTGGGTGAAGGCGGGTATCAGATGGATCTAGATCAACTGGCGGCCCTGACGGCTGAGTCCTCGGTGAAGCTGATGATCCTTTGCAATCCGCACAACCCGGTGGGGCGCCTTTGGACGGAAGAAGAGCTGCGAGCAGCAGCCGCCATCTGTACCGAAAACCAGGTGGTTGTTGTTGCGGACGAGATCCACGCCGATCTGGCCCTCCCGACGATGCAGTTTGCTCCCTTTGCCAAGGCAGCGGCGAATACAGGTGTCCGATGGGCGGCGACACATGGGCCGATCAAGACCTTCGGGCTTGCCGGCATGTGTGACACGCTTCTCATCACGGATGACGGCGAGATTGCAGAAGGGTTCAAGGGGGCAAGCTCTCGGCTTCATCTGACCCGCAACAACGTCATCGCCACCTCGGCTTTCGAAGCCGCCTACACCTCGGGGGGCGATTGGCTCGACGGTCTACTGGATCTAGTCACGGGCAACCTCGAGAGACTCCACAACGGCCTTGGGGAGGCGATCTCCGTGATGCCCCACGAAGCGACCTATTTGGCATGGATCGACTTTCGACGGCTCGGGCTCGATGTTCCCCAGCTCAAGGATTGGCTGGTCGGTGCCGGGCTCGCCCTGAGCCCCGGCCATTGGTTCGGTCGGGAGGGGGCGGGTTTCGCCCGCATGTCGATCGCCGTCGATCCCGCGGTGATCGACGAAGCTGTCCGACGCCTCAACGATCATCTGTGAGCGGCGGCTGACCTCAGGCGTCGTTGGGCCGGCCAATCGTGACCATGTACAACGGCTCATGACCAGGCGGAAGGTCAAGCACTTCGGCGACTTGGCTCTCGCTGAACGATCCGATGGGGACGCCACCCAGACCGAGGGCAACCGCCTGCAGAAGCAGGTTCTGTGCAGCATGGCCGGCATCGAGCTTCACGAATGACACTGCCCGGTCGCCGTACTTCTGCTCGGTACGAGCGGACACGGCGATGATTGCGAACGTTGCCGCCGCTTCTGCCACCGACGGCTGCTCATGTGCGGCTCGCGAAAGCTCGGCCCGCAGGTCACCATCCGCAAGTTGCTCGAGTCCGTGATCTGTGGGCTCATAGCGATAGCGTCCACCTCCGGTCACGACATAGAGTTCGAGCGGGTAGGTGGCACCCGCCGAAGGGGCCGTTCGTTTACCGGAATCCGAACTCACCCCTTGAGCTGCCCACAGCAATTGGGAAAGTTGGTCCGGAGTCAACGGCTCGTCGGCGAACTCACGAACCGACCGGCGGCGAGCCAGGGTCTCCGTGAACGAGGGGCCGCCAACCGTGTCCGGGCGGGGTAGATCGATGCGCACATTGGCCTCCTGATTCCGGGTGAGCCTCATCGATCGTGCCCAGCTGCGAGTGGGAATGCAAGCCGACTCCCTTCTTCTCCCGTGTCGGACGTTCTCCGACGAGGAACCAGCAGTCGGGTGGCCAAATTCGCTGAAGACTGAGGCCGTGAGCTCCGATTGCCTCTACTCGGGGAGGGGCGGGCAGTCCGCCGATGATCGCCCACCAGCGCAGAACGCGAAATGGTCACCCAGCCGGGCGATCCCTCAACTACGATCGATCACGCCTCGAGAAAGAGAGTGTCTCTGGTGAAGCAAACGCGAGCATTGGCGCTGGTAGGCACGCTGCTCACGGCGCTCGTCCTGGCTGCGGTTCCTGCGGCAGCAACCGTGACCGGGCCGTGTGACGGCTCGGCTACCTGGCCGGATGAGAAACCGCCGCTCACAGTGGTGGCAAGCCAGCTCAACGAGGGCGACGTCGTGATCATCCCGCTGGCCAGCACCGTTGAGTGGACCGGGACTATCGCAAGGGATTCGAGCGATTCGAGAGAGGTCAGCGGCAACGTACGAGTCAAGGTGCCGTATCCCGTCGGGTCGGTGCAGGTCGGCGAATGGTCGAGCACCGGGACCCTGAACGGCAATTCCGGCGTCTACGAATACGATTTCCCCTCGATCCTTGCGGGGTTCAAAGTGACTGTCGAAGCCGAGCACTGGGAGGGCACGCTCGTGCAATCGGGTCCCCCCACGTGTGCAGGTGATGTCACGCTGTCACTCGATGGTACGAACCCGATCGGCTTCATCGCCGGTGGGCTCTCGATAGTGAGCATCATGGGTGCGTACCTAGCGATTCGGGTGAAAGGTCCAGCGGCCGGAGGGAGCAAAAAGTGAAGAAGCAACGCGGCCGCCCCATCATGGCGGCAATCTTCGGCTTTGTAGCCGGCCTCTTCGGCAGCATTTCTTTGCTGGCATTCGGGATCATCCCGGTGGAGAGCCCCGTGGTGACGGTGCTGCCATTCGTGATGATGATTGCGGCATTCGCGCTGGCCATGTGGGCGCCGATCGGAGCAAAGCAGGAGGCCCCGGCGGCCCCGGTTGCTGCCGTGCCGTCACCTGCTGTGCCGCCCACCCTCGAACCACCTGTTCCGGGAGCACCGCCGGTCGCGGAGCCGCCATTCGGCGAACCGCCCGCAGAACCGCCCCGAACCGACGGACCTGCCGCCTGAGATAGCGAACCCAGTTCTTGCGTTGACCGTTCCGCCGGAGCGAACGGTCAACGCAGAGAAACAGGGGGTCCGGGTTGAGCGGAGATTCGATCTCAGGCATCAGCCGGTAGCTGGCTATCGACAGCGGCGATCGAGGGTAATCCATCGATGGCACACGCCGACGCTGCTGCGGGCCGCTTGCCGGCAAAGAAGTCCTCGGTGTCATTGTGCCGACGAACCAGTATCAGCAGCGGGACGGCCACGAGAGTTGCTGCCGCTCCTACAACGTACCCGACGGAATAGCCGCTGCGATCCGCCAGGATCCCGAGGCCCGCCTGTGCTGCCACACCACCGCCACCGGAGATCATCGAGTCGAATGACACAACTGTGGCCCGCTGCTCAGTTGGTACGATCTGATGAATGAACGCCTGCCGGACTGGCATCTGCACGCCCATGGCGACACCAGCGAGCAGAAGCAGAGCCAACGCGGGTACGAAGGCGTTGGCGATTCCAACCCCAATCATGGCGACCGAGAAGACGCTTCCCGCCCACAGGAGCAACGTGGTGCGACGCCCGCACCACCGCGTCACGATCTCGACGATGCTATTGCCGACCATCATCGAAATCGAGAGCAGGGCAGCCACAACACCTGCCACCCACACCGCGTCATTCTCGAGCAACTCGAGAAAGTAGGGCTGCCATGCGTACCAGCCCCAGAAAAGGAAGCCACTTTGGACGGCCGTCGCCAGCATGACCAACCGCAACGAATCGTGGCCCCAACCAAAACGCACGCCATCTTTGGCAACACGGAGAGCCGCCGCAGGAACGCTGCGCAACTGAATGTGGTGAGTTTCGAATCCGACGTCGCGCATCCCTCGGAAGGCGAGGCCAAAGAGCGCCAGAAGTAGCGCGGCTCGAACCACATAGGGGAGCACTAGATCGATCTGGCCCAGAAGCCCCCCGCCGACGGTGCCGACGAGCATGGCCGCGCCGCTCACGATCTGCCCTCGGGAAAAGACCCGGTCAAATCCGCCCTCGAAGCCCAGGGCTTTGGCTCCGTCGACCAGCCACGCCTCCATGGCCCCTGAGTAGAAGGTGAAGCCGAGACCCATCAGCACCGACACGAGTGAGAATGCGACGACGCCGGCACCAAGCGAAGCCAGCCAAACGTAGAGCAGAGTCGTTACCGCAAGAACCGCCAGCGATAGCAAAAAGGAGGTCCGTCGGCCCAGGGTGTCTGCAACGACCCCGGTCGGGATCTCGAAGAGCAGCGTGCCCACTGAGAAGGCGGCGTTTGCGATGAAGGCTTCGGCGATCGACAGGCCCGCATCGAGGAGAAAGAGCGTGTTGATGCCCCAGATGATCGAAGCGGCCAATGTGTAGATGCCGGCGTACACGTAATAGCGGCTTATGAGTTGTCGGGCGGGTGCCGGTATGTCGGAACTGGTCACGAAGCAACGCTACACATGATGAGATGACGGCGGAGGCCGGATTCCTTGAGGATTGGGACGGATCGTCAGTGCGTGTCGAGAGCGTCTAGCGTTTCCGCCAGCCATTCAATCGATTCCACCGTGATTGGGTCGACCACCAGTTGCACATGGTCCAGCCCGGGCATGGCGAAGGCGCGGAGAGCGGCGGCAATGTCGCCCGGCGACCCGGCGATCCCCTCCGATCCTTCATGTTCGGTGTCGCCATAGACCCGGCCGGATCCACCCGGTGCCTGCACCATGATGGCGACGGTTCTGGAGACATCGGATGGATCGCGTCCGACTTCGATACAGATGTCATCAACCATGGCCATCATCTTCTCGAGCCCGGCAGGGCTATTCCCATACCAGGCGTGCCATCCATTCCACATATCAACGTGGGGGAGTGTTGCCCGCAGCACCCGCGGGCCTTGGGAGCCGACCATCAAAGGGGGCCCTCCAGGTCGCGGCCGGGGTACCAACTCGCAATCGCGGAGGGTGTAGTAGTCGCCGGCGAAATCGATCTGACCTTCGCGCAACAGAGTCCGGATGATCGTGAAGGCCTCCTCGAATCTGCTTGCGCGGTGGTCAAAGGGGAAGCCAAATGCCTCGTATTCGGTTCGGTTCCAGCCGGCACCGAGCCCGAGAATGAGTCTGCCATCCGAGATCTCGTCGACGGTGGCGGCCTTCTTGGCCAGCATCGCCGGGCTGTGGAAAGACGTCGCAGCAACCAGAGGGCCGATCTGGACTCGATCTGTCACCGCAGCCAGAGCGGCCATCGTCGACCAGGCCTCCCAAGGGCCACGAACCCCGTTGCCCGATCGGTAGAGAAGGTGATCGCCCACCCAGAGCGAGTTGAATCCGACGGCCTCGGCGGTCGTTGCCATCGTGCGTAACTCCGGCCACGTCACTTCTCGCTCGACCTCGGGTAGCTGCACTCCAACGGAGAATGGTCTCGGCATCTGGTGAGGATAGACCTGCCCGGAGTCCGTCATCGCGGAACGGGACAGGCGTCTAATCGGGTGGAGGCAGCGGCGTCGCCGGGGGCGCACCCGGACCCGCAGGCGGCGTTCTGGATGCAGGAACAGAGGGTGCCGGCTTTTGAGTGGGTGGCAGGCCCGGGCTTGAAGGTTTCGCCGCGGTGGGCACCTCAACTCGTTTGACCAATTCGGCGGCATCCTCGGGGCTGGCGGCATCGAGGATTCTGGCGGCCTCTTCGGGCCTGCCCCGACGGACGGCATCCCTCAGTTCCTGTTCGACGCGGTTGAGATTCACCCCGCTGTGGGCTTGCTCCACGGTGTTGCCGAGTTGCTCCTGTTCGAGGGTGTTGCGGATTTGGGTTTCGATGGGGATGGATTCGGATGGGGGTACCCGGTTGAGGATTTCGCGGACGTTGTCGTCGCGTAGTGCCCGGTCGAGGTCGGTATCTGGTCCGATTGGCCCTACGGCGTCCCGGACCTGGTTGAGGAGATGATTGCGGCGTTGCTCTTCGAGGAGCCTTACCATTTCGGCTTCTACTTGGGGGCGAATGTCGGGCGGTAGTGAGTCCAGATACTGCCGGGCTGTTGGGTTGCGTCGTAAGGCGACGAGTAGGTCGTCTTCGTCGACGAGGTTGTCGATGTCGAGGGATTGATCCGGTGGGATGGGACCTCCGCCTTCGTCGATGCGGTTCCCGGCTTGGTCGAGTGTCTTGTCGTCGAGTTTGTTGAGCATTTCGTCGTAGCGCCAGGGTTGGTTCTGGTCGTTGCGGGCGTCGATGAGTGCTTCGACTTTGCGTTCCCTGTCGAGCACGTTGATGCCAACATCCACCGCATTCCGCAACCGCTCCTGCTCCAAGGTGCGCTGCAGCGACTCGAGCAAACGTCGCCGCGTCTCGTCCGGCAATGCATCGAGAACCTCGTCAACCTGATCGTTGCCCTGCATCAGATTGGAGATGTCGGCATCAGGGGCAATCGGTCCGATCGCATCACGAATCCGGTCGAGGGCTCGTCGATCTTCTTCCTCTTGTAGACGCCTGATCAGCTGTTCTTCGGCATCGCGGCGCGACTGATCTGGGGGAAGTTTGTCGAGTATCGACCTGACCCGGTCGGGGTCCTTCGCCTCCTCCAGGGGATCCCGATAGACGAACGAGTCGTCCGGTTCCGTGGTCATTCCGGTGTCGGCAGACAGAAGGTCGCGCAGCCGGCCGGACCGCCAGGCGTTGAGTACGTCGTCAACGCTGTGTCCAGCATTGACCAGCGCATTGGCAAGTAGCAGCACCGAGCCGGTCAAGCCTGCAAGCGATAGCCGGATGGCGTCTTCTGCAGGGATCTCCGTGGCGGGAGCCACCAACTGTCGGGATAACTCGTTGTTGCTCAGATCAGCGTTGTCGGACAGATGCCACATGGCTTCCTGGCCGGTGTAGTCGTAGAAGCCACCGTCCTGAATGCGCCGAATGGTGCGAATGGTGCGGGCATCTACCAACTCGCCCGGCGTGAATACCTCGGAACTGGGCGGTATCCCGTCGTGCATCTCTCCGCAGAAGGCCTTTATGTATTCCGAATGCGGTGGACCCGAAGTCGGAGGGACTTCGATGACCTCGCCCCCTGCAGTGATCATCGTTTGGACCGAGGCATCCCCCGGTACCAGCTTGAGGCCGATGGGGACATGCACCCGGATGGGCTGGCCGGTGGTGTTCGTGAAGTCGAGTCTCACGGAATCGCCGTAGTAGATACCTGTGCCTCGGATCTGGACCGTCAACCCGGGGACTGCACCGTTGTAGACATCTCTGACGTCGCGCCCTCCGCTCTCGGGAGCGGCTTCGCCAAAGCCTGACCCCACAACGAGGGCGAAAAGCAGGAGAATGACTGTGCTCGGAGCGGCTGTGGATTGAGATTGGCTGATTGCCCAGGCCCGTCCCACGAGCAGTCCGACGATGACGGCTCCGCCGAAGAGGCCCGCGGCCAAACCGAGTTGAGCGATTCCGGCCCGGTTGACGACCCCCGCCGCCTGGATGAGGACGGTTCCTGCTCCCCAGGCAACGACTCCCCAGACGGTGCGCTGCGCGTAGGTCCGGTTGCCATCCACGCGGATAGCCAAGTTGCGACCCTGCGCGAACCCGATGCCGCCTCCGGCGAGCACCGCAATGGCGATCGCCCATTGCGGTGTTTCGACATCGAGCACCGCGTTCATGATGAGGATGGTGCCAAAGGCGACGATCACGCGCACGACGTCGCGCCGTACCGATATGGCGGTCTCTCGGCGTACAAAGATGACGGCGATGACAAGAGCTGCCACCGAAAGGAGGAGCATTACGGCACTCAGGATGCGTATTGCGACGTCCAAGGCTTCTCCGCTTCCAGATCATGCTACACCCCGGCTAGGTTCTCGGTGTGAGCGAATTGGCCCATTTCACGTCTGCGGAATTGCTTTCCT
>CAMYKI010000046.1 GCA_947258985.1 uncultured Acidimicrobiaceae bacterium
TATAAGGCGCTCACGAACGCCAGACCCGGTGACTCCGTCTAGCGGTTCTCCACCGGCGTGATGATCCGGAAGCGCGTGCCGCTTTCGAGTGCGATGTCGAGATCGAGGTGTTCGCCCGCCCTGAACGGAGCATCGAGACCGATACACATGATGTGAAGTCCCGCCGGTTCCATCTCGAGCGTCTCCCCGGCCGGGATGACGAGAGCCTCCGGTGTGGCCAGGCGCATTCGCATGATGCGGGCATCGTCGATGTTGGTTGTGTGCAGCTCGATGGCGTCGCAACGGTCGATGGTGACGTCGGCAAGGCGGTCGTCGGCGTCTGTGCCGTTTTCTATCTGGACGTAGATGGCTGCCGTCTGGGCGTTCGGCGGTGTTGACGACGCCCACGAGTCGGCGACTTCGATCACGCCACTCCCGCCGCCACCACAGGCGGCGACCATCAGCATCACGGCGGCCGTCGGTGCGGTCCAGACTGTGCTTCGCATCGGACGCACGCTACATCGTCTGTGCGGTCACGTATGCGGTCGCTAATCCTGTTCTGGCGTTGGCCCTGCCGGTATCCCGGCACCGTTTACGCAGGAACGGGGGCGCGCGATCGCGATATCGTGCAGGGAGCAAACGAGGTAATGATGCTCGGATCAGAGACCAATACCGGTGACGGCTTGCTGGTGTTTGTCGGGCTGCTCACGTTGGACGTCGCCCAGCACACCACATCCCTTCCCGAGTTGGGCGGCAAGGCCACCGCAGACGCTGCGTACATGGACGTTGGCGGGCCGGCGGCCAACGCGGCGATTACCGCTGCCGGGCTCGGTACGGATGTGCTGCTGCATACCGTGGTTGGAGCAGGGGAGCAGGCCGACTTTGTTCGTGGTGCCCTGGATAGGTACGAGGTTTCCCTCAACGATCACGCACCCGATGCCGCGGTGCCGTTGGCGAGCGTTTGGGTGCTGGCGGGAACAGGGGAGCGCACCATCCTGGCCACCAACAATGCCCACCTCGCTTTCGAGCCAGGACGACCGATGTTGCCCAAGAACACGATGGCGGTCCTGATCGATGGGCATTACCCCGACCTCGCAATGGCCGCGGCTGCGGAAGCGGCCCGCTCCAACGTTCCGGTGGTTCTCGACTGTGGCAGGTGGCGGCCGGTCTTCGCTGAGCTGCTCCCATTGGCCTCGGATGTCATCATGTGCGAGAGCTTTCGCCCGCCGGGCCTGGCTGCCACGACGGGCGAGGAGCTTGTCGACGAGGTCGTAGATAGGTGGGGGTCGGAGGTATGCGCCATGAGCCGCGGTCCTCGTGATCTGCTGGTCGCTCACGGTGGCAGCCGGGAACTGGTGCAGGTTCCGCAAGTCGACGTCGTCGATACCACCGGCGCCGGCGATGTCCTTCACGGCGCCTACATCAGTTACCGGTACGCCGCGTGCTTGAGCCCGCTCGATGCACTCACCCGGTCGGTGGCAGTGGCGACCGCATCGTGCACTCACCTGGCGGCCCGGGCCGGAGTGGCCGACCCGAACTAGAACCCCAGATCGCCTCGGTGATCTATACGCTTGGGGAGCGGGCTGCCGGGTTAGGGGTTATTGATGGTCGAGTCTTCTTCTCAGCCGAGCTGGCAGACGCTGCCGGACATCGAGCCTCCATTTCCGGAAGTCCTGAACGGACTGGCTCGGCAGTGTTTTCGCGCCTCTCGATGGGTATTGCTGGCCACCATTGGAGCATTTCTGCTGCTCCTGCTCTCCGGGCGGCTCGGTGCGCTCAACCTCATGCAGTTGGCGGGTACCGAGGCTGACGTCGCTACCGCAGTTGAGGCCCTCGGCGGCGAATCCGGAGCGCGCACGACGGTGCTCTTCAACCTTCTGTTGCTCATCCCCTGGACCGCCTTGCTGATCGGGCTGGCGTTCCGGATCCGGCTCTTCTACTACTCGCAAGCCCTGGAGAAGACGGCTCAACCGGTCATCTGGGGGCTCTTGTTCGCGCTGGGGCTCGGGCTGGTGCGCAGCGCCATCCTTTTGTGGCAGCTCCCTGATGTGGCCGGCGGATGGCTGATCGCATCGAGTGCAGCGGGCTGGGTGACGTGGGTGTTTGTGATCCTGGCAGTCTTGTACACGTTGCCAATGCTGCTTTCCCGCTGGCTCCCGGCGCAGCGTTACGGCACGGGTGGGAGCGTGTTCACGCTGGACCCGGTGACCGCCGATCAAGTGCGTGACCTGGATCCGTCGCTGCGAGCTCCCAAGGAGTTCCTGGCGACCTGGCAACTGGACACCGGGCGAGCCGGTGTCTCGGTTTCCGGCGGAGGTGTGCGGTCGGCTGCGTTCAACCTCGGAGCGTTTCAGGCTCTCGACGAGAACCAACTGTACGAGAAAGCCCGATTTGTCACTGCAGTCTCCGGAGGCTCATACATCGCCGGCGCATATGCGATGGCCCGGCTGCGTGGCGACGACTCCTCTCCGGGTACAAGGCCCTTCGGGCGAAGCTCGCCGGAGGAGGACTTCCTCCGCCACCATTCGACCTACCTGGCCCCCGGGTTCTCTGGAGTGATGCGGCTGCTGGCGCGACTGACTGTGGGTATTGCGATCAACGTTCTCCTCATTGGCCTGGCGGTATTCGTAGGAGGAGCGGTCGTGGGCTTCTTCCTCAGCTCATACCTGCTGTACCCCGAGCTTCGTGCCGGCACCGACTACACGGTGCATGCGAACACGTGGTGGGCCGTTGGATCGCTTGCAGCGTCGGCGCTCGCGGTCGCGTTCTGGCCGAGCCTGCGGCGCCAATCGGACGAAGGGCGCCGCGACACCTGGTTCATCGTCGCCGGTCTGCTACTCGTCATGTCCGCGCTGATTCTGGTCCTGCATGTCGCGATACCGTGGACGATCACCAGCTTCCCCGCGTTCGCCTCCGGGCTGCTTGGAGCCGCCGCCGGGGAAGAGTCGGGCTCGGGAGCCAACTTGTTCTGGTGGCTGCAAATAGCCGGCATCGGCTCGATTCTGGCCGGGGCAGTACGCGCCGTAGTAGCGAAGAATCGTTCTTGGCTGGCGACCGTCGTTGCCGGCGTCATCGTTCCGATTCTCGTGCTCGTAGGTTTCTTCTTTGCGGTCAATACGGCTGCAAAGGACGGGCTGGTGTGGGACGAATTCGGTCTGTTCTGGATGACCGTCGTCGCTGCTTTCGTTCTGTTGGTGATGGTTGCGACCAGTGATCTGACCACGTGGTCGATGCACCCGTTCTACAAACGACGTCTTGCCTCCGCCTTTGCCGTGCGGCGGAGAAAAGGCAAGGCACAGTCGATCGCATACGGGGAACTGCCGGCGATGTCGGAATTGGCAGATTCGACGCCGGAGCTGGTCGTCTGCGGTGCCGCCAACGTCACAGACCCGGGGCTGACGCCGCCGGGCCGTTATGCACTGACTTTCACGTTTGCGGGCCGAGAGATCGGCGGGCCCGAGGTTGGTTGGGTCGATACCGGCGACTACGAACAGATCCTCGGCAGCGCCAGGAAGGAGGACATGACCGTGCCCGCTGCGGTCGCGATCTCGGGCGCTGCGGTGTCTCCGGCGATGGGGAAGATGGGTCGGGGCAAACGGGCCCTGAGCTCGATCCTGGCTCTGGCCAATGTGCGCCTCGGTGTATGGCTTCCAAATCCGCGGTGGGTCCTGGCGGACAAAGATGGCGCTGCCGGTGCGATGCGACCGCCCCGGGCCACCTATCTGCTCAAGGAGCTGATGGGCAGGTACAGCGTCGACGATCGCTTCTTGTATGTGACCGACGGCGGCCACTGGGAAAACCTAGGTTTGGTCGAATTGTTGCGTCGTGGCTGCGGCGACGTCTTCTGCTTCGACGCCGCCGGTGATGCTCCCGGCAAGTACTTCACCCTCGGCGAGGCCATCGCACTGGCTCGATCTGAGCTCAACATCGACATAGATCTCGATCCGCTGGTGATGCGGCCCGAAGACACTTCGAGCGAACCGGTCATCGTGCCGCAGGGCCATGCTTTCGGAAAGATCTCCAAGGACGGCCGGCAGATAGGCCGGATCCTCTATGTGAAGGCAGGCTTGACGGCCGATGCGCCGTGGGACGTGCGCGCCTACGGCGAGAAGAACCCTGACTTTCCCAACCAGCCGACATTCGATCAGTTGTTCGAAGACGATCAGTTCGAGGCCTATCGAGCCCTGGGCCATTACTTGACGTCGGTGGCGTTGCAGGAACGTGAGAGCGCTGAGAGCGGCAGCCTGGCCGTTGATGTAGACCTGTCGGAGAGCGCAGCCGATTCGGCTGCTAGCCAATCCTAAGTACCGACCGTAGCGGAGGGCCCCGTGGGCGGATACGATCGGCCTACAAGGGCGTATCGCCATAACCGGTAGGACCTGCTGGGCAGCAGGGCGGTTGGCGAGGAGTCCAAGGGCTAGGCAAGGGATGCGACATGTTCGGTCGTACTGTCGACGTAGTTACCGTTGATCTTTCTACAGTTGAGGTCGACGAGGATCTCCTCTCCGTGGCGGAATTGGGAAGGGCTCTCGGGATCGCCCGTACCGCCGCATTGACCGACTACTTGCGGGCGCACACCTGGCTCCGGCAACGTCTTTCTGAATATCTCGACGTACCCCCCGAAGAGATTGAGATCGCCGAGAACGAGCACGGGAAGCCGTACATCGACGCGCCGGCGACCGATCTTTCCTTCAACCTCTCCTATTCCGGCGGTCGGGCGGTGCTCGGAGCGGGGTTCCGCATGGAGGTCGGTGTGGACGTCGAGCCACTGGAAGGGGCCCAGCTCAATCCCGAGATGATGCATCGGGTGCTTTCCCGTCCCGAGGCCGAGACGGTGCGTCAATCCGGGAACATGAAGCGTGAGTTCTACAAGCTGTGGGTCCGCAAGGAGGCCATGGCGAAGGCCAACGGCTGGGGCGTCGGCGAGGAGACCGCGACAAATCTGCTGGGTCTTTCACCGGTCGAGCGAGATGGTTTCGAAGTCACGGACCTCAACATCGGCGACGAGTTCGCCGCCGCGGTAGCCGTGCCCGCCGGTTGCACTATCGACCTATCGGTCAAGATCGAGGCGATGGCCTGACTCTCGGCCCGGCAGAGTCGGGCTGTAGATCTGGACTCCGTGCCATGCCGGACCGAGACCGCCCAGCGGCGTAGCAACGATCCGGACCGCCTCCACGTATTCGTGCAGCGTCTCCGTCATGTAGTGAGGGGCCCGGACCGGGCCCCTCACCGTTATGGCTGGATTGCCCTCCTACACACGTCGATCGAGAACGACCGACACACTGGCTCTAGCCACAACGAGGGACCCGACTGAATCGCCGCTTGTTGCGTTGCTGCCCTGGGACGCAGGATCCCCGTGATGGGTTACAGCCCGGCCTCCTGGCTTCTTATCCCCATGTTGAATACGGCCGACGGGGAGGCTGCGGCAAGTCTTGCTTTCTCTTCGAACGACGTGGCGTCGTAGACGACCACCGCGCTACCCGTCTGCGAGACGACGTACACGCTGCTCCCGTCGTAAGTGAACTCCGGATGCCAAGAGGATTCCCCGGGCACCGGATGCAGCGTGCGGATGATCTCGAGGCTGGCGACGTCGATTACGTAGATCTCATCGTGACGGTCGCCGAACGCAGTTTCTGCCCAAACGTATGGGTATTCGTCTGCGGTTTCGGCTACCGGGTTGTGGCGAATGAAGAGGCCGGGTCCGCCAACGTCGATGTCCTTCACGTTGGTCCACGTGGTCGTGTCGATGACCGACACCGTTCCCTCCGGGTCCAGAGTCGGAATGAAGGTCAGGTTGCCAACCGTTGCTCCCGGCCCGGTGTGCGGCGTTTCGCCGGTTGGGACCTCGGCGATTTCCTCGCCCGTTTCGGTGTCAAGCACCCAAACAACGTTGGCGCCCTGCACCGCCGCGATCAGATAGTCGCCCTCGGGGGTCAGGTATGCATCGTGGAGAGGGGTCTGGCCGTCACCGAGGTCCTCGTATTTTCGCACCGGGAAGGTTGGGTCAGCGGTCTCGATCTCCCAGACGGCGTTGACGTCCTTGAGCACCATGTAGAGCTTGGTGCCGTGCTCGACGATTCCGCCGACCTTGCTCGCGGTTTCTGGCCCGCCGTTGATCGATCCAGTCGCTTCGAAAATCTTAAGGACTTCGAGTGACTCGGCGTCGAGAAGCGTCGCCGTGTTTGGCTCGAAATTGCCGACCAGCAGGTACTTGCCGTCGTCGGTGAGGCCGGTACCTCGAGAGCTGACACCGACATCGATAGAGGCCTCTACCTCGAGGGTTGCCAGGTCGATGCTCGACAACCAGCCGTCGCGAGCGATGACGTAAACCTTGGTGCCATCGGGCGAGGGAGTGGGCGCGTGGAGCTGGTGTCCTAGGTCGTCAATGCGTCCGAGCAGAGTGTGGGTGGTGCCGTCGATGAAGATGATGCTTCTGCAGTCCTTTTCGACCACCAGCATCAGATCCTTAGGATCCCACGATCCGCTTTCTGCGAAAAGGGTCGTCTGCGGGTCGATTGGCCCACCGATGTCCTCCGGCGGGCAGCCCTCGGGCACGGTGAAGACTTCCTCAGCAGTGATTTCTGAGCCCGTGTCGCCAGAGGCCGCTACGGCCGCGTCGGTCCACACCTCACCAATGAGGTTCTGCATCATCTTGTCGCGAATGACCGGACCGTGCTGGCGGTGGTAGACCTCGCTCGAGTCTCCGCCACAGTTGCGGAATTGTGACGGATGGAGCTTGGCGGCGGCGGTGACATCGAAGACAAGGTCGTCGACGACTACCCAGCAGCTCGTACCGGTATCGCTGTGTGTCGCGATCTCCGCCAAGGTGAAGAAACCGTTGGGGATTTCCTCGGCAGGGCCTGCCGGTTCCGCGACGGTCGCAGGGTTGGCTGGGGCGACCGCGGGTTGCGCCGGAGCGGCTGCAACCGGCCGTTCGGCGACTGCGTTCTCCACGAGCGCGTTGATAGTCTCTACGTCGACATTGGGTCGGTTGGAGACGATCACCAGGGTGGTGGCACTGAGCAGGAGTGCAAAGGCCATGCCGGCAACTGCAACCGCCGTCCAGACTCCGTGGACGGCGTGGGTATGGTCGGGTCGGGGAGGGTACTGCTGCGCTGGGGAACTAGTGCGGGGTTGAGATTCGTGGTCGGAGGTGGTCATTACATCTCTCCTGATCTTCCGGAAGGCAGGACCGGTATCTGTTTGAGTTCGGTCAGCACGGCCTGCTGAACCTGTTGCCACGAATCGTGCAGGGCACAAGGAACGAGGTCGGAGCAGGGACCGTCTTCGAGTACGCATTTATCGGTCGGCAGGGACCCTTCCACCGTTTCGATCAGCGTCAACATCGTTATGTGGTGTGCGGGCTCGACCAGGCGGTACCCGCCGGTTGGACCCCGACCGGAACCCACCCAGCCTGCATCGATCAAAGGTGACATCACCTGGGTGAGGTAGTTGGGGGTGGTGCCGACTGCGTCGGCCAGGGCAGGTCCTTGCATCGTGTCGCCGCGGGTTGCGAGAAGCCTGACGGCACGCAATGCCAGCTCAGTCTTTCGTTGCAGAGTGAATTTCATAGTTTCTTAGTTTACTACTATGGAACTATGAAATCAATGGTCGGTTGTGAAGATGTGGCCCACTTCTTGGAACCGACACGTGGCTGGGGACTGGCTCCCTCGTGCAGTGAGGGGCGTACCCCTCGTGCAGTGAGGGGCGTACCCCTCGTGCAGTGAGGGGCGTACCCCTCGTGCAGTGAGGGGCGTACCCCTCGTGCAGTGAGGGGCGTACCCCTCAAACAATTGAGGGGCCTGGTGGGGCCCCTAACTCTCGTAGCCGAGTAGGCGCCGCTGCCTAGCCCTTCGCCACGTCTGACCCATGTCGATAATCTGGCTTACCTCGTCTGACCGAAGGTGAAGGCCATCGTGGCTTGGCGGCGTCAAGTGATTGTCAAGCCGGCTGCAAGCGGGATTTGCAGTTCGCCGATGGCCCTTCGGCGGGAGCCGCCGACGTTTGCGCAACGCACCATCCGATTACTCTTGAGTACGCCGACGACCATATGCGAATGAGAGGATCGTCGGATGATAGGGCAAGGGTTCGCCGGTCCCTGGACCGGCGGAAGCGACGCAAAAGACTGAGGACGACGATGCGTAGAACGCTGATGGTGATAGCGACCCTGGCCATGGTGGCGGGCGCCTGCGGCGGCGAAGCCGAGCTAGATGTAGCCGATGCATGGTCGCGCCCGGCCATTGGGCCGAACGGAGCGGTGTATCTCACCATCGAGGGCGGCGAGGCCGACACCGCCCTCAGCAGGGCGTCGGCCCCCGCGGCCGTTGCCGCTACGGTCGAGATCCATCAGACCGTCATCCGCGACGATGGCGCCATGGGCATGACGGAGATCCCTCAGGTGGAAATCCCCGCTGGTTCCACGGTGATGATGGTTCCCGGAGGTCTGCATGTGATGCTGCTGGATCTGGCGGAACCGCTCGAGCTCGGCGATACGTTCGACATGACACTCACGTTCGACGACGGCGCCGAATTGATCACGACGGTCGAGGTGAGGGACGAGTGAGGCGACGCCTCCTGGTTGCATCGGCGTTCTCGCCCTGATCGCCGGCCCCGTGTGGCGTTGGCGAAGCCGCAGCTACCGGCCGAAGCGCCTCAACCGGAGTGAATTCCCGACCACCGACACACTGGACATGGCCATGGCAGCGGCGGCGATCATTGGGTGGAGGAGTCCGGCGGCGGCCAGCGGGATCGCTGCTGTGTTGTAGGCGAAGGCCCAAAAGAGGTTCTGGCGGATCACCTGGAAAGTACGAGCCGCCAGTGATAGCGCGGTGACCGCCAGTTCCGGGTCGCCGTTCATGAGTACCACGTCTCCGGCCTCGATGGCCACGTCGGTCCCGGTGCCGATCGCCATTCCCAGATCCGCCTGGACGAGTGCCGGGGCATCGTTGACGCCGTCGCCGACGAACGCCACTTGTTGACCCTCGCCCTGCAGCCGGGCGATCTCGGCGGACTTGTCTCCCGGGAGGACCTCGGCCATCACCCGGTCGATACCGATTTGATCGGCGATGGTGTCGGCGGTGCGGCGGTTGTCTCCGGTGAGCATCCCGGTTGTGAGCTCATTGGCCTGGAGTGATGCGATTGCTCGGGCCGACGATTCTCGAACGGTATCGGCCACGGCGAGGGCCGCCCGTACCTCACCGTCCCATCCGGCCAGGAACGCAGTTTCACCGGCCAGCTCCATCTCCTCGAGAGCGTCTTCGAACCGTTCGGGCACGAGCAGGCCGAGCTCGGCCATCAACTTCGCCGATCCGACGGCAACTTCGTGCCCGTCGACAGTGCCGCGCACCCCGCGGCCGGGCAGGTTCTCGAAGTTCGACGGGAGGACCAGCTCGGCGCCGCCTTCCTCTGCGCCGAGCGCCACGGCGCGAGCGATCGGGTGCTCACTTGCCGATTCAGCCGAGCCGATGAGACGGAGGGCAACGGGCTCGTCGTCGGTGACGATCCGGCTCAAGGTCATCGCGCCTCTGGTCAGGGTGCCGGTCTTGTCGAACACGACGGTGGTAACCGCCTTCGTCCGTTCGAAGATCTCGGCGTTCTTGAACAGAATTCCGAGTTCCGCACCTCGGCCGGAGCCGACCATGATCGCCGTCGGGGTGGCGAGGCCGAGAGCGCACGGGCAGGCGATGATGAGTACGGCGACCGCCGCCTGGACTGCCTGGGCGACGTCGCCATCGACCAGCAGCCATCCGGTCAGGGTGGCGATGGCGATGAGCAGCACCACCGGCACAAAGATGCCCGAGATGCGGTCGGCGAGCCGCTGGATCGGTGCCTTGCTCGTCTGGGCGTCCTCAACGAGTCGGACGATCTGGGCCAGAGCCGTGTCGGACCCGATCCTGGTTGCCTCGACGATGATCATCCCGTGCTGGTTGATGGTTGCACCGAAGACCTCGTCTCCGGGCGCCTTGTCGACAGGCTTCGACTCGCCGGACAACATGCTCTCGTCGAACGAGGACGACCCCTCGAGCAGCATCCCGTCGGTCGGTACTTTTTCCCCGGGGCGGATCACCATATGGTCGCCGGGGGTCACCTGATCGATCGGTACAGTGACCTCGACGCCGTCGCGTGAGACCCGGGCCTCTTTCGCTCCGAGTTCGAGCAATCTGGTGATCGCGCTTGAAGCCCGTCCCTTGCTGCGTGCCTCGAAAAAGCGGCCGAGCAGGATGAACGTGATGATCCACGCCGCCGTCTCGAAGAACACCGGCTCGCCTGCAAAGAATGCCCAGATCGAGTAGGTGTAGGCAGCCAGCGTCCCCATCGAGATGAGCGTGTCCATGTTCGCTCCGCCGCTGCGTAGCCTGAGGAACGCAGTGCGGTGGAACTGCCATCCGAACACGAAGACGACCGGGGTGACCAGGAGCCAGATCACCAGATCCGGCCACGTGGCTCCGCCACCCATGTCCATGGCGCCCATCTCGTCCATGTCCATGCCGGCCATGCCGGTCATGTCCATTTCCTCGACGACGACACCGGCGTCGAGCTCAGATTCCATGACGGGTCCCAGGACGATGGCATCGTCGTTGCCCCCATCGTGCCCGCCGGGCCCAAACATCATGAGGAGAAAGGCCGGAACGGTGAAGATCGCCGCCCCGATCGCCATGCGGCGCTGGTACCGCGTCTCGGAGTCGTACCGATCGGCGAGGCTCTCCCGAGCCTCGTCCTGCACCACCTCCGTGGCGCCGTATCCGATCTTCTCGACGGCGGCAGTGAGGCCGGCGATATCGATGCCCGGATGGACAGCGATCTTGGCCTCCTTGCCGGTGAGGTTTACCACCGCCGATTCCACACCATCCTGCTTGCCGAGCACACGCTCGATGCGCATCGCGCACGACGCACATGTCATGCCCTCAACGTCGAGGGTGACGGTCTCGGTGGTGGTGGTCTCGGCGGGCATATCCGGACTACTGGGAGGGGACGTCGTAGCCCTGGTCTTCGATGGCGCCGATGATGCCTTCGATAGATGCGGGCGCATCGAATCCGACACTCACGGTCGCATCCTTGACGTTGACCTCGGCTGAGGCGACGCCGTCGAGAGCGTTAACTGCGCCTTCGATCGACATCTTGCAGTGATCACAGTGGATCTCGGGTACCGACAGGGTGGTTTCAGTCATGGAGTTGCTTCCTTGATCGGGCCGGTGATGGCCGGCGTGTAGCGGATGGTTTCGAGGAGTTCGTCGACAATTTCGGTGGTGCGCCCCTCCTCGACGGCATGCATCACGCAGGTCTCGATGTGGTTCTCCAGGAGAACACGATTGACTCCCTCGAGAGAACCCTGGAGAGCCGACACCTGCTTCATGATGTCGGGGCAGTACCGCTCATCATCGACCATGGCGATCACCGCATCGATGTGACCGCGGACGGTCTTGAGGCGATTGAGCGCAGCCTTCTTGTGGTCGGGAATCATGGGGTCCTTGCCGTAGCTGACCCCAGTGTACCCCTCCCGGGGAGGGGTGGATGTCGTGCCGCCGCCGCCGGGCGGCCGCACCGTACGGGCAAGGGGCGTATCCCTCACGCGAGTGAGGGGCGTATCCCTCACGCGAGTGAGGGGCGTATCCCTCACGCAAGTGAGGGACCCCCACCGGGCCCCTCACTCTCGTAGCTGGATTGCCTTCCGTAACGCCTCGGCCCCAGGCCGAGGCGCCAGCCCCTAGCTACAACCTGTGGTGCCTCCGCATCCGAGACACACGAAACAGCTGCCGTTACGGACGGTGATGGCACCGCATGTGTCGCAGATGGGTGCATCGCCCATCTTGTCCGCCATCGCCGACTGCATGGCTTGCTGCTGCACCGCAGCCGCCGTGGTCGCCACGGCCGCGCCGCCCCCGTTTGCCTCCGGCGCCGGGGTGTAGGCGAGTGCTCCCGAGTTGCGGTACGCGTCCTGCGACGTTGCTAACCCGGAGCCACCGCTCACCGGTGCCACTACCTCGCCGTCGGCGAAATCTGCCGCCTCGACGGTTGCGTCGACGGCGATCTCCGCCTCAGCATCGGTGAGGTCCAGCTGAATGCCGGCATCGACGGCGACGCCCTTTGGCGGCTCCGGCAGCTCCCGGCTCCGATCCGGTGGGACCTGAGCCAGCTCGTCGAGATGCAGGTATTCCACGCCGAGGGCCCGGAATACGTAGTCGATGAGCGAGTTCGCCATCTTGATGTTCGGATGCCCTTCGACCATGCCACGAGGCTCAAACGTCTGGAACGTGAACGTATCGACGAACTCCTCGAGCGGAACGCCATGCTGCAATCCCTTGCTCACAGCAATGGCAAAGCAGGAGAGGATTCCGCGCAGCGTTGCACCTTCCTTGGCCAGATCGATGAAGACCTCGCCCAGAGTGCCGTCCTCGTACTCGCCGGTGCGGAGGAACACTTTGTGTCCGCCGACTCTGGCTTCGTGGGTGAATCCGCTGCGGCGTGCCGGCAACAGGAACCGGGGCCGCTTCATGTCGGCGTAGGCCGTCGCCGGCGAAACCCCCGGCTTGAGCGACTCGTGCCACGGCACCCGGCCGTGAGAGACGAGCTCAATCTCGTCGACCAGCGCGTCTTCGATGCCTTCTGGCTCGTCATCTGCATACCCGTCATCGGACTGAGACGACAGCGGCTGGGAGGCCTTCGACCCATCACGATAGATAGCCATCGCCTTTAGCCCGAGTTCCCACGAGGCCTTGTAGGACTCCTCGATGTCCTCTCTCGTCACCTCGTTCGGCATGTTGATGGTCTTCGATATGGCGCCGGAGATGAACGGCTGGGCAGCAGCCATCATCTTGATATGCCCGCTGTAGTGAATGAACCGCTCGCCGAACCGTCCGTTGCGGTTGGCGGTGTCGAACACGGCGAGGTGCTCGTCTCGGAGCCGGGGAGCGCCCTCGATCGTCTGCCTTCCGCAGATGTAATCGTTGGCTTCCTGGATCTCTTCATCGGTGAACCCGAGCGCCTTGAGCATGGAGAACCCGGGATCGTTGTACTGCTCCGGGGTGAAGTCGAGCCGTTGCATGACGTCCTCACCCAGCGTCCACTGGTTGAAGGCAAAGCCGATCTCGAACACACCGGGCAGTATCTCCTCGATCTTGCCGAGATCGTCTGCCGTGAATCCCTTGGCGATGAGCGTCGCCATGTTGATGTGCGGCGACCGTGCCAGGCTGTTGGTGCCGACCACGTGCTCGATGATCCGCTGGATCGTGTTCTCCGAATACCCGAGCCGCTGTAGTGCCGGTGCAATCGACTGGTTGGCGATCTTGAAGTATCCGCCTCCCGCCAGCTTCTTGAACTTCACCAGGGCGAAGTCGGGCTCGACTCCGGTGGTGTCGCAGTCCATGAGCAGGCCGATGGTGCCTGTGGGTGCCAGCACGCTCACCTGGGCGTTGCGGTATCCGTACTGCTCGCCACGTGCCAGCGCTGTATCCCAAGCAGTGCGGGCCGCCTCGAGCATGTCGAGGGGAGTGAGGCCGGCGTCGATTCCCATGACGAGGTGGCTGACGCCTTCGTAGTCGCCCGCATCCTTGTTGTATGCGGCGCGACGATGATTGCGGATGACCCGCAGCATCGCCTCCATGTTCATGTTGTATTTGGGGAACGGCCCCAGCACACCCGCCATCTCGGCGGAGGTGGCATAGGAGTTTCCGGTGAGGATCGCCGTCAGCGCCCCGGCAATCGCCCGACCATGATCCGAGTGGTACGGGATGCCCATGCGCATGAGCAACGAGCCGAGATTGGCGTATCCCAAGCCAAGAGTGCGGTAGTCATAGCTACCAACGGCGATCTCCTTGGAGGGGAACTGTGCCATCGTCACCGAGATCTCGAGCACGATCGTCCACAACCGCACTGCATGCTGATAGCCGGTCAAGTCGAATGTTCCCGTGTACCCGTCGTAGAACTTGCCCAGATTCAAGCTGGCCAGGTTGCACGCCGTGTTGTCGAGGAACATGTACTCGCTACATGGGTTGGAAGCTCTGATCTCGCCTTCGGAGGGGCAGGTGTGCCATTCGTTGATGGTGCCGTGGAACTGCAGACCGGGGTCGGCGGACTGCCAGGCGGCGTCCGCGATCTTGTCCCAGAGCTCCCGCGCCCTAACGGTCTTCATGACGGCACCGTCCGTGCGGGCCAGCAGGTCCCAGTCGGCGTCGTCAACGACCGCTTTGAGGAAGGCATTGGACAGCCGCACGGAGTTGTTGGAGTTCTGACCGGCAACGGTCGCATATGCGTCGCCGTTGAAGTCTGAGGAGTAGCCGCCGGCTACAAGCGCCCGCACCTTCTTCTCTTCTTCGGCCTTCCATCTGATGAACGTCTCTACGTCGGGATGGTCGATGTCGACGATGACCATCTTGGCGGCCCGCCGGGTGGTGCCCCCGGACTTGATGGCGCCGGCAGCACGGTCGCCGACCTTGAGGAACGACATGAGTCCCGAAGACTTGCCACCACCGGACAACGGCTCGCCTTCGGCGCGCAGGTTGGAGAAGTTGGCGCCAGAACCGGCACCCATCTTGAAGAGCCGGGCCTCCCGGACCCATAGGTCCATGATCCCGCCCTCGTTGACCAGATCGTCGTCGACGGAATTTATGAAACAAGCATGGGGGGCGGGGCGGCTGTAGGCATCATCGGAGAGGGTCGCTTCACCGGTCTCGGGATCCACGAACCAGAAGCCCTGCTCGGTTCCGGTGATTCCATATTGATGGTGGAGTCCGGTGTTGAACCACTGAGGAGAGTTGGGGGCCGCCATCTGGTGCAGCAGCATGTAGGCGAGCTCATCTTCGAACGTCTGTGCGTCGGTCTCCGATGCGAAGTAGCCGTTGGTCTCGCCCCACCAGCGCCATGTGGAGGAAAGGCGCTTGATGACTTGACGTGCCGACGTCTCGGCACCGGTGATGGGGTTGCCGTCGTCGTCGAGAAGCAAATTGCCGGCCTCGTCGTATTGGGGGACACCGGCTTTTCGGAAGTACTTCGAAACCATGATGTCGGCCGCCACTTGCGACCACTGCGCCGGAATATCGGCACCCAGCATCTCGAAAACCACCGAGCCGTCGGGGTTGGTGATCCGGGAGTCCCTACTACTCCACTCCACCGTTTCGTAAACATCTTGACCTTCGGCGGTGAACCGCCGTTCGATGGTCAACCCTTGGCCCATTGTTGTCACCCTTCCCGCCACGTCCCCGGACGTGCACTTATCCACAGCTTTATAAACAACCACAACATCTTGTGGTTCGCTGCGGCAGGCGAACCCCATATGTTGCGCAGGGGAAGTCAATGATACTTACACGGGTGTAACTACGCAAGAGTCATTCAAGACGCGTATTCGCAACCTGTGCGCTAGGGGAAGAAGGCCTATTTCTACAGGCTCGGGACCGGTTTGGGCAACCTAAACACCTTCAATTGTTTCGCGAGACAACCGCAGTTTTCGCGCTGGCGCGATGTTCCAGGTCCGAGCGTGACAGACAAACGCCGTGGAGGCTTGCGTTGGCGACGGGCGTCGAGCCAGTGGGCTGGAGCCAGCGTTGTTTGTTGCGCGAGTCCGAGCGAGACAAACAAACGCCGTGGAGGCTCGCGTTGGCGGCGAGCGTCGAATCAATGGGCTGGAGCCAGCGTTGTTTGTTACGCGAGGTCCGAGCGTGACAAACAAACGCCGTGGAGGCTCGCGTTGGCGGCGAGCGTCGAATCAATGGGCCGGAGCCAGCGTTGTTTGTTACGCGAGGCCGGCGCCGCGAGGTCGGCGGCGGCTTCAACAGATTCCCGGGGACCGGGCCCAGGCGAGCTAGCGTTGATTGGGAGTCGAAGGGAAGCCATTGAACCGGACCATCGTCGTCGCAGCGTTCAGCCTCTTGCTGGCTGCCTGCGGGTTGCCTACCGAGACTTCGGATGAACCCGGCACCACCGTGGTGGCCGCCGCCGACGCCACCACGACTTCCACGGTTGCTACGACTACCTCCACGACGGTGGACTTGCCCGCTCCGGTTGACCTGGAACCGGGCTGGGTCGAACCACAGCTGCTGCAGAGCGACGTCCCGAAAATCTTGACCGAGCAATGGTCGGCCGCAGAGAACCGCAGCTGGTGTTCGGCGCTGTTTCCCGTCGACGCAGAGTCTCTTGCTCCCGATGCCGCGATTCGTTCCGCATACTTCGGCGGCGGATGGGCTGTTGCCTGGGATCTGCCCGTCGGTCCGGGCCGGGCGGCGTCGGGGGAGTATTGCCCTGACTGTGGGCGGGGTGCCTACGGAATAGCCGGTACCGGCGGATCGGCCTGGGGCGACGAGGCAGATGGCTGGCCTTCAGTGGTCGAGATGAGCGACGGCTCGAAAGTGGGTTATGGCATCGAAGGCGACGCATCTCCCGATTCCGGCGCCCCGATGTTGGCGCATCTGCTCGTCAAAGAAGAAGGTTGCTTGTACAACGTCTGGTCCTTCCTCGGTGAGGAGCATCTGCTTGACCTACTCGGCAGGCTGCGCAACGTGCAGGGATTACAGGGCACGCCGACGCAGTGGCAATCGGAACTGCCCCAACCCGACGCTGTGGATCTGGGGGATCCGCCCTGGGACCAGCCCGCGCTTCTGCTGGCCGTGGTGCCATCGATTCCCGAGGACGAGTGGGCCGAGGCGGGATCACCTTCAACTTGTCCGATGCTCTACTTTGCCGATCTGGGCGACGCAGGAGGGGCGGCGATCCGGGCGGCTGAGAACTCAGGCGAGATGCTGGTCGCATGGGACCTCGGTGATGGGCCGGGTCACAACGGGGATAGCACCCCGTGCGCGGACTGCGGCCGCGGCGTCGTCGGCTTAGGCACCTTCCAATCGAGTTCGCACACGGGACCGGTTGCCTACACCTGGTCCGATGGCAGCGAGGCGCGACTG
Organism: uncultured Acidimicrobiaceae bacterium; assembly: GCA_947258985.1. Taxonomy (GTDB): domain Bacteria; phylum Actinomycetota; class Acidimicrobiia; order Spongiisociales; family UBA5794; genus JAAETI01. The sequence continues at coordinate 16,866 of CAMYKI010000046.1, forward strand.
CGCACGGGACCGTACAGCTATGGCGTTGAGGCTTTCGTCAGCGTCGAAGGCTTCGACTGCGACTACTGGATTTGGACCCACCTCGGGGATGATCACCTGGTGTATCTGATGTCGCAGCTGCGCCGGGTGGAGAACTCGCCTTAGCTATCTCCGGCGCATTGCTCGCAGCAGCGGCAACTCGACGCCGCTCAGGTAGCGGACCAGGGCGCCGCCACCCGTACTGACGTAGTTGATCGCATCGAGGTCCACGAAAGCGGCGGCGCTGGCCACGGTGTCGCCACCGCCGATAACCGTTGTCCCGGCGGTATCGGCGACGGCGTTCCACAGCCGCCGGGTGCCTTCAGCGCTTTCCTCCCGCTCGTAGACCCCGGGGGGGCCGTTGACGAAGATCGTGCGAGCGTCGGCGATGACTTGCTCATACCGAGAGATCGTTTCCTCTCCGATGTCGACAATCAAGTCATCGACCGGCAGATCTTTGATCGAGATCTCGCGGCGGCCCCCATCGGCTATGGCTACGTCGGTCGGCATCAGGATCTGTTCGGGGAACCGGCTCAGGTAGTCGGCCGCCACCGGCACGAAGCTCTCGAGACCGCGGTCCTCGATGAACCTCTCCGATCCCTGTCCCAGCTTGTGGCCGGATGCGAGCAGCATGATCTCACCCGTGACGCCGCTGGTTATCACCTGGTCGGCGGTCCCCTCGCCGAGGACCTGGCTCATCATGGAGAAGGCATCGCTGATCTTGAGACCGCCCAGGGCAAACACACACGGTCGGGCAGGATCCACCGCCACCGACTGCAGCATCTCCACCTCTTTGAACAGCAGACGCCCGGCGGCCGATGGCAACTTCTCCTGGAAACCAACCATCGACGGCGCGTCCCGGTGGGCTGCCGCAAAGGCGTCGTTGACGTAGAGATCGAAGAGGGGAGCAAGGTGGCGCACGAGATACGTCTCCGCCATCTCGACCGGCGTGAGCTTCACCGCGTGCTCAAAGCTGCTCATCTCCTCGCTGTAGATCCGTATGTTGTCGAGCAACAGGATGTCCCCGTCTTCGAGGCTCTTGATGCGTTCCCGCGCCGCCGGTCCTGCGACGTCGTCGATGAAACCAACCGGTCGTTTGAGCTTGTCCGCCAGCTTCCCTGCATGTTCCTCGGTCGAAACGACGTTGTGGTAGTCCAGCACATCGCCCTGGTGGGCGATGATCACCAGCCGGGCTCCGGCATCTGCCAGATCGGCGATGGTGGGGAGGCTCTTGTTGAGTCGGTTCTCGTTGCTGATCCGCTTCGTGGCCGGATCCAGTGGCGAATTGATGTCCACTCTGAGGAGGACCCGTTTGCCTCGAACTTCGAACTCGTCAATCGACGCAATATCAAGAGCCATCGCAGCCTCTCCGGATAGGTGTTACGCAGATGAAGAGTAGTGCCCGGGAATCAAGCCGATTCTTCAGCGGAGCCCGGCGAAAAGGTCCTCTTCCAGTTCGTTGCAGGCAACCGAAGAGGCGATCCTGGCGAAGGCCTCTAACCCAAGGACCTCCTCCTCGACGGAGTCCGGGATATTGAGCAGGAACCAGTCCTCCGGGATCTGTGTCCGGTGGGCCTTCCAGGCGGCTTCCTTCTGCTTCCACCGGTCCCGAACGTCGATCCAGGCCGTGACTTGCTCGTCGGGGAACCCGGCCGCGGCCTGACGCTCGTGGGTCGATTTATCGATGGTGCCCTGCTCGAGTCGCACATCGGCGAATGCTCTCACCCGGGAGCGGGGCCACGCCGTCCAGTAGAGCTTGGCCGGGGCCCACTCCGCCTCGCCATCGGCGAGGGGGTACCGCCCCAGATCGCGGGCGGCGTAGAAAGCGGCGAGACCGACTCTATGGACCTGGATGTGATCGGGGTGTCCGTATCCGCCAAACGGGTCATAGATGGTCATGACCTCGGGTTGATAGTGGCGGATCAGCTTGACCAAGCGGCCGACCGCCTCATCGAAGTCGGCGATCCAGAAGCAGTCCGGGTGTTTGTTGGTCGGCTCACCCATCATCCCGGAATCCCGATAGCCGAGGAATTCGTGATGCTCGACACCGAGGATTTCCAGTGCCGCCGCAATCTCTTCTGCCCTGACTTCGCTGAGGCGTCGCCTGACTTCGTCGGGGTTCGGGTAGTTGTGCACTTCGCCTTCGGCGCCGTCGGTGGCAGTCACCACAACGACCTGTTCGCCGGCCGCAGCGTATCTGGCGAGGGTGCCGCCGGTCGAGGTCACTTCGTCGTCGGGATGGGCATGGAATGCAAGTAGTCCTGGCATAGCGACTGAGGTTAACGGGCCGGCAGCACTCCTTGCGCCGTCGGGTACCCCCAACCGGCTTTGGGGGTACACCCCCCTTTCTTTCGGACCGGCGGAGACGCACGATTGCGGAGAAAGGAGGAAATCATGATCAATCTGGACACCCAACTCGAGGACTGGCTCCGGGAAGGGATCATCTCAACCGACCAGGCCCGCAGGATGCGACAATCCGCGCTGGGACCGCCGTCGACAGAAGAAGTAGCCGACGACGCGGGACGCCGCATCCCTTTGGTCACAGAAATCCTCGGCTACGTCGGCGCCGCCCTGGCCATCTGGGCGGTGGCATTCCTGGTCTCGGAGTTCTGGGCGAATCTGGACGATTGGGCACAGGCAAGCCTCTTTGGAGCGCTGTCGTTTGCCCTGATAGTGGCCGGCGCTCAGTTGCTCGACACCACGGAAGAAGCGCTGGCAAGACTGTCCGGCGTACTGTGGACGGCCGGCCTCGCCGCGCTCGTCGGGGCGCTCTACATAGCTTTCGACCCAATTGCGGGTCTCAGCATCGAACTCACCTGGACACTGACCAGCGCAATCGCAGCCGGGATTGCGGCGGCGATGATGTGGAAGAAGCCATCTGTGCTTCAACACATCGTCTTGTTCGCTACTTCGTTGGCGACGATCGTTTCCCTGCTGACGTTGGGCCCGGAACCGGAGCTCTTTGTCTACGGATTCGTGGTGTGGGCGTTCGGCCTGGCTTGGATACTGGTAGCGAGAGCCGGAGTGTTGCCAAGCCTCAATGCGGGGATGGTCCTCGGTGGAGCCGCCATGCTCTACGGAGCCCAGATAGCCGCCGTCGAAGACACCGCCACCTTTGGCGTGTTCCTCGGTTTGGCTACGGCCGGTGTTCTCGCCGGTGCCGGCGTCGTCCTCAAGGAGAAGCTGACGATCATCCTCGGAGGTATCGGCATATTCATGTTCGTGCCCCAGGCGATGTTCCACTTCTTCGGCGAAGAGATGGGCGCCATGTTCGGCCTGTTCTTCAGCGGCCTGCTCATCATCGGCCTCGCCGTGTGGTTCGGCCGTCACAAGGAAGCGTTGTGAGCCGGGCATCGAAGATCTGGCTGGCCGCAGCCGGAGGCGTCGTCATCGTGGCCGTTGCGGTTGTGTTCGCCTTCGGATTGACGTCGGCGCCAGAGTTTCCGAGTCTGTATGACGGCGGAGCCCCGACAGTTGAGGGCACCGTCGCATACGTTGACTATGACCGCGACCAATGCGTCATCGTTATGGATGTAGCTACCGGCGACACAACTGAGGTCCTCTGCGACGATTGGTTGTGGCTGGAAGGATGGGACGACAACGGCAACCTGCGGGTCCATGCCGACAACGGAGCGGAGCAGGCGCTGGTCGTCGATCCGGCAACCGGACAGGTGCACGACAGCGGAGAGGTCCCGGGCATTCCTCCCAACTATGAACCGTCGCTCCGAACGTCGTCTCGTGATGGGCACGCAACCCTCACCTACGACAAGGACGGTGCGGCGGTCACGCTGATCGACGTGGAAGGCCCCCGCCAGTACAGCTTCTGGGACTACGGGTTGAACGCCGACGAGACCTACGCCTGGGTCCGTGACAGCGAGGATCGTCTGCTGGTGGTTGCCGTCGACGGCAGCAGTGGTCCGTGGATCGTGGCCGAAGACGTCAACGAGATCGCCTGGAAGTAGACGTGTCGGCAGCTCGAAACCGTGCCAGGCTCGTTGTCGTTGCTGTGGCGGTTGCGACGTGGTTTCTAATCGGATACCTCTCGGAGGAAGGCGGAACGGATCACATCGTTGAGATTCCGCAGCTAGGTCGGCCGGTCGAGATCTTCCTCGGTGCGGCAGCCGCATTGATCGCGCTGAGGGCCGGGTGGCGGTTCTTCGGTCCTTCTCGGAGCTGGCTCATTGACGAGGGGTGGTGGCGGGTCTACGTGCGGCTGCTCGGTTGCGGCGTGTTCCTCGCAGCCGGCGCACGGATCGTCACTGCGGGCTCCAGCGGAGCGAACATCGGCGGGGGAATGCTCTTGTTGGTTGGACCACTGCTGCTCCTCTACCTCTGGGGACGGGCACGAGAGGAGGCGATCCGGGTGCGGTCCGCCGCACCTCCCGGCTGGACGCCGTCCGCGGTTGAGTGGCTGTGGCGGGGTGGCGGGGGCACCGGTCCTCAGGTGGCGGTGGCCGTCGTTGTCGGGTTCGTTGTGATCATGCTGATCCCGTGGCAAGCGCTGGTAGCTGTGGCCGGCATCAGTGGTCTGACGAGTCTTGCAGCAAAGAATCGACGGCTTGAGCTGCGGCGCTAGCTCCGTGCCGGCGCCATCGAGCGCAGCCGCATCAGCAGGACGGCCCAGAAGTATTTCGCCAGCAACACGAACTGGTTTCCGAAGATCACGAGTCCGCTGACGACCGCTACGGCCACCGCCATCGGTTGGGGCACCCAACCGCCGTAGTAGCCGGTCACCGCCGTTGCGGCTATCCACGTGGTCGTGAGCACGAAGCTGACCGAGTAGACCAGCCCGGAGAACACCAGGAAGGGTGACGACCTCTCGAGGTCGTTGGCGATCAGACCGGGTACGAACAGCGGGGTCAGCGCCACAGTTGCCATCGACTCATAGGCGGCGATGCTGACATCGAAGAAGCCCGTCGAGATCCACACCCCGGCCCACGAGATCACGCTGGCGCTCACCATCATCAGAGCGAACTTGCGTCGCCCGAACACGATCATCGTCCGCATGAACACCCGGGTGACGAGCAGCCAGGCCGTCAGACCGATAACGCCGAGGAAGATCAGGTTCAGCGGGCTGGTGGTCAGCATGGCGAGGTAGGCGGCGCCGACATAGCCGGCGGATCGGAAGCCGTAGTTGTACTGCAACGCCCAGGCGGCGGCCGCCGACAGCAGAACGGCGAAGGGAATCCACTCTGGCGGGAAGGCGAGAACGCCAAAGCCGGCGAGTCGGGTCCCCGCCTGCGCATCCGGGAAGAACATGATCGCCAGCGTCATGGGAACCGCCACCAGAGCAGACGCCATCCCCACCGCCCGCATCGTCAGCTTGATCCCCTGGCGGCCGAAGTCATGGGCAATAAGCGCAGGAACCAGATACCCGACACCGACAAGGAGAGGGATGCTCGACTCCCACAGATACGGCGTCTCGGGGCTGAGCTTGAGCAGGGTCACCTGCACCGATGCAGAGATGATCATGATCGTCGAGAACTTGTTTCGCCCGTCGAGCAGAAAGCGTTTCGCCAAGACGTGGTTCACCACCCAATACGAGAACAGGGCGTTGAGGAGGGTGATGAGAAGGATCAGCGGCTGGAGGACGAAGACGGCCACATAGCCGGGGACGACGATGCTCCCCGATGTGATGTGGTGGCGTTCGTAGATGAACACCGACGCCAGCACACCAACAATGAACGCGAACCTGACGGTGTTGATATCAAAGAGATAGTCATGCATCAGGCAACCGCCACGAGGTGCTTCTTCCTCCTGCGCATGTCTCGCTCAGCAACCTCTTCGAAGTACTCCAGCATCATCTCGGCCTGGTGAGTGTGAATGTTCACAAAGCCGACCAGCAACACGTCCTTGGTGGGCATCTTGGCAACGGCCTCTTCGATGATCTGCTCGATGGTGGGGTTGCGTTGCTCCCCAAGGTTGATGATGTTCTGTGCGGCGTAACCGTTTCGGTGGAGGATGTTGGTCACAAGGTCTTCGTATGCGCCGAATGTCACCAGGCGATCGAAAATGAGGTCGTTGACTGCGATGTCGGCAAACTGCAGAGCCCGACGTTGTCGATCAGTTCGGTTGTTGAGGATCCCGACGGACGTGGTGTTCTCCCCGGCATAGGGGCGGAGCTTCCCGGCGGCGGCGATCATCGACTCCCGGTCGTTGACGGCAAAGAGGTTGGCCCAGGTGACGTTCTTGCCGGCAATCTTGTAGCGATCTATCCGCAGCACGCCCGGATCTGCCGGCGCCTTGACCATGCCCGCCATAGCGACGTGGCGGGGAATGTTGAGCAGCTCGGCTATCGCCAGAACGATGGCGATGTTCTCCTCGAATGAGATGTAATCGAACGCTCCGACTTCGTCGGCATGCACCTTTGTTGGGTCGGCGACGATGAGGCTGGTTCCGCGCCTGCGGGCCTCGGCGAACATGATGTCGAGCAGCTCGGGGTTCTGCTCCGCCGTGACGAGGATGCCGCTTTTCGGGCAACTCGACATGAGGGACCGGGCGATCTCCGGCAGCGTCTCTCCCATCACGTCCTGATGATCTTCCCTCACGTTGGTGATGACCCCGATCGTGGAGCGGATGATGCGGTCCTCGCTGACCTTCTGATAGCGGGGGTTGATCGCCATGCACTCCATGACGATGGCGTCGACGAAAGGGGTTACCCAATCCCTGACGACGTTGATCTGTTCGAGGATGGTCGGCGAACCGGGGCGGTGCAGCGGCCGATCCTGCCCATCGGGGTCGATCACAGCGGCAAAGCTCCCGGTGGATTTCGCCACCGTCACGAGGTCTGCCTCCCGGAGCATGCCTGCGATGAGACGGGTCACGGTCGACTTGCCGCGGATACCGTTGACGTGGATCCGATGGGGAACCATTTTGAGGCGCTTGGCGTGGCTGAGGGATTCCCCGAACCAGCGCAACAACATCGCAACAGCTGCGACGACTGCGATGACGAAGAATACGATTTGCGATGCCAAGGCTGGCCTCCTCACCGACTTATCGGTCGAATGAAGGGGCTGCCTTATGGGCGCTTCGACCTAAACGGCAGTGAATATCTGCCATATGGGACCCAATGCCGGTCACCCCTGGCCGATCACGGGTCAGGCCGGCGAATCTCCCGATGCGGCTCTCTCGGCGAGGATGCCGTTGACCTCGCCGATGTCTCCCGGGGATGTCTGCGCTGCCCGGTAGTAGCAGTAGCCCGTGGGGAGGAAGAAGACCTGGAAGATCGATAGCCCGACCGCCCAGTTGAGCGGGGGCGGAATTGCCGTCTCGATGGCGCCGGCTACAGCACCGGTGAGGCCGTTTCCGGTGGCTCGGCCGACACCGTTCGAGAAGTTGGCGAGCCCGAAGATCGTGCCGCGGTGCTCCGGCAGGTTGACGTCGGAGATGAGAGCAAACCAGTTCGGTGAATCTGCTCCGGTGAGGGCAACTGCGGCCAGGGCTGCCAGGAAGGCGCCGGCTGCCCACGGGTTTGTGACCAGGTTGCGTAGCACCTCGGGAAGCAGCGTTGCCGTCCCGGCACCGTTTGTTACCTCGAGGCCGCGCAGCGGTATGAAGAAGAAGATGAGAAAGAACGGGATAGCCCCGAGAATCCCGACTGCCGAGACAATTGCCCGGCCGCTCGACGTCCGGCGTTGCATGCGGTCACCGATGTGTCCGGCGAGGATCGAGAAGAGGCCGCCGATCTGGAACACCGCCGCAAAGATGCCACCGACCTTCGTGGCGGTTGCGGAGTCATATCCAACGGCCATGACCTTCTCCTGATACAGCAGAGGCACCCAGATCAGCGAGCCGTACGCCACCTGAGCGCTGAGACCCTGGAGGATGAGCCACACGTTTGTGCGGCGCCGGAACAGCGTTGGGATCTGCTCGGCCTCGATTCGGTATTCGTAGTCGCCCCCTTCTTCGTACATCTCCTCGAGGGCCGGTTCCCGGAGACCCCGTGGGGGGTTGTAGGTGAACAGGTAGAGCACCGCGGTGAGTGCACCGAGAACGGCGATGATCTGGAGGGCGCGAGCGAAGTCATTCGCGCCAATCTGGCTGGCAAGGAGGCCGCCGACGATCCCGCCGATGCCCTGGGAAAGACCCCAGAAGCTCATCGCAAGACCGCGCCGGCGCGGCGACACAAAATCGCTGATGACCGAGAAGCCGACGGAAGCAATCACGCCGAGTCCGACGGCCGTGAGTATCTGCCACCCGAAGAGCTGCCAGAACGTGGTCGCGGTAGATGAGAGTCCCACCCCAACCACCCAAACCAGCGTACCCCAGAACAACAGCTTCTTGCGGTCCGATCTGTCACCCCAATATCCCCAACCGACTGCACTCAGCGCAGTGATGAAGATGACGGTCCCGGTGAGGATTCCGATGGCCGCTTCGGATGTGTCCAGCGCTTCGGTGATCGGAAGCACCATCGAGGGGATGGTGGCGAGGGCCGCGTTGTCGAGCGAGGCGAGGGTGACGAAGACGGCGATGGTGAAGAAGATGTGCCCCTTCCCGCCCCACCAACCTGGCCGCCGTCGCTCTGTCATGTGGCGCATACTGGCAGCGCCCCCCATGTACTTGCGTAGATGCGGATATGCGACCGCATCTACGCAAGAACGGAAAAGGGAAGCGCCCCCTCATCAAGAGGGGGCGCAGCCGCCAGGTCGCTGTCGGGCTGGCTTTACTGCCAGAAGGCGACGTAGGGGCCCGGCTCGACCGTCTCGAGGTCGCTCTGCAGGATTCCCTCGTATGAGTAGGTGTAAAGGCTGTCGCCGATTACCAGTGACCGCTCGATCGCCGGTGCCCACCAGTACTCCTCACCCTCGGTCTTCTGACCGTGGGTTATCCGACCGATTTCCTCGATGCCCTCGCGAGTTGCCTTCAACGCGATGGCGCCGGAGAACCCGGACTCCTCGCCGGTCTCCTCATCCCACGTCCAGCTCTGCACGGGGATGACCGTGAGGCCGGTCTCCGGCCAGTGCAGGAAGGCGCGGTGGTCGTATTCGACGCTCGAGTATCCGTCATCGAGCGTGTAGTTGTAGATCCGCTCCGGATTGGCCAGATCGCTCACGTCGAACAACGAGATCTGGGTGCCGAGGGTGCGTCCCTCTTCGGTGGCATCCTGGCCGACACCAAGAAGCAGTCCGTCGCCGACGGGGTGGAGGTACGCCGAGTAGCCGAGGATCTTCAGTTCGCCGACGACTTCCGGTTTGGTCGGGTCGGATAGATCGATGGTGTAGAGCGGGTCGGTCTGGCGGAACGTGACGACATAGCCGATGTCGTCGATGAACCGCACCGAATAGATACGCTCGCCCTTGCCGAGTCCGCCGACCTTGCCGATCTCGGCCAGCTCGCCGTCCTGTTCTTCGAGCACGGTCACGAAACTCTCCGATTCTCGCTCGGCGCCCCACCACCAGTCCGGTGATGACGTTGTCGCCACCCGCAGGTGCCCGTCGTATTCGGACATCGACCACTGGCTCAGCATGAAACCGGTGACCCGACCGGTCGCCACGTAGGTCGTACGGGCAGGGTCGGAGATGTCGAACTTGTGGATGTCTGTTGTGTACTCGTTCATGGCCTCTTCAGCAGCGGCCTCATCGAACAGTTGCCAGTTCTGCCATGCCGCCGAGGCGATGTACATCGCATCGGTTGATGCGTAGACGATGTTGCCCGCAGCCATGACGCCGACGGCGTCATCGATGTTGAGGCTGTTATCCAGGTCGACGGTAACTACGGTGAGCATCTCCAGTCCGGAGAACTCCTCCGGATGATGGGCGCTTGCGCAATCGAGCAGCGCACCCTCCCGGATGACCCGCCCGGAGCCGTCCTCGAGCACGTAGTAGGGCACCCAGTTGTCGATAGTCGAGTCCATGACGACCTGGCGGTTGTACTCGGTGGCGTCGCGCTCAGCCTTGAGCCCGCTGGTGTCGGGGTACTGGAACTTGAGACCGGTCGGCATGGAGCTGACGACAATCCGCACCGAGTTGCCGACCATGCGGGCGCTCACCTTGCTCCCGTCGATGTACAGCGTACGTTCGATCTGGGGATCGTCGATGTTGGAGATGTCGATTTCCATGAGGGTCGCAATCGGGGTGGGATACCAGATCTCCGACGAGGCGGCGACGTCCGCTTCCATGACGGGGGTGGCGTAACTGTCGCCGAAGCCCATCACCAGTACCCGGTCGCCTGAGATGAACAGATCAGACGCCCAGCCCGTTTCCAGATTGACCTGACCGGCAAGGCGAGGCTCGTCACCGGTCACATCGATCACATAGAGGACATTGCCGCTGGTCACGACGATCTTGGTGCCGTCGGTCTTGATGATGTCGGGTTCGTCGACCCCGAGTTCCTGGATATTGGTGCCCGAATAGTCGACACCCTGTTGCAGTGACCCGGAGGCCGGTGCGCCGCCGTCCGAGGACGGTGCCGCGGTGGTCTCAGCTGCCATTTCCACGGAGAGATCATCCAAGGTACCGCGGAACCAGGGCCCGAAGTAGCCGAAGTCGAAGCCGTACGGCCCGACCATCTCGACGGCGTGACCCTTGACGTAGTCGAGAAAGTCCTCGCAGGCATCGAACTGCCGCAGGCCGTACGCCACCGGAATGGCCTGTATCGGGGGTCGGGTGCCGGTCGTGCCTACCGTCGTGGTGGACGTCACTGTGTCAGATGGCATGGAGTCGGATGTCGAAGTGCACGCAGCCGCCAGAACGACGATTGCTGCGATTGCGATGGTGAAGCGTCTCATGATGTCCCCTGTTGCTTCTGGCTTGACTCTCTTCTGATGTCGCGAGGGAGCTGCCAGGTTCCCGGAACTACGGATTGTCTCGATCCCTATGTATCGGATCAGACGCCTAGCGCCTCAAGGCATCGAGCACCGCGGCCGTCAGAATGTCGTAGCCGACGGCGTTGGGGTGGATGTCGGGGGGTGTATCCGTCATGTGGGTCGTGGCGGTTGTCGTGCCCCGCATCGGTGTGAAACCGTCTGCAATCAGAACGTCAAATTTCTGGGCGACCGTCACGGCGATTTCGTTGAGCGCCTCCAATGCCAGGTTGCTCCTCGCCTCGAACTCCACCTGCTCTTCAAAACCGAGGCTGAAAGGGTTGTAGGCGAGCAGGAAAACGATGTCAGCATCAGGGAATGCGTCTTCGGCTTCTTCGAGGATCAGCGTCAGATTCTGCTCGTAGGCAATCAACGTGGCGTCGATTCGGGAGCGACACTCAGGGGCCGCAATGTCCTCGCTGCAATCTGATGACGCCAGGTGGCCGAGGAGATCGTTGGCGCCGACGTCGATCGTCACGTAGCGGACGTCATGTTCCTCGCCGAACCCGGCTGCCGTGGTGAGTTGATCCCCGAGCAGCATCGTGCCGGATGTTTCCCCGGTCTTGCCGAAATTCCGGAGGCCGTATGGGATGCCGTCGACGAGGCTCAGCTCACGATGAACCTGGGATACGTAACCTTCGGCGAGGCTGTCGACGCCCACCGCGACGGCAAGGGAGTCACCGAGAGCTACGTAGTACTCCTCGCCGTCCACCGCCGTGGCGTCGACCCCTGGTGCGTATGGAGGCGCGTCGACTGTGGCGATCGCTATTTCACCGAGGTTGCTGAAGGAGGCCAGCAATACACCGGCGTCGATAGATCCCTCGCCCGTGGCGATGCCGGTGACGACTATCTGGTCGTCTCCGATGACGACGTCCTGCACGTCGGCTCCCTCTTCTGCGAGCGCCCGGTTGAGGTCTGCCACTCGGCCGATCATGTCCTCTACGGCATCTCGGGCCACTCCCGGCATCGTGAACATCCCGACCTCGGCATCGACCAACTCGAATTCGAGGCGACCGCCCATGATCTCGGCGGTCAGTTCTCCGTCGACGCTGAGACGCCCGTTCTTGAAGTCACCGTGGAAGCCGATGAGGGCCGGTTCGGAAGAAGCATTCAGGATGTCGATCGTGATCAGTTGGAACGGGGTGTCGGTCTCGGTAAGAGCGTCCTGGAGGACGGCGTTCAACTCCGATTCGCTCAGTTCAACCCGAAACGTGTTGTCCTCGACCGACTGATCGATCTTCAGCTCGGCGCTGGCGAGCTGGTCCGGATCGGCCGGGTCAACGGGACCCGATTGATCGCCGGCGAGAGCCGCAAGGATCTGGATTGTGCCGAGGGCCCCGACCGTGAGCGATCCCGCGAGCGTGACCACGAGGACACCGAGGATGATCCTGCCTAGCAATGGAGACGCGGTGAAGGCGATGACTGCCGACGTCACCACGATCGTTGCCGCGGTGACGATGGCGTATGTCTCTCCGATTGTGAAAAGAGCGAGCGCTCCGGCGGCCAGCGCTGCAAGGATGCCGAAAAAGACGATCGAGAAGCGCAGAGTGCCGGTGGCCGGGGTGAGGTCGGTCATTGCCGGGAGACTAGGAGACTGTCGAACATAGGCGGTGGAGGCTCGGCGGGGCGACGGAGTGTCTGTTCGCGGAGTGGTCGTCGAGTCGGTACTCGTGTTGTTCGGTGGGTTCCCGGGAGACTGTTGGGCAGAGGTGGTGGAGGCTCGGCGGGGCGACGGAGTGTCTGTTCGCGGAGTGGTCGTCGAGTCGGTACTCGTGTTGACTCGCATTGCTCAGCAGGCTCCCCCAGAGGCGCCCCGATTTTGCGGGGCCTCACATCAGCTTGCTTAACTTGAGTTCGAGGTCATCGGGATCGAACCTGCCCTGAATGTAGAACCGGGTCATGCCCCGCTCCTGCATGCCTGCCAGGATCGATCGAACCTGATCCCATGTGCCGCGAGGCGCGTTTCTCTTTGCCGCTTCCTCTTCGATCTTCTCGGGGTCCAGATCGGCACCTGCTGCGATCTCGGCGATGAGATCGTGGTACGCGGACTCGGTGTCGGCGGCAACGACCTGACCCGAGCTGCTCACCAGCAGCTGGGATGGAGCGCGCCCGGCCGATGCGGCGGCATCCCGGGCCCTTGCCACCTTGGCGGAGAACACGTCGGGCTGGTCCGGGAAGGCGTTGAACTCATCGGCATAGGCGCCCGCCAGGCGCGGGGTCTTGATCTTGCCGGTCCCTCCAACCACCAACCGCAACTCCGGGCGCGGCAGAATGTTGAACGCCTCGAGGGTGTAATGCTTACCCTTGAAATCCTGCGGTGGCTCGTTGAAGGCCGCTCGCAGATACGCCAGAGTCTCTTCTGCCATTTCGAATCTGGTCGCGGTGTCCGGAAAGTCGATGCCGAAGCTGCGGTGTTCTTGCTCCAGCCATCCGGTGCCGACACCGAGTTTGAAGCGGCCTCCGGCCATTTCCTGGATCGTGGCTGCATTCTTGGCAAGCACCGCGGGATGACGGAACGTCACTGGGGCGACGGTGATCGAGAGCTCTATCGAAGATGTTTCTCGAGCCAGCCCGGCCATGACGGCGAAGGCGTCGTACGCCGGAGCATCTGGGCCCGACATGCTGTAGATGTAGTGATCGGGAATGGCGAATGCCGCCAGGCCCTGAGACTCGGCCCAGCGGGCTGCGGTGAGGAATTCCTCGTAGGAGCCACCGACTGTCTGTAGTGCGTATTCCATTGCGGCATTGTGGCAGGGTGAACAGGCTCGCCGAGTTCTAAACAGATCATCGGATTGTGCCGATAGGACGCGAAGTGCCACTGCGACGCGCCCCATCCAGCAGCGCCGGGCAAACGGTTCCATGGTTTGCCGCGGCCTTCCTAGTCGCGCTTGCCAGCGTCTTGGTCGCTTCTTGGCTGAACACGACTGGCGCCAAGGTGGATGAGGCCACTCTCGAAAGAGGGGCGGATGCCGTCGCCGCCAACATCGAAGAACAGATCCGAATTCTCGAGCTTGCCAGCACTGGAGTGCAGAGCATTGTCGGCCAATCGTCCGCCCGCCCCGATATTGATAGGTTTTTGAAGCAGATCGACGTATCGGTGTTCCGGTCGCTGGTGGGTGTTGTCACCTATCCGGTGGGCGAGGGTGGGGTTCTTGATGGCGACCAGGTCGATCTTGGATTGACCGCTGCCGACATCGAGGTACCTCCTATCGAGGCCTCTGTCGCGGAAATCCAGCAGCTGGACGAAACTGGGAACGCCTTCATCAGTGGACCGGTGGAATCGACGGATCCAGGGCGTTACGAATACGTTATCGCCATCCCGGTTGAGGACGAGGACGGGGCCGTGCTGCTGGCAGGTGTGGTCTTCCAACCTAAGGAGCTTCTCGATACGGCAGTCGCCGGATCGGGGGAAGGCCACTATGCCGTCGACCTGGTTGACAATCGGTACGGTGATCTAGTGGTGGCTTCTACCGGAGACGCGGTCGGCGACATGGCAGTTCGACGCTCCCCCGACGGCACAGCCGGCTACATCGACCTGGTGGTGCGCCCCGGCGCCGACTTCCCCTTTTCGCAGACGGCCTGGGTCCCCGGTCTTGTGGTCGCCGCCGGCCTGATTGTTGCGCTTCTCCTCCTTTGGATGGGCCGGATGGCGCAAGCTCGCGCCGAGGACCTTGTCGAACGTCTTCGGCTGGCCCAGGAACTGAACGAGAGCAAGGACCGCTTCCTTGCGACCGTCAGCCACGAACTCCGCACCCCGCTGACGGTGGTTCTCGGGGTCGCAGCCGAGGTCGGACCCCATTGGGATCAGCTGTCGCCGACCGACCGGAGCGACCTCCTGGCCATGATGGGCGAGCAGGCCCGCGAGGCGTCGACCATTGTCGAGGACCTTCTCGTGGCGGCTCGATCCGACCCGAGCCAACTGCGCCTGGCAATCGAGGCGACAAGCCTGGAGCCGCATCTCGACTATGCATTTCAGTGTCTGCCGGTTGAGTCGCTGTCCGGCCTCGACTGGGACGGAACCGACTACACCGTGGAGGCCGACTCGACGAGGCTCAGACAGATCCTGAGGAATCTCCTCGAGAATGCCGCCAAATACGGAGGTGCCAATATCAAGGTCTCCTCGCAGCGCTACGGAATGACCGTCAGAGTGGAGATCTGCGATGACGGCCCCGGAGTCGCCGAGGACGATCTCGAACGGATCTTCGAGCCGTATGAGCGCGCCACCAGCGCATCCCAGGACGCGCCGACCGGTGTGGGCATCGGTCTCTACGTCAGCAGGCTGCTTGCCCGGCTCATGGGCGGAGATCTCGATTGCATCCGCCGCGACGGATGGACGGTTTTTCGTCTGAACCTGCCCACATCATCCGCTTCACCGACGGATGTTCTGGCTACGGTTGGCGAGGCCGAGTAAACGCCGGCACACGTGCCAGAACGCCGGCACACGTGCCAGTACGCCGGCACACGTGCCAGTACGCCGGCACACGTGCCGGTACGCCGGCACACGTGCCAGTATGCCGCCAGACTTGCCGGTGGGCGCCACACGCAATCCGACGAGGCTAACTTGGCTGGGCATGAAGCCGATCGCGATCCTGCAGCACAACATGGAGGTCCCGCCCGGGTTCCTCGACGAGGCAATCGCCGCGGCGGG
>CAMYKI010000047.1 GCA_947258985.1 uncultured Acidimicrobiaceae bacterium
ACCCCCTGCGTTGCAGGGGGTCTTCACGGTGTTCTAGGGAGGAGCCGAGTCCTCGACTTCGAGGACCCGGCTTGGTAATCCGGCCACCAGATTGGGTGGTTCCGTCGAATAGTGAGGGCCCACATGTGGGCCAGAGGATCATCGACCGTGTCGCCCGGGAGGACGGAGGCTCCAGGCGGGGTTCAGTTGCTAACCCGCCGGCCGGTGCATGTCCAAAACGCTCGTGGTAACACGCGATGCGGCGTGGAGCTGCGCGGGCGGGGCCTCGGCCCGGATGCAGGCGGCGACTCCGATGAGCGCCGTGGTGAAGAAGGCTGCAAGTTCGTCGAGGTCTGCGGTTGCGTCGAGGTCACCTTGGTTCTTTCCGTTCTCGAGAGCGTTGCGAAAGGCTCGAGTAATCCGGGCGAGGTACGCGGTGACATACTTGCCGCTTGCCGGGTCGAGGGGACCGCGTTCAACCGCGGTATTGCACATCAAGCATCCCCGGCCGTGGAACCAGCCCTCGCTGGCGGTCGCGTAGTCGGTGAACGCGCCGCGGATTGCGTCGACGCCGGCATCGGGAGCCTCGAGCGGTGCGAGGACGTTGGTGAGGTGTTTGCGCTGGTAGTGCTCCAGCGTGGCCTCGAATAGCTCTTGCTTTGATCCGAACTCGGCATACATGCTCTTGCGATTGACACCGAGTTCGGCAACTAGTTCGGCGGTGCTGGTGCCGTTGAATCCCTGCCGGCGAAACAACTCAACGGCCCGGTCGAGGAGATCGGTTCGTTCGTATTGCTTGGGTCTACCCATTTGGCTCTCCGTTTCGCTTGACAGATAGTAATCGTTCAGTTACTTTCGTGCAAAGCAACCGATAGGTTACTTAAAGGAGCGGCCTCCAAGAGGCCCCGAGCCGAGGAGAGAAGGCATGGACAGCAATCACATCACCGTCGTATACAAGTGGACTGCACGGCCGGGAAAGCTCGATGAACTTGCGTCGATCTATTCAGACGTGACCGACGCGATGGAAGCGAATGAACCGGGTGCCGAGACGGTGCACATTTACGTGTCGGCGAAGGACAACGCCGTGTATGTACGTGATGAGTTCAAAGATGCCGCGGCAATGGGGTTCCATCTTGGTACCACTGCCGCGGCTCACTTCCCGCAGCTGCTTGCCATCGCGACGCCCGGACCGTTCTTCTTCCTCGGAGACGTGCCCGAGGAGATGAAGCAAGCGACCGAGCAGATGCAGCTCGGGGGCGAATTCGCCACCCACAGCGCCGGGTTCGATCGCTAACTACGAAACGACCAAGCCCTGAATCAACTCGAATCCCCTTGCTGCGCAGGGGGATTCTCGCGCCCGAAGACCTCTTCAGCGTCCTCGGCGACCCGGACGACGATTTGGATGAGCTTCACCAACTCAACGAGCAGCGCCACGCTGATGCCGACGATCGCCACGATGAGTATGGAGCGGGTGGCGGTCTCCCACACGGAGCTGTACTCCGAGAAGTCGAACGGGAAGACCTGCAGCAGGCGGATGGTCACGATCAGAGAGATCGTGTTCACCACCAGCTCCAGGACGCCCTTGAAGACCGGGCTGTCATTGGCGATGTAGGCGGCGTTGGCGACGATCGATGCTGCCAGGGAAAGGTTGATAAGCGGTATGACGTCGTTGAGGTCCTCGGTCAGCCACCCAAACCAGCCCCAGTCGAGGATGTTGTTGACGATGACGAGCATCGCCGCGTTGACGGCGATCGCAACCCCGTAGCCGATCCGGCGGGTGGTGCGCTTGGAGACGGTTGCCTTGCGTTCTTGCATGCGCCTACCCAATAGAGTATCAGCGATCGGGTACCCGTTGGCAGGGGCAGAGGACCGCGAACGTCAGTTGAGTTCGTCGAACAAGACTCTTCTCACTTGTGTCACCCACTTGGCCCCCGGGCTGCTCTACTTGGGTAGAGGGAGAAGGCGTAGTGCCCGACCAGTTGACGCAAGAGAGTTTCACGGTATTCGTAAAGAACGCCGAGCCCAAGCTCTCGTACGCACTCGCCGCCGCCTACGGCCCGCAGGTCGGCAAGGAAGCCACGGCCGACGCCATGGCCTACGGCTGGGAGCATTGGGATGACGTCAAGGACATGAAGAACCCCGCCGGCTATCTCTACCGGGTCGGCCAGACCGCGGCCCGGAAGTACCGACGCAAACAAGCCCTGTTTCCTGCGGTAGAGAGTCGGGAGTTGCCACAGGTCGAACCCGGGCTTCCGAGTGCCCTCGAAGGTCTCACGGAATTGCAGCGCATCGCGGTCGTGCTGCTGTATGCCATGGAATGGAGCGAACGGGAAATCGCCGATCTACTCGGCGTCGATAGGTCGACTGTACGACGCCACAGAGACCGAGGCCTGGCCAAGTTACGTAGTTCTTTGGAGGTAGATGCCGGTGCCTGAGCTAGACAGTCAGTTGCGAGACTACTTTGACCACGTTGTGGAGCGCTTCGATGCTGATGAACTGCCCGAAATGCTGCACGGCGAGCCACCGCAACCCTTGATCCAACAGTCATCGCGTGCTCGGCCGGGCTGGGTGATCGCAGCGGCGGCCGCGATCATAACTCTGCTGCTTGTCGGCGGATCCAATGTGCTGTTTGACGCAATGCAGTCGACGCCGGCCGACGAGTCGCCCACCAAGACCGACAACACCGCAACCACGGAAACGTCGATAGCGACTACCACCGAAGTTGTGGTGGCTCCCACAACCATCGACCAGGTAACCGTCGATGTTGCAGCCAGCATCGTGCCCGGCCTGGGCACGTTGACCTGGGAAAGGGTCGAGGGCGATGCGGACACACTGCCCACGGGCATCCAGGCCGACGCCAACGGCGGATACGTCTCGTATGAGGGCACGAAAGTGTGGCGATCGCAGGATGCGGTGACTTGGGTCTCCGAGGAGGTAGCGCCGGAGTTGGCTGGGTTCCGGTGGGTTTCCTTTCACGACGGTTGGGCGATCGGTTCCGACGAGTCGGGCAACGAGCTTTTCGAGCAAGTCGATGATTCCTGGGTGGCTGTCGATCTCGACCCGGCTCCGCTGCCAGAGATCGCCGGCATCGATTGGCAACAGTGGATCCGATCCCCCATTTCCGCCGAGGGCATCTTGGTGATCGACGGCACGGCCTGGGGTGAGGTCAGTTGGAGTGACTATTACGGGGTGTTCGAGGTTGACTGCGGCGAGCCCGAACCCTGCGAGCTGGAACCCTACGCAATGTGGGATCCACCGTCCGGTGCATTTCGACTCGATGATCCTGAGCGCGGGACAACGCTGGCGGTCCTGAAAGCCACGATCGACGGTGAACAGATCAGCTTCTCTGATGCGACGAGCGGTGAGCTCGTTCATCAAATCGTGGGGACGGCGGAGTATCCCGCCGAGTTGATTCTCGCTCAACTCAAGCGGGGTGGGGGACTGACCTCGTCGGGTGTCTGGGCATCGAAACTTGGCGGCGATTTCTCTTGGGTGACGACTCCGTGGCAGGCGCCCGCGGATTTAGTTGTTGTACCAGATGGCGGTTTCGCCGCCTATGAATTCGTGTATGACTGGCAGGCGAACCCGGAAGCGCCGCTGGTGTCAGCCAGGGTGTGGACCTCGCAAGATGCAGTGGAATGGATCGACCAGGGTGAACCAGCGTTTGTCGACTTCTCGAGCGAGCACTCGATGGTGCAAGCCGGCTCGCAGCATCTCAGGGCCACCGTGATCACCGGCTACAACAACAGCACCGGCGAGGAACTCGCCTACACCTACGTGTCGACGGACGGAATCGGCTGGACCGAGGTCGAGAGCGTCTTCCCGCCCTGGGTAACGGAGGAAGAGACAGACTTTGGCCTGGTGGTAACGGCAATGCCGCAATCCACTCACCTGTTTTGGGTATCGACCGACGGCTCGACCTGGCACGAGGTGGCCGGGCCACCGGGCAGCCACGAGCCTGCGGGGGCAGGGTTCGCTGGGTCGGGCGCAGCAGGTTCGATACTGTTCACCTCGGTCGGAGAGGACGCGGGACAGCGCTCGCTCTGGATAGGTCGTTTCGAGCAGACGCCGTAGTCCAACGGTCATGCCTGCCCAGCCGGAAATCCCTCCCCCGCGGGTGAGATGACCGGATTGGGCACCGGTAGACTCAGCCGGTGCCGCACCGCGATCGTCTAGTAACCCGCCAATTCTCTGTTGCCTTCGCCGGGAACCTCTTCCATGGCATGGCGTTCTTCCTCTTTCTCCACCTCCCCAGCTTCCTCACCGACCTGGGCGCCAGCGCTACCGAGGTGGGATTCTTGTTCGGGGTCACCGCGGTGTCGGCCATCGCTATTCGACCGACGCTGGGGAGGATCATGGACACCCGGGGTCGCCGCCCGGTCATGCTTGTCGGTGGGGTGCTGAACGCGCTCGTGCCGCTGCTCTACTTGAGTGTGTCTGTGGTCGGTCCGTGGCTCTTTGTGGTTCGGGTGCTCCACGGGTTCGCCATCAGCATGGTGTTTACCGGTCTGTTCACCTACGGCGCCGACATCATTCCCGTGTCTCGTCGCACGGAGGGTCTCGCATTGTTCGGTGTTAGCGGATTGCTGCCGATGGCCCTCGGCGGTGTCGTGGGCGAGATCGTCTTGTCCTACGCCGACTTTGCGGCGCTGTTCGTCACTGCGTCAATCTTCGGCGCGATCGGTCTAGTCGCAACCCTCGGCCTTCCCGAGACAATGGTCCGCCTGGCTGCTGGAGAGCGTCGCACCGGGTTCTTCGAGGCGGTTTGGCGGCCAGAGCTGTTGCCGATCTGGGCGATTACGCTTTCGTTTTCGTTTGCGCTTACCGCGTACTTCACCTTCCTACGCACGTACGTAGACGAGACCGGCGTCGGATCGCTCGGTTTGTTCTTTGCGTTCTATTCCGGATTCGCAATTGCGCTGCGAGTGGCGTTTGCCTGGCTTCCGGAACGGATTGGGCCGAGTCGGGTTCTCTACCCCGCCTTTGCGCTGCTGATCGCCGGATTCTTTGTGCTCGCCCGTGCCGGGTCAACTACGGACATTGCAGTCGCGGGACTGCTGTGCGGAGCCGGCCACGCCTACTCGTTCCCGATTCTCATGGGATTCACGGTCGATCGCGCCGGTGACGCCGGGCGGGGATCTGCCGTAGCGTTCTTCACAGCTCTCTTTGACGGCGGGACGCTCCTGGGCGGCCCCGCACTCGGATTTGTGATCGAGCAATCTGGCTATTCGACGATGTACTTCGCCACCGGAGTCTTCCTCGCGGCGGCGGTAGCCGGATATGCGTTCTGGGAACGGAAGCTAGCCGCGGCCGGCAATCCACCCGGCGACCAACTCGTCTCCAACTCGGCAACCAACAGCTGAGCTCTTGGGGTTTCGGTTTCCAAACGATCACCGGACGTCGACGGTGGTCAGTACTTCGGCCCAGGCAACTGCGTGAGAAATCCGGGAACTGCTTGCCAGGTTGGTTCGAGCGCTGAGAGCAAGGATCTGGACAAGATGGGCTCTCTCGATCGAGCTGACAGGAGTCGATCCGGGTCCCTGAGTAACCCCTTGCGGAGCAAGCGCGAGACCCCTTGCTCGGCAGGGGGTCTCGGTACTTTCGGATTGGGAAAGCCCGCTCGGACCTCAGCCCGGACGTCCCGATCCGGCCTCTGCTGTCAAGACGAACTCGACGGGGTCGGACGTAGCGGTCTCCTGGACTGTGACAACCACATCGGGCCTGGTGTCGGGGATGCTGACGCCGCGCCCCACCATCGTGACGACGACCTTGTCGCCTTCGGTAGTCCACGACCAGGTCGGCGTGAATTCGACACCCTCGTCGGTGATTCCGGTTGACGTGATCTCACCGTCGACGCTTGACAGGGTCACCGTGACCCCGGTGTCGTTGAAGTTGGGCTCGATGTACATCTCGATCTCGACCATGTGTACTCCGCCCTCGACGAGAGCTTTGGTGTTGCCCGCAAACTCGATAGTGGCCCGGGAAGCCTGGTCGTTCTGTGCCTGAATCGGTGCCGCGGCATCGGTGTCGACCGGTACCGGCGCGACGGTTGTGGCCGGCACCTCGGTAGTCACAGTTGTGGGCGGTGCTTCGGTCGTTGTGGGGTTGGCGGGTTCGGTGCCTTCGTTTGTGCTCGTGAGCAGCGTTCCCACCAGGCCGACGACGATGACGACGGCGAATGCTGCCGCTGCGATCAAGGGTCCGTTCCAACGCCGTCGCGGTGGCCTTGCAACCTCTACCTGCTCTGTCCGTTCCATTGTGTCCATGTCCGTCCTCCTTGCGATTTCGAGGAGCCCAACGTCGGGTCGCATGGTCTCGGGCAGCGGTAGATCATTCCGATAGAGATCGGTGCTCGCCAATCGCTCGATCAGCTGCGAATCGTTCATTGTTCACCTCCCTGTTGGGTCGCACGGGGGTTGATGCCGGACGGGACCGGCCTGTCGATCGCCGCAGCCTTCCGAAGGCGGCCAAGCGCACGGGATATGCGCTTTTTCGCGGCTTCTTCGGAACAGCCGATCGCGAACGAAATCTGTTTCATCGAGAGACCTTCGTATGCCCTCAATCTGAGCACCTCCTGGTCATCTGGCTTGAGACTCTCGAGAGCGGCAACGAGTTCGGCGTCTTGCTCGTTGCGGACGATCTGCAACTCGGGTGAAGGTTCCGGGTAGTGGGGTTGAGCCTTTGATTTCGCGGACAGCCGCAATGAGCGGCGGTGCGAACGGCTGGTGTTGCGAACTACGTTTCTGGCGACTCCGTACAGCCAGGGGAGGCTCTCGTCACCCGCCGGCATCGCTTCGAAGCGGCGCCAAGCTGTGAGGAACACCTCGGAAACGGCGTCCTGGGCAATGTGTTCGGGCAATCGCCGCAGGCAGTAGCGGGCGACCGAATCGAAGTGACGGTCACCACAACGTTCACCTCGACCATTCCGTTCATCGGCCCGTTCTTGGGAACCATCGACGTGTCCTCAACGGATCGGCGCTCCATATTCGAAGGGTCGATATGAGCAGCCGTTTGAGCGAAAAGGGCGCAGCAGCCGTCGAGATGGCGTTCGTGCTGCCGCTTCTGCTCCTGCTGGTGCTCGGGATAACCGATTTCTCCCGAGCTCTACTGACGAATATCACCATTGTTGAAGCGGCCCAGGAGGGTGCTCTTTTCGCCTCCTATTTTCCAGCTGGCGACGTCCAGCAGCGGGTTGTCGACAGTGTCGACGACATTGCCATAGCCCCCGGTGATGTGACCAGCGCAGTCGACCTGGTCGCATGCACGGCGACCGTCACAGTCGACCACGATTACCCGATGATCACTCCGGTGGGCAAGATCTTTCTCGGCGATACCGTCACGCTCTCCCATGCGGTGACGTCGACGATATTCGCCGCGGGTTGTGTACCCGCCACCACTACAACGACGACGCCATGAATCAGACGAGGCTGCACCCGCAACGGGGGCAAGAACAGAGAATGGGGATGGAATGAGGAGACTCCACGGAGATGAGAGCGGCGCCGTTCTGGTCGTCGTTGCCATTGCGATGTTGCTCGTGTTGGGAGTCGCTGCCTTGAGCGTCGATGGAGGCCGCGGGCTCAATGAAGAGCGCGACTCGCAGAACGCTGCGGACCAGGCATCCCTGGCCGCTGCGTGGGCAGAGTGCAACGGCCGGGATCCTATGGCGGCCGGCATCGCTTCGGCCGCTGCCAACGGGTTCGATAACAACGGCACAACGAACTCCGTCACGCTCACGGACCTGGGCAGCGGTCGATTCGAAGCCGTGGTCTCGTCGACCATCGATGGCGGGTTTGCCAAGACGGTCGGAGCCAACACGATCACCGCCAGTTCCCAGGCCGTTGCCAGTTGCAGCATCACTACCGGATCGGGCGGTTTTGCACTGTTCGCAGGCTCAACCACGTGCGGGCCTGTCGACCTCAGCCTCACCGGGTCTTCACAGACAATCAAGGGAGCGATCCACTCCAACGATCAGTTGAGGATCAACGGCAATGTCGCTTCGCCCAGCAGGATCTACGGGCCGGTCACGGCAGTGGTCTCGGTGCAGCACTCAGGGGTCGAGTTCTTTGAACCAGACGGGACGCCCTCGGGCATCGGCACCAACCCAACGCAGGGCGTTGCCTTGGTCCCTCCCTATCCGGTCAAATACGAGGCCGCCCAGTATGCACCCGGCTCGAACATCGCCCTTGCTGCTGATGCACTCGGTGAGTATTTCCCCTACACCACAAACCGGAGCTGGTCCGATGTGACTCTCGCTTCAGGCCTTTATTACGTCGACGGCAATGTCAGCCTCAACCGGGTGGCCGGCGAGCATGTGACGATCGTCGCTACCGGGCAGATCAGCCTGACGGGGACGAATACGGTCAACACCATCGTGGACCCGAACGATCCTGATTACGGCCCTTACGATGCGAGTGGGCTGGCCCTCTTCAGTACCTACCGGAATGCAACTGCGTCGTGCAACCGCGACGCCATAACGTGGAGTGGCTCCAATCACGTCTGGAGCGGTATTCAGTATGCGCCCTTCGGCAACATCGATATGAGCGGAGCCGACAACTCGACGTTCGACGGCAGCATCATCGCTTACAACATCAAGCTGAGCGGCTCTGCTATCAACATCACCTACAACGAAGACTTCGACGGCAACCCCTCCACGGTGATAAACATCGAGGAGTAGCCGCCGAGAGCGTTCGTGTGCGGCGACGGCAATCGAAAACCCCTCATTCCGTCTGGCCTTTCTGCCGATACCTAAATAGGTTGTTTGCCGCCACGGAGAGTGAGAGTTTGTCTGTATTTCGACCACTCTTTGCGGTATCATGCGGTACGGGTGGAACGATCCCCACGGACCGGATAGTCGGATCGTTGCAGTCCCCTGGGAGGCAACGGTGATACGAGCACGATTGTTGAAGAAGAAGCCGCGCCGCGAGCGCGGCGCCGCGCTCGTTGAGGCCGCCCTGGTTCTCCCGATGCTGTTGATGCTGACCTTTGGGATATGGACCACAGCCCGCGCCTGGAATGTTCACAACGTCCTCGATCACGCCGCCCGGGAAGCCGCCCGGTATGCCGCGACCACCTCGGATTCGCTCGCCATTCTCGACCCGATCGCCCGCGGCGAAGTTCTGGCTGCCAGCATCCAGTGGAGCGACGTATCTGGATGCTCGGCCATCATCGAGAGCGGTGCCGTCACTGAGAGCGCAACAACCGGAGGCGGCATCACGGTCGTCGACTCTCCGGCCGGCTACTGCATCTCTCTCGGAGGTGGCGCGGGCCAGGACCCGACCACAGATGATCGGGCTCAGGTCAGGCTGGTCGTCCGGGACTTCCGACTCGACTTTATCCTGTTCTCCTTCGAGGTCGATCTCACCGCCCAGGCCGTTTCGAGGTTGGAACCGTGACATCCCGGCTGAGGCACTCCGACGAGCGGGGAATTGCGGCGGTGTGGACGGCCGTCATTCTGCTCTTTCTGATCGGCGCAACCGCACTGGCCGTCGACACATCTGAGTTCTTCCAGCAAGCCCGCAGCCAGCAGCGAGCCGTGGACCTTGCCTGCCTGGCCGGAGCGGCAGAATTGCCGGACGATCCGGACCTGGCGGTCGAAAAGGCCGCCGACTTCGCACGGCCCAACCAGCGGGGCCTCAACATGATCACACCCGGGACACCAACCACCGTCGTCGGCAACGTTTCGACCTGGGTCGCCGGGGATTTCGTTTTGGAGGTTGAAACCCCCGCTCTGTACAACGGGGTAACCAGCGCCAGCATCATGCGGGTCAGTCTCCGTCAGGAAGCCCCGACGCGGTTCGGGAAGGTCCTCGGCGCCGATAGTGCCGGCATCCGCCAGGAGGCGTACTGTGGCGCCTTCACCTCGGTTTCGACCGGGATCTTCCCGGTTGGGGTGAGCACCGGTTTCCCGGGAGGAATCATCAAGTTCACCGAGAACCAGTGCAACGACTATCCGTCAACGGCTTCGGGGAGCGGTGTCTGCAATTACCTGGAGGTTCCCCGGGTTGATGGTCTCGGGGGTGGTGGCTCCAATGAGCTGACCTTCAACATGATGCTGGGCGCCGACCGACCGATCACCTGCTACGACGCGACCGCCATGCCCGGTGATCCGTGCATCCCGGCCCCGGTTCGATGCGACTCGGTCGCGGGCGATGTTCCCTGCAACCAGCTGGTCTCGAAGTCGGGCAACATCGCCGGATCTGTCTACGACGGCTTGATCGGGGGCAAGACCGCCACCGACCACCTTGGCCGCCTGGCCTACTCGGACGGCCGCACCCTGAACCCGGTGAACCCCCACGAGATGCCGACGAATGTGTGGACGTCGGTAGCCCGACCAACCGGTGCGCCGTCGGGTTCGGTCGTGTGGAATACCAACCTCATGTCAAACCCGTCCGATGACCTCGATGCCTCCTGCAGTCCCGCCGCTGCGAGCACAGACTATTTCTTCGACGACGACACCGACCCGCTGACCCCCAATCCCGAAGATCCGCCGACTACGTGTGACGATGGAGATATCGACGACCAGCCCGTCTACCCGATCCCGCCGGACATCAGCTACGTGAACCCACCCGAGTTTGAGATTTCCCAGTACGACTGTCGCGACCTGCGCCTCATCATCGTGCCCGCCGGAGTCTGGGGACCCAAAGGGGCCGGCCCCTCCAACCCACGCCTCTTCACCATCACCGGATTTGAGATCGCCTACCTTCTGGACCCCATCGTGGAAGACGACACGGACAACTTTGGCGGACCGGCCGACGGCAGACGCCGGGGAACCGTTTCGGCGGGCGACACCCGCCTCCTCTGGTGGGACCACCAGAACAACAGCGGCGGCAGCTGGCAAGAGGGCGACGACCGTACCACCAACCTGGCTCAAATGTCCGCCTTCAGCGTGCGGTTTGCCCCCAACGCCTCTGTGGTCGGCGGATGCCCACTCAACCCCGTACCGCCCGGGCTCGGCGATCAGCTTCCCACTGAGATCAAGCTCGTAGCAGGTCCTTGATTCGATCCGGGTAGATTCGTCGGTATGAAGAACCCGCCCCGCCTCGTTACCGCCCTGATCACCCCGTTCACCAGATCCGGCCACATCGACCTCGACGCTCACCGCCACAATCTCGAGGCCCTCACCCAACAAGGAATCAAGGGTTTCCTGATCGGCGGTTCCACCGGAGAAGGACCCTATCTCGATACCGAAGAACGCCATCTGCTGGTCGGCGCCGCCCGACGTACATTGGGAAAAGGGCCTTTCCTGCTCGCCGGTGTCGCCGGCGAATCTTCTCGCTCCGCTCTTGCCCAGACCGAAGAGGCCGCCGAGGGCGGTGCCGATGCAGTGCTGGTGGTGACCCCCACCACGATGGTTCGCGGCAACCACTCCGCGGTAGCGGCATACTTCGAAGATCTGGCAGACGCCGCCCGGGTTCCGGTCTTTCTCTATTCCGTCCCGGCCGTTACCGGTTACACGCTCCCCGTGGAAACGGCGATCACACTGTCCCGGCATCCCAACATCACCGGCATGAAGGATTCGGGCGGCGATCCGGTCGCCATGACTCGCCTTGCAGAGCTCACCGTCGACGGCTTCGTGCTGATGACGGGTTCGTCGAAAGCGGTGAGGCTCTGCATCGCGGCCGGCGCCCATGGCGCCATCACCGCAAGCTCGAATTACCTCCCGAAACTCGCCGGCCGGGTGGTGACGGCCGCCCGCAGGAATCTCCGGACCGCAGGCGAACTGCAAGCAAAACTCACCAGTATCTCAACTGCGGTTGAGGCGCACCGGGTGCCGGGTGTGAAAGCCGGAGCAGGAATGACCGGGCTCCGACCGGGACATCTGCGTAAACCGCTCCGACCCGTGCCACCCAAGGACAAGAGAGCAATCGCAAAGGTGCTGAACGAGGCCGGCATTCTCTGAGCGGGTCACTCGTCCAAGCCGAGACCGTTCCCGGATGGGGAGATGATCACCGACGACGGAAGACTGATGGGTAATGACCGCCGCCCTATGGGCGCCGTTTCGCCCACTGCTACCCTGGCAGCGTCAACACGACGGTGTGTCGAAAGAAGGAGCCACTCGATGGCAGTCAAGTTTCTCTCCGAGGAGTGGGCGAAAGAGGTAACGGATACCCTGCGCGCCCACGAAGACTTCAAGGCATCTGCCGACATGAGCGTGCAGTTCGTGGTGAGCGATGCCCCCGACGGCGAAGTGAAGTTCTACCTGGACGCCACCAGCGACGAACCTGTGCAGTCGTTGGGCGAACTCGCCAACGCCGACGTCACCATTACCAGCAATTTCGAGACGACCAGCGCCATCTTCAGCGGCGAGCTCAACACCCAGATGGCCTTCATGACGGGCAAGATCAAGGTCAACGGCAACATGGCCAAGTTGATGACCCAGCAGGTTGCTCTCGGCCATTGGACTTCAGCCGTTTCAGCCCTCGACGTCGATTTCTAGAAGACCAATAACAGAGGGGCGGCCCTGCATGGACCGCCCCTCTTGCTTTGCTTGTCCGGTTACTTCTTGCGCTTGGCGACTTCGTCCTTCAGGCCCTTGCCGGCCGAGAACTTCGGCACAAACTGGGTCTTGATACGGATCGACTCACCCGTCGACGGGTTGATACCTTTGCGCCCCTGGCGCTTGCGCGACTCGAACGATCCGAATCCAACGATCTGAACCCGGTCGCCCTTCTTCATCGCCTTGGTGATCGAACCGAATACGCTCTCGACCGCCACCTTCGCAGCCGCTTTGGTGATGCCGGCATCGGCAGCAACCTGGTCGATCAATTCGCCTTTGTTCATCGGGAGTCCTCCTCAGACACGACAATAACTACACAGGTGTAACTATAAGTCCCCGCTCGCTGCAAGCGCGCCCATCGAGGTTCCCGACCCGGCCGGAAACGATCGGTGGCTATAGATCGAGTTCGTGCAGTTCGTCGACCTTCTCTTTCACCGCGGCAGCAGCCTCGGCCAGAGCAGCGACTTCGTCGTCGGTCAGATCCATGACGACGACTTCCTCAACACCGTTCTTGCCGAGCCTGGCCGGTACACCCAGGTACACATCGTTGATGCCGTACTCACCCGAAACCCAAGCACACACCGGCATCATGGCCTTCTCGTCGTTGATGATGGCCGCCACCATCCTGGCCGCCGCCGATGAGGGGGCGTAGTAGGCGCTGCCGGTCTTGAGTAGAGCGACGATCTCGCCTCCCCCGCCACGGGTCCGATCCAGGATCGCCTGAATCTCTTCCTCGCTGAGAAAGTCGGTGAGCGGCTTGCCGGCCACCGAGCACTGCGAAGGGACCGGGACCATCGTCGGACCATGACTTCCCAGAGTCAGAGCGTCGATCTCGAGAATGTCCACGCCGGTAGCCTCAGACAGGAAGTGGGCGAGACGGGAACTGTCCAGAATGCCCGCCTGGCCGAGGACCTTGTGATGCGGCAACCCGGAGACCTCAGCCGCCAGAGTG
Organism: uncultured Acidimicrobiaceae bacterium; assembly: GCA_947258985.1. Classification (GTDB taxonomy): domain Bacteria; phylum Actinomycetota; class Acidimicrobiia; order Spongiisociales; family UBA5794; genus JAAETI01. Next base: position 13,428 of record CAMYKI010000047.1, read on the forward strand.
GTCATCTGGTCGAGAGGGTTCGTCACAATGACCAGGGTTGCCTCCGGCGAAAACTTGATGATCTGCTGGGTCACATCCTTGATGATCTTGGCGTTCACCTCGAGGAGATCCATCCGGCTCATGCCGGGCTTTCTCGGCAATCCCGCCGTGATCACCACGACGTCGCTGCCGGCTGTGTCCGCATAGTCATTGGTTCCGACGACCAGTGTCCGATACTTCTCAACGGGACGGGACTGATTCATGTCGAGGGCCAAACCCTGCGGCAGACCTTCGACGATATCGGTCATCACCACCTCGTCGACGATGTCCATGGCTGCCAAACGCTGGGCCGTAGTGGATCCGTATTTGCCCGCCCCGACGACCGTGACCTTGCTCATACCCACACTCCTTGGCTGGTCGGTCCTGTGGTTCAAGGCTAGTCCCGCCACGGGGGCCCCCGGCCGCCGGAGAAACATGTTGACCGCCAGTCCTGCTATCAAGGAACCGTGCGCCGTTTGCTCCTCCCCATCTTGTTGATTTCGGTCCTGGCGCTGACGGCCTGCGGCCTGCTGCCGGCTGCAACTACGAGCAACGGCTCCGTCCAGACGACCTCATCAACCACCGTCCCCCTGGACCTCAACATGGACGACCCGGAGTTGCTTCAACGCCTCGGATCCCCGCCTTTCGAAGACGTCAACTGGACGAGAACCATCGGCGGCATACCCCTGCTGGGAGCTACCGGTTCGGCAGACCAGCGTGAGCTCGAGCTGATTGCCGCGGCTTGGGAGGAGGTACCCACAGCCTTGCTGGCAGCGGGGCAGCCCCGAAACCTCATCCGTATCCAATCGGTCGGCGGTGAGGAAGCAATCGGCAAAGCGGTCGCATTCACCAAAGGACCCGACATCTACCTCGTCGACCGGACATTCGCTCCTAACGATGAAGACACAACTCGCCTGGAATTGACCAGGGCCCTCATCCACGAACTCGCCCATGTCGCCCAGTACCGGGCTCTCGAGGCCACGTACGTCGAGGCGGCACTGGCGGGCGAGGTCGAGCAGGTCGATCCGGCCGCAGGTTCGAGCCTTGTGCAGTCGTTTGCGGCATCGGTCGGTTGGATCGATCAGAACCCCGATCCTTTGGAGGCCTCATGGTTTCTCCCCACCTCGATCGGGGCCTCGACCGATTACGGGCGGACCGGAGCCGGTGAGGACATGGCCGAGGCCGTTTCCATGGTCGTGCTGGGACGCTCGAATTGGATACCTGCCACGCATACACGATGGGTGGAGCAGTGGCTGGGGCAAGGGTCTGCCTCGCTGGCGAGCGGCAAACCGTGGGCGCCGGCCGGATCCCGCGAGGTCCTCTCCAAGGATCCGCTCTACGACGAGACCTCGCTCACCGCCGGCGCCTTGCGGTTCGAACACATCGAACCGCTCTACTTCAGCCTCCCGGCAGAAACCAGTCCTCACGCCGATCTTGCCGCCGAGATTCAGGTACGGCTGCTGGAGCGCCGTATCAGTGGCGTGCTGGCCCGCACCGATGACGACCGGCTGCCCCACTACGCCGGTGTGTTCACCAGGAAGGACGGGGTGAACCTATGGGTGGAGCTGTGGGACTTCCGGGAAGCCACGGGTTTCAAGACTTCCGACCCGATCCTGACCTATGTCGTGCTGTGGTAACTCAGTAGTTTGTTATCAGTCGTCGGTTGTGAAGGAAGAACACCAGGGCTCAGGTGAGATCACCGGTTGTCGCAACACCAACGACTTTGGTCCCGGCAATGACCCGATCCACGGTGCCGGCGCCGCTCACCTCCAGCCGACGAATACCCTCAGCCGGGCCAGCTTCTAGGGTGATCCGGCCTCCCGGCCAAACCAGCTCCGCGGTATCTGCGTCGTGGGCGGCTACGTCGGCACCCAGTACTTCGATGAAGAAGCCCGCCGTTCGCCTGATGTCGGACGATCCCATCACCACGCGTTCCAATAGCGCCGGAACCGGGCCGCGGCGAGGAGGTTCGGGCCACCAGCGTCGGCCGGCCGGCTTGCCGGCCCGGGCTGCATCCCAGGCGAGATCGAACCGCCAGACTTCTGACTCGGCCAGCTGAATCACCGTTCCGTGAGAATCCCGCGGGTGGAGGAACGCTTCCCGCCAATTCGCATCGGACAGGTCGACCCCAACCGGATGCAGGCCGATTTCCTCCAGCCGCCTCAATTCGGCGGTCAGGTCGGGCACCTTGAAAGTCAAGTGGTGGGGTCCATCTCCGTGACGATCGAGGAACCTGACCAGGAAATCGCTTCGATCGAGGTTCCACGGTTCCAGCAGCTCGACGGTCATGCCGGTCGTCAGGTCACCGAGCCTGATCTGCATAGCCCGGAACCCGGCCGCGTCGCCGCCGGAGACCAGGGTGGCGCCGAGATCAGAAACCAGCTGGTCGCGGGGCGGCACTGCATCCCGAACGGCCAGGGCGACGTGATCGAGATCGCAGCGCCGGCTCGGCTTCACCTTCAGGACGGTTCCGGAGGGGGAATGAGACAGAATTCGTTTCCGTCAGGATCGGCCACCACCCACAACGAGTACTCGGGTTCGATGACTTGCCGCAAACGGCGGCCCCCAAGTTCTTCGACCCGGGCCAACGATGCCTCGAGATCCGCAACCTGGAGATCGACATGAGCGCGGTTCTTGGTGGTCTTCTCCTCTTCTGTGCGTTGCAGGACAAGGCTTGGAGCGCCCTCGTGCTGCCTGCCCAGCCACCAGAACTGGTGGTGACGGAAGGCAACCTCGACCCCCAGAATCTGCGACCAGAACATGCCGCCTCGCTCGAGGTCGGCCACGTCGACGACAACGTCGGCAATGACCCCGATCCCCTCTCGCTTCACCTCATCTGCCATCGCGTCATCCTCATGAGTGGTCACATGCGCTCGACGATGGCGGCGGCGAACTCGGAAGTCTTCACTTCCGTTGCCCCTTCCATCAAGCGAGCGAAGTCGTATGTGACGATCTTGTCTTCGATGGTCGCCTCTATGGCGTTGACGATGAGATCCGCCACCTCTTTCCATCCGAGGTACCGGAACATCAGCTCACCCGAAAGAATCACCGAGCCCGGGTTCACCTTGTCCATACCGGTGTACTTGGGTGCCGTGCCATGCGTGGCTTCGAAGACTGCGTGGCCGGTGTCGTAGTTGACGTTTCCGCCGGGGGCAATGCCGATCCCGCCCACCTGGGCCGCCAGCGCATCCGATATGTAGTCACCGTTGAGGTTCATCGTGGCGATCACGTCGTACTCTGCCGGCCGGGTGAGAATCTGCTGGAGAAAGGCATCGGCGATAGCATCCTTGACGAGCAACTTGTCGCCGGCGTCGCCACCCGAGTCCGCCCAGCCGACCGCAACGTCTGAAAACTCTTCGGTCACCAGCTCATATCCCCAGGTGCGGAAGGCTCCCTCGGTGAACTTCATGATGTTGCCCTTGTGGACCAGGGTGAGCGAGTCCCGCCCGTTGTCGAGGGCGTATCGGATCGCTGCCCGGATGAGGCGCTTCGACCCTGTCTCGGAAATCGGTTTGATGCCCAGGCCGCTGTCGGGCCGGATCTCCCATCCGTAGGTTTCGTGGAGAAACGCAAGCAGCTTCCGGGCGTCATCGGTGCCGGCTTCGATCTCCTTGCCTGCGTAGACATCCTCGGTGTTCTCCCGAAAGATCACCATGTCGATCAACTCGGGTTGCTTGACCGGGGAAGGGACTCCCTTGAACCAGCGCACCGGCCGCAGACAAACGTACAGGTCGAGCGTTTGGCGCAGGGCGACGTTGAGGCTCCGGATGCCACCCCCGACCGGTGTCGTCAAAGGACCTTTGATACCGACCAGGTGGGTGCGGAAGGCGTCAACCGTATCGGCCGGGAGCCACTCGCCGGTGTCGTCAAAAGCCTTCTGGCCTGCCAGTACCTCCATCCAGACGACCTCACGTTCCCCGCCGTAGGCCTTGGCTACCGCCGCATCGAACACGAGTTGAGCGGCCCGCCAGATATCGGGGCCAATACCATCACCTTCGATGAACGGAAGGATGGGGTCGTCGGGTACCTGTAGACCGGCGGGACCCATCGTGATCGGCGATGCCATAAGGACTCCTTCGTTGTGTGTTCGTTGATCGATTATCCCATGCTGCGTTCGGCAGCCGCCACAGTGTTGCGCATGAGCATCGCCACCGTCATTGGACCGACCCCGCCCGGCACCGGGGTGATTGCACCGGCGATCTCCTTCACGTCGTCGAAGCGGACGTCGCCGACCAGGCCGTCTTCGGTCCGATTGATGCCAACATCGATGACCGTTGCCCCCGGCTTGACGGCATCGGGTCCAATCAGGCCGGGGACACCAACCGCCGCCACCAGGATGTCCGCCTGACAGGCAACGGCGGCAATGTCAGGCGTCCGGGAATGGGCGGCGGTAACCGTTGCGTCTGTCCCCTTGGCAGCCAGCAGCATCGACAGCGGCCTGCCGACCAGGAATGAACGACCCACGATCACGGCTCTCTTCCCGGACGGGTCGATCCCGTAGTGAGAGAGAATCCGCATCACTCCCTGCGGGGTGCACGGAACCAGCACCGCTCGTTCCAGAGCCAGCAATCCGAGGTTGTACGGATGGAGCCCGTCGGCATCCTTATTCGGGTCGATGAGAGACGTCACTCTCTTGTCGTCCAGGTCACCGGGCAGCGGGAGCTGCACCAGAATCCCGTCGACCGACGGGTCGGCGTTGAGTCGCAGCACCAGAGCCTCAATCTCCGCCTGGCTGGTCCCGGCGTCGAGCTCATGGTGCAGGGAATTGATGCCCACCTTCTCGGCAAGACGGCGCTTGCTGCGGACATACACATGCGAGGCGGGGTCGTCACCGACCAAAACCGTCGCCAACCCGGGGACTTTTCCCTTTCCTGCCAGTGCGGCAACGCGTTCAGCCACCTCGTCCCGTACCGCTGCCGCCACTGCCTTGCCGTCCAATATGAGTGCGCTCAATGTCGAAAATGCCTCCTTCCGGTGAACACCAGGGCGATGCCCGCCTGTTCGGCGGCAATGATCACTTCTTCATCTCTTTTTGAGCCGCCCGGTTCGATGATGGCCGTGACTCCGGCCTCTGTGAGCATGTCGATCCCGTCTCGAAAGGGAAAGAACGCGTCGCCGGCCGCAACGGCGCCCGCCGCCAGGTCCCCGGCCCGCAGCACAGCGCGTTCAGCGGCTCCGACCCGGCTCTGGTCTCCGGCCCCGACCCCGATGGCCGCCCCGTCGCGGACGATGACCACTGCGTTGGATTTGGTGTGGGCGGCAACGATCCAGGCCAGCTCCAGATCGGACCATTCCTCGTTGGTTGGCCCCCTCGAGGTCATGACCTGCCAATCCTCGCGCCCCTCAACCATGCGGTCACGTGCCTGGGCCACGAACCCACCGTCCAATCGACGCATGTCGACGCCACCTGGATGGGGAGCCGGCGCCCACAGGACGCGCAGATTCTTCTTGCCTGCGAGTTCGCCGGCGGCAGCAGGCGTCACCTCCGGGGCGATGACCACCTCAATGAAGAGTTCGGCCATCGCCTCCGCGGTCGGAGCGTCGAGGAGCCGGTTGAGAGCGACCACGCTCCCGAAAGCGGAGAGAGGATCGCATTCCCAGGCGGCTTCGAATGCTTCAACCAATGAGTCCGCTACGGCTACCCCGCTGGCGTTCGTGTGCTTGACGACAACAGCCGCCGGCCCTTCGAACTCCCACACAAGGCGCCAGGCTGCTTCGGTATCCACGTAGTTGTTGAAAGACATCTCCTTGCCCTGCAACTGGACGGCCGCGGTCCACCACCCGTCTTCCCCGAACTGTTGATAGGAACCTGCCGTCTGGTGCGGGTTTTCTCCGTAGCGCAGGACCTGCCGCCGTTCCAAAGGAAGGACGAGACGGTCCGGCAATTGGTCGGGTTCCAACCACCGGAGAATGGCAGCGTCATAAGAAGCTGTGCGATAGAAAGCGGTCCGGGCCAGCTCCTTGCGGAGCTCCCCGTCAAGGCCGCCCTGTTCAACTGCCGTCAGGACCTCGTTGTATTGATCGGAAGAGGTCACGACGCCGACATGAGCATGGTTCTTGGCCGCCGCCCGGATCATGGCGGGCCCCCCGATGTCGATGTTCTCGATGGCCTCTCCGGTGGTCACACCGTCGAGGGCCACAGTTGCCTCAAACGGGTAGAGGTTGACGACTACCAGTTGAAAGGGATGTATCCCATGGCGACCCAGATCAGACCGATGTTCCGGGTTCGACGGATCGGCCAGGATTCCTCCGTGGATGAAGGGGTGCAGCGTCTTGACCCGACCTCCGAGGATTTCCGGAGAGCCCGTGACAGCGGCGACCCTGGTCACGTCCAATCCGGCGTCTTCTAGCATCCGGGCCGTCCCGCCCGAGGAGACAATCTCGACTCCGCTCTCGATCAGGCCGCGGACAAACGGGACCAGATCGCCCTTGTCGGACACGGAGATCAATGCCCGGCGTACCGGTATCCGCGTCACGACTCCTCCCAGATCACCCGGCGGCCTTCGACCCGCAAACGCCCGGCGGCGAAGGCCTTGACCACCAGCGGGAACAGGCGATGTTCCTCGTCTTGGATGCGGGCGTGGAGGATCTCTTCGGTGTCACCGGCTTCTACGGCAACCGCCCGCTGCGCGATGATCGGCCCGTGGTCCACCTCGTCATCAACGAAATGCACAGTTACCCCGCTCACCTTCACCCCGTGGGCCAGTGCCGCCGGCACTGCGTGAGGGCCGGGGAAGGCGGGCAAGAGGGCGGGATGGATATTGATGATGCGGTTCGGGTAGCGATCGACGGCGGCCGGGGAGAGAATGCGCATGAACCCGGCCAGCAGCAGCACCTCCGCCCCGTACTTCCGGGCGATGTCACAAAGAGCGATCGAGAATTCCTGTCGATCCTCGAAATCACTCCATGGAACAACCTCAGTCGGAACACCGGCGTTTGCGGCCCGAGCCAGAGCTCCAACCCCGGGCCGGTCCGAGATGACGACCACAATCCGGGCACCAAAATCCGGGTCGGTCCTGGAGGCATCGAGGAGCGCCTGCAGGTTGGAGCCTGAACCGGATACCAACACTGCAACGGGCAGCACGCAGAGCCTTCCTGACGTCTCTCAGCGCATACTAGGTGAGCATCGACCCCCGGTAGAACGCCCGGTTCAGACCGGAACGGCCATCATCGTCCGGGTGGTGATGGTCTCCAAGAGTTTCGCCGGTTCGGGTTCTATGGCCTTGCGGAGCTCCGATGCGTAGTACCGGTCGGAGGCCGCCTCGATCCCGTCCTCGCAGCCGACGATCCAGATGAACTGGTTTGCCTCCGGGACCGACCAGGCGCCGACCACCTCGAACCCGGCCTCCCGGCGCGCCTCGACAACTGCCGGAAAGATCCCGAGGAATGCTTCCATCGCACCTTCTTTGACCTCATACATCCGCAGCTGATATTCCATAGCCCGTTCCCCATTTCTGACAACCGATGACTTCTCACGGTACACGTCTGACCGTGGAGCTCACCCGACACCCCTAATCTGTTTCGGTGACTGATCGACTTCTCACCCGACCGTTCGTTTTTGCCTGGCTGGCCAACATGGCCCAGGGCATGGCGTTCACGATGTTCCTCCACTTCCCGGGATTCTTGAAGGGTCTCGGCGCCGGGGAAGTGGAAATCGGCCTGATCGTCGGTTTGACCGCCGTTGCCTCCATCGCGGTCCGGCCTTCGGTGGGTCGGGCCATGGACCGGCGTGGCCGGCGGCCGGTGATCCTGTTCGGGAACGTCGTCAACGTGGCGGTCCTGGCCCTCTATTTGACGGTCGGTGAGCTGGGGGCCTGGCTCTACGCGGTGCGCATCACCCACGGATTTGCCGTGGCGCTGCTCTTCACTGCCCTCTTCACGTACGGCGCCGACCAGGTTCCCGCCAGCCGCCGCACAGAAGGGATCGCTCTCTTCGGGATCTCGGGAATCCTGCCCATCGCTCTCGGCGGAGTGCTGGGTGACATCATCCTGGCTCGCTGGGAGTTCGACATATTCTTTGTCGTCGTCCTGGGTTTCGGGATCCTGTCGCTACTCCTGTCGCTGCCCCTTCCCGAATCGCACGCGCCTGGAGGCAGCGGAGACCAACCCCAACGTTTCCTTGCATCGGTACTACAGAAGAACCTCTTGCCGCTGTGGTGGGTGACACTGGTGTTCTCGCTGGCCCTCACGGCGTATTTCACATTCCTCAAGACGTTTGTCATCGACACCGGCATCGGATCAGTCGGGCTCTTTTTCTCCACGTATGCTGCCACCGCCATCGGGCTTCGCCTTTTTGCTGCCTGGCTACCCGACCGGGTGGGTCCAAAGCGGGTGCTCTACCCGGCCTTGGGTTCTATGGTGCTGGGATTCGTGGTGCTGGCCTCTGCAACCGGTGCAGGAGCGGTTGCCGTCGCCGGCATGCTCTGCGGCGCCGGCCACGGGTATGCGTTCCCGATCGTCATGGGCATGGTGGTGTCGCGGGCTGCCGAAGCAGACCGGGGTTCGGCCATGGCCATTTTCACCGGCCTGTTCGATGTCGGTGCCCTGCTGGGCGGTCCGGCGTTCGGCGCCATCATCCGGTTCGGCAGTTATTCATCGATGTTCCTGGCTGCGGGCGGTTGGATGCTGGCCGGCGGCATCATCTACGCCTACCTCGATCGATCCAACCCGGTCGCCCCGACCGGGTTGCGGCGCACACGACTGGGAGGCACCTCCATGATCCCGGGCGAAAGCGCCGTAGTCGTAATCGATGTCGACCCACCGGGGGCGAGGACTGAGAGCCAATAGCCCCAACCCCGGCCCCCTCCGGCCGGTTGCTGCCAGCAATCCGCCACCTCCCCTACCTCCCGCGAGGGAGGACACAAAAGGCCCAACGAACGCCCGGGCCCGCAACGTGCTCCCCCGGCGCAGACGCGGGAGCTGTCCGAGCAAAGCGAGGACTGAGGGGGCAACCAGCTCACCAGCCCGCTGCCCCGGCCCCCTCCGACCGATTGCTACCGCAATCGGCCACCTCCCCACCTCCGGCGAGGGAGGACGCACAGGGCCCCAGCCAGACGAGATGGGTCGAAGTACGAAGTGCGCACGCCGGGGGCGTTCTACCAGGCTCCACCCCCGCCGCCCCCGCCGCCACCACCGCCGCCACCACTGAAGCCACCGCCGCCTCCCGACGAGCTGGGCGGGGCGAACGCACCGGTCAGAGCCGACTGCAATCCGGCGAGCGCGTTGGTGGAGTGACCACCGGAGAACCCGTGGTTGCCGTACCAGTAGATGTTGCTCCTTTGGGCCAGCTCTTCCGGAGCATGGATCCGGGCGGCTTCCAGAACATCGTCGGCCACCCCGAGGGTGATGGCATAGACCAGGTACTCATCCCACAAGTCGAGGGCTATGGGCGGTGCCTCATGCAGGCGGCTGAAATCCTGCAGGTAACGCTTGAAAGCCTGCCACCGGACCGCCAGCAGGGCACCCTGGTCGGAGCGCTTCACCCAACCAGTCTGGCGGAACCCGAAAACGGCCACAATCGCCGCGTTGATGACGAAAGCGCCGATCAACCCGGGCACCAGGAACGGCGCCCAACGCGATCCGGCCACGGCGTTCCAGAAGGGAAACAGCAACGCAAACATGATGACCAGGCTGCCGATTGCCCAGGCCAGCGGCTTTCCGCCGCTCCGGTCCAGAAGCCCCATCCGCACCTGTTCCTTGCGCGCCTCGCTTTCGAATGTGTCGTAGCTTGCAGCATTGGCGGCGGCATCGTCACGGATCTCCTGTCGGAACTCGGTAAGGGGCAGGGGTCCATCAGAAAGAAGTCGCTCGAGTATCTCCATCACCGGCCCCTCGACCGCGCCGCCGGCCTGGCCAACATCAGCCAGCCCAATCTCGAGATCGGATATGTCTTCTCGGCGGAGGCCCATCCAGGTCTTCTTCTCGACCGTGACCGGCTGGGCACGCAGTGCCCCCCGGCGGATCAGATCGAACATCGTGGCAACGAAGTCCTCGGTACCTACCGGCCCCTGCCGGAGGAGGCCCCCGATCACGGCGGGTGGGTGATCCGACGGCGGCTCCTGCTCGTATTCCCGGTCGTAGGCCACATCGGGCTCGCGACCGTGACGGAAGTAGATGAACAGCACTGCCAAGGTTGCGGGAAGGAATGCCAGCAGGGCGAGGGTCACCACCAGGAAAGTCAGCAGGGTTCGATCTGTCGATGCCTGGTCGTCCTGTGCTTCTTCGTAGCCGAGGATCTCATCCAGCCCATTCCCGGCGATCACCGTAGCGCCGCCGGTTGACTCGAGGTCGGAGCGGGGGAACACAACCCGGAGTTCAACCCACTGGCCGGAGGGGATTCCTTCGGCGGTGAGGCTGGGGGAAATCCCGTCGTCGCCGAGAGAGGTCGACCCGTTCACCGAGCGCGGGTGTCCCCAGACCCGGACGTCCCCGGAGACCTGGTCGCCGGGAAGCTCCATCGTTGCAGACAGGTGGCCGAGCGGTTGGTCCCACTGGTCACCCCACACCTTCAGGTTGACGTCCACCACGTCGTCGTAGGCGACGGCCAACCCGAGCAGCCGATAGCCGACCGTGAACGTGCGAGCTTCGTCGAAAGCCTGGTAGTGCCACACAACCCGGACAAACCCGCCCCGTTGCTCTACCCCGAAGGTCCCGGGATCGCCCGCGGATCCGAGTGCGGTCGGCGCCCCGGGCTGGTATGCGACATCCCCCTCGAACACCTGAACGTGGGCGACCTGCTCCCCGGACCGGAGCGGGATGTCGCGCCAGGCCCCGGCGAAAACACCGTCGAAGTCGTAGGTGATGTGCTCGGTAACCGAGACCGATCCGTCGGACTCAACGACGACCTCCACATCCGTGTTGGTCAGGTTGAAGGACTTGGCCCCCGCCGGGGCGGCCCCGAGCAATGAGAACAGGGCCGCGACAACCGCGACAAGACCGAGTGAGCGGAGCCTGCCGATCCGTCTCAGAAACGTACCTCCGGTGCCTGATCTGCCTCTTCGGGGGCGTCGAAGAACGGTTTCACCGAGAACCCGGTCATAGCCGCAACCATGTTGGACGGCACCGTCTGCACCTTGTTGTTGAACGTCAGCACGGAATCGTTGTAGATCTGTCGAGAGACCGCGATCTTGTTCTCGGTCTCGGCCAGTTGCGCCTGCAGTTCCGAGAAGTTCTGGCTGGCTTTCAGATCGGGATACGACTCGGCAAGCGCGAACAGTTGCCGCAACGCTCCCGTGAGGAAGTTCTCGGCTTGCGCCTGCTCCTCAACGTTCCCTGCGGCCAGGGCCCGGTTTCTCGCTTCGACGACCCGCTCAAACGTCGACTTTTCGTGCGAGGCATAGCCCTTGACGGTTTCGACCAGATTGGGGATCAGGTCGTAACGCCGTTTCAGCTGAACATCGACCTGCGCCCAGGCGTTGTCCACCCGGTTCCGCAATCGCACCAGACTGTTGTAGATGGCGACGATCACCAGCACAAGGACGACGACCACGACACCGGCAATCACATAACCCACATATCCCCCTCGGTTCGACTCGTGCCGAGTCTATAGGTTGCGGCGGTCGGGGAACGGGTTGGGAACCCTACAATGTGCGGTCGTGCAGACCCTGTCCAAACTCCGCACCTTCACGGGCGATTCCCGCCGATTCCTGGCATCCGCTTTCCTGTGGGGTTTCGCCTTCTCGGTCACCTGGCTGTACCTCAACTTCCTGTTTGAGAACCTCGGTTTTTCCGATTCGCTGGTGGGGGCCGCCAACGCTATCCCCAACATGGTCGCCATCG
>CAMYKI010000048.1 GCA_947258985.1 uncultured Acidimicrobiaceae bacterium
TTGCGAGTTCTGACTCGGCGACTGCTTCGTGAGTAGGCACTTTGTTGCTTGGGCGAGCCTTCACCGCCTTTGCTCAGCGGTCTCCCAGGCCGAGGTTGGATAGGAAAGCTGCTGTCGATGGTTCCCTGCCGAGGAAAGCTCGCAGATGATCGATAGCGTCCCGGCTGTGGCCTGTTGCGAGCACTTCATCCCGGTAGCGTTGACCTACTTCGGGACTCAGGATCCCTTCGTCGGCGAACACCGAGAACATGTCGTCGCCGTACACCTTCGACCACAGATAGCCGTAGTAGCCGGCGTCGTACCCGCCCATGAGGTGCCCGAAGCTTGCGGCAAAGTGGGTGCCCTCGTAGAACGGGAACCCGGTGAGTTCGTAGGCATTCCGGTTGGCTGTTTCCACGTCGACAGGATCCGGTGAGGCATGGAGGTTCATGTCCAACTGCCCGAGGAAGATCTGACGCATGGTCGCCAATCCCACATTCAGATCTCGGGCGGCAACGAGGCGCTCCACGAGATCGGCCGGAATCGGCTCACCGGTCTCATGGTGCCGGGCGAAGCGCCCGAGGACCTCGGGCTGCCACATCCAGTGCTCCATGATCTGCGATGGCGCCTCAACAAAATCCCACTCGGTGTCGAAGCCGGCGAACCGGCGGACATCCACCGTGGTTAGGCAGAAGTGAAGGATGTGCCCAAACTCGTGGAAGAGTGTCAAGGCTTCGTCGTGCTTGAGCAGCGACGGAGAGGTGTCGGTTGGCTTGGTGAAGTTGGCCACTATTGCTGCAACGGGAGCGCGGTAGCTGCCGTCGGCGAGAAGTTGCCCGGAGATCAGGGGGAAAGCGGCCGCGTGCCCGAATTTGCCTTCACGGGGGAAGAGGTCGGCATAGAAGTAGGCGATGGGCGATTCCTGGCCGCGATTGCGGATTTCGTGGAGGTAGACGTCGGGATGCCAGGCGCCGGCGTCTTCGACCCGCCGATACTCGAGACCGAATACGTCGCCGGTGATGTCGAACATCCCCTCCACGACTTCTTCGAGGGAGAAGTACTTGGCGACCTCGTTCTGGTCGATGCCGTAGTCGCGTTTGCGGAGCTGGGTTGTGTAGTAGTTGGCGTCCCAGGACTGCAGGCTGTCCCCGCCGTTGGCCTCATCGAGAGCGGATCCGTCGCTGCGGAGCATCTCGGCCATTGCCGCGATGTCGGCGGCGGCCTTCTGCCCCAGTTGCGGCACGATGGACGAGTAGAACTCGCGAACCGCCTCCGGGTTCTTTGCCATCTTGACTTCCATGGAATGGTGGGCCCAGGTCGGTACGCCAAAGAGCCCGGCCATCTGGCGACGGATCTCGACGGCCTCGCGGAGTAGCGGAGTGTTGGCTTCTGCGGCCCTGTTCCAGAACTTGAACTGAATGGCTTTCCGCAGCTCGCGGCGCTCGGCCTGCTCCATGAATGGCACGTACTCCGGATAGGCCATTCCCACCTTCAGAGTCTCTGGCGTGCCGCCTTCCTGCAGACCCTCGATGTACTCGGAGGGGAGGCCGGAGAGATCGGCGACGGTGACCTCGATGTGGTCTTCCCATTCGTCGAGGTTCCTCGAAAATGCGACCTGGAGTTCGATCAGCCTTTGTTGCAGGCTCTTCAATTCCGCCTGGTCTTCGGTCGACAATCCATGACCCGCTCTGCGGAAGTCGCGCATCCAATGTTCGACGAGACGAGCCCGGGTGCCTCCGAGCGAGGCAGCCTCATCGGATGCCGCATACTCGGCAACGGCGCGGTACAGGTCTTCTCTGAAGATGAGGTCCGTTCCCCACTTGGCCAGCCTCTCCTCCTGCTCGGTGGCTCGGTCGCGTACCTCCTTGGATGGATGAACCCGCGCCATGAACGGCGACTGTCCATAGGCGTCACCAACGATCGCTGCGGCCTCTTCCAGCGGGTCCATGGTGCTGGCATAGGTTCGAGGTGCCGGATCGGCCACGACCGCGGCGACGCGTAGTTCTGCTTGGGCTATAGCGCGATCAACGATCGTTTCGACATCGTCGGGGGTCACTGAGGTGTAGTCGTAGAGCATGACCGGGGAGGCTAGCGCCGCGCCCCGGTTTCGACGGTCGGGCTAGGCGGCGGGAGCGACTCTCACCACGATCGGCCGATGGTCCACGCCGAACGCGGGGCCGAGATAGCGGTCGACGGTCGTCAACTCCTCGCTGTGCAGCAAGTGATCCATTGGTAGCCGGAAGAATGCCCAACGGTCCGCGGGCCAGGTGGTCTGGAGCCCAAATCCGCGCATCGAGTTGTGCAGCTCAGCCTCGGATTCGAGGCTCCGGAATGCATGAGACCAGGGCGCCGCGCCGAAATCTCCGACGACGATCGCAGGGTCGGTCTCCTCCTCGACCATCCGGGATACCTCTTCGAGGTACTCATCTCGGAGTTCGGTATCGGTTGCGTTGCCACCGCCTCGGGTTTGGACGGCGTACACAACCGAGGGCCGCCCTCCGATCGAAGCCTCGATCCGCACCACGTAGTCCCTGGCCGAAGAAACCCGCAGCAACTCCGTGGTTACCGGATCTTTTGTCAGAACGGTTATGCCATAGGTGCGATCGGGGGGAAGGACGGTCTGCACTGTCAGCGTGTCCAGAGCTGTAGCGGCCTCGACCCAATCTCCCGTCGAATCGAGAAGGACGACCATGTCTGTGTCAAGACTCTCGATCCAGCGGTACGTGGTGTCTCGGATCGAGGCGCGTTGGCCAACGTTGAAGCTGACGATTGACATGCTCTCGGAGCCTTCCCGCGCTTCGGCAGGAGTGTCCGTGTACATGGGAAGAACCAGAAGCCCGTTGACGCCCGCAACTATCAAGAAGAAAAGCCCGGTTGCCTTGGAGAACATCAGGGCGTAAGCGAGGCCCGCTAAGACCAGGACAACGGCCAAATGTGCCCGGAAATTCGCCGCGAAATCGAAAAGCCACCACGCCGAGCCGAAGAACCCGAGCACGGTCGCCAGCGTTCCGATAACGCCGACGGCGACTAGGCCGAAACCGATAACCGCCTGGCCGGCCGACATCGCAGCGCTTGATCTACCTCGTACGGCCATCAGTCAGCTCCCATTGCGTAGAAATACCCGTCACGAGAGCCCACGAAGATGCGGCCTCCCCATACGGCAGGTGTTGATTCGATGCAGCCGCCGGTAACTCGTGACTCCCACATCATGATCGGCTGCCGATCATCCGTTATGTCGTAGGCGCGGAATCCGGAGTTCGTCTCGCAGTCGATCGAGACGAGGAGCGTGTTATCGACGATCACCGGCGAAGACCAGGCGTGGGGTCCGACGTCGTCGCGCCACACGATGGTTCCGTCGGTCCTGTCGACGGCGAGCACCTCGCCGGGATTGGTCACAACGTATACAACCGACCCGGCAAGCGCCGGGGTCGCCCAAATGCCACCATCGACTCCGCCCGAACCGGGGATGTCGACGCTCCACACCAATGGATCGTCGGGCCGGGTCGGATCCAGCTTTGCGAACTGTCCGATCTCGGCTCCCCGCGCGGTGGCGTGGTCGATTTCCGCAGCGACGTAGAGCTTGCCCGCTTCGTCTATGACGATGGAGGCATCTATGTCGTCGCCCATCCAGTAATCAAAGATGATCCTGCCGCCTGCACCTTCGAGGTCCGAAATGTCAACTCCGACTACTCGCCCAGCGCCCGTGGCGAAGAAGGCGGTGTCTTCGAAGACCGCTGTGGAATTCTCCACAGAGTGCTGGTTACCTACGGCGCGGACGAGGTCGTCCGTCCAGGTCGGCGTCTGGAATGCAATCTCGGGTTGTACGGTCACTAGTCCTGTTTCGTCCCATTTGCGGTTGAGCTTGACCGCAAACCACCAGGAGTTTTCACCTCCTTCGAGGAGGTAGTCATCGACAATGGCGGCGCTCGAGTCCCAGTCGTTGTTCCATTTGCCATCCACAGAGTGGGCGTCGAGGCTCCAAACCTCTGTCGGAACTTCTCGGTCGAGGGCAATAATTCGGTAGCGAGGGTCCCTCGATCCGGCGTACAGGAGCGGATAACCATCGGGGTCGAGGACCACCGATCCTTTGATGATGTCACCCATGAAAAAGTCGGGTCTGGTTCGTTCGCCGGTTTCGGCATCGAGGAAGTGAATGTTTTTGTCGTATGCCCCGAAGATGACCTCGGTGACGCCGTCGGGGCGTTCCCAAACGACCGGTTGGCCGGTCCAGCCGGTGCCACACCAGACCTTGGCTTCGCCGCCGAGCGAGGAAGTACTACACAGTGCCTGGTTGGGGAATCGCCATAGCACCTCTAGACCATCGGGCATCGGTCCGGTTCCGTGATAGGTGTGCGTCGGGTTGCCGCGGAACATCGTCAGGCCCACGACATCGCCCCAGGGCTCATAGACAGAGTTGGCCGGCACGAGCCCCCGGGGGACGGCTGTGGTTGTCGTGGTGTCGCGCGGCGGGGGGGTGGTCGTGGTGACAACAGGGGGGAGCGGCTCGAGATCGGCCGCGGAGACGGGTGTTTCGTCACGAGTCGAGGTGCTGGCGACGGTGCAGGACGAAAGTACGAGGCCCGCGGTCAAGCACGCCACCGCCGTTAGGGAACGCATGCGCGGATTGTAGGAACAGCCGGTCGTTATGACGCGGCATCTCCACAGCTCGATCACACGGCGTTTCCACGGTCTACCCTTCGCTCATGGCAGTGACCGACAGCTACTTGCACGAGTTTTCTGAGCCCCTCGGGTACCTCGATTTCGCTTCGATCGGTCCGCCTTCGCGTCGGGTACAGGCAGCTGTCTCAGACGCATATGGCAGAGTATCGGAGCCTGACGGGGACATCGGCCCACCGATTCTCGGTGCATACGAGGCAGCCCTAGGAACGGCGGGGAGGTTCCTCGGAGTTGCCCCTGAGCTCGTTACCGTTGTTCCATCAACCTCCGCCGGTCTCTTCGCTGTAGCCTTTGGTCTTGCTCCGTTCGGGGGGAACATCGTTGTCCCGGCACATGAGTTCCCTGCCAACATCTATCCGTGGCTGCGGGCCGCCGGGATGGGCGGTCCGGATATCCGCCTGGTCGACATCCCTGATCGGCGGGTGACCGCAGGCGCCCTCAGCGAGGCAGTCGATGACGAGACCCGTGCGATCGCGGTCAGCTCCGTGGATTACCTGTCCGGTTTCCGACCGGACCTGACGGCACTACGGGAGCTCGCCGATGACGGACTCCTTGTCGTTGACGCGGTCCAGGGCCTTGGTGCGGTGAAGTTCCCCGCCGCAGTACCCGACGTGGTTGTGGCCGGTGGCCAAAAATGGCTGCGCTCGGGCTGGGGCAGCGGACTGCTGGCGTTGTCTCCCCGCTCGATAGAAATGTTGCACCCGACACTCACCGGATGGTGGGGAGTCGAGGATGCATTCGACTGGGATGAACCACCACCCCACGCGGCTCGTCACGACGCCGAGCAGTTTCAGGGTGGCAGCCCGCCGTTGTTCGGGGCAATGGCTCTTGCCGCAGCGCTCGAGGTCATCGAAGCGGAAGGTATGGCCAACATCCATGCCACAGTCATGGAGAACGTCTTTGCCATTGAAGAAGTGGTGATGGCTGCGGGTGCCGAGGTGCTCGATCCATGGGATGACGAAGGGGAACGGTCCGGGATCCTGTCTTTCCGACTGCCCGACGAATCGGCGTCTGCCACGACCCAACGACTCGGCGAAGCGGGAATCACGGTGTCGTCCCGCGGCGGCTGGGTGCGTTCTGCTCCTCATGCAACAACCGATCTTGCCGTAGGCGACGTTCTCGCCGAGGTATTGATCGGAGGATGATCCTCCGCCGAATCCGCCACTATGCTCGCGCGCAGTAACACCTGGAGGAATTATGGAATGGGCTAATACGACCTGGGGGAAGGTCGTGATAGGACTGGTAGCAGTTCTCGCAGTGGTGCTAGTGGTGGTGGCACTCACCGGCGGTGACGATGAGGATTCGGCGGCCGACACCACCGCCGCTCCTGAGGAGACGACCACTACGGCGGCTCCTGAGGAGACGACCACTACGGCGGCTCCTGAAGAGACGACCACGACGGAAGCCGTGCAGGCCTGTGCAGTCGAAAACCTGCCGCTCGCAAGCGCCGGAACATTGACGGTCGCAACCGGCGAGCCCGTGTTCCCGCCGTGGATGGGTGTCGGTGACGACTTCTTTGATGTTCCTGAATCCGGAACCGGCTATGAGGGGGCGCTTGTTTACGCCCTCGCTGCTGAGATGGGCTTCTCCGACGACCAAGTCGTCTTCGTTCGGACCGGATTCGATGAAGCCATCGCCCCCGGGCCGAAGGATTGGGATTTCAACATCCAGCAGTACTCGATCACCGCGACGCGGGCCGAAGTCGTCGATTTCAGCGATCCCTACTACACCACCAAGCAGTCGCTGGTCGCTCTACCGGGTTCCCCGGTGATCGGGGCGACGACGCTGGCGGATCTGGCTGATACGAGACTCGGCGCTGCTATCGGAACGACGAGCTTTGATTTCATCGAAGAGGTCATTCAGCCCAACGAACCCGCCTCGGTGTATGACGACAACGTCGACGCCATTGCAGCTCTGGTTGCCGGCCAGCTCGACGGAATTCTCGTTGACCTACCGACCGCCTACTTCATGACCGCGGTGCAGATCCCGGAGCAGGGTGCGGAAGGAGTCATCGTCGCCCAGTTTGCGATTGAAGCTGCAGGCGCAGACGACTACGGAATGCTCTTTGCGAAGGGCAATGAGTTGGTCCCGTGTGTCAACGAAGCGCTCGGGGTGCTTGCGGGTGGCGGCACGCTGCAGGCACTCGAGGACGAGTGGCTGGCGCAGGGCGGTGACGTAGCCACGATCACGGAGTAGCCGAATCGCCGACCCAGCTACACCTCTCGAGGAAGTAGAACGCCGGGGCCCACAATCGTTGTGGCCCCGGCTTCCTCCTCGAGCACGCGAAGAAGGCTCACGGGCAGCTCTGATCGCCGCCGGTTCAACGATCATCGTCGTTGGGCTGATTCTCTGGATCATCTTGACCTCTGAAGCGTGGCCTGCAGTACAGAAACAGTTCTTCTCTTGGTTCCATTTCAAGGAGTCATTTCCGGACGTCCTGAGAGGCTTTTGGCTCGATGTCAAGATGTTCATCGTTGCCGAAATCCTGATCCTGTCATTTGCCCTCGTATTGGCAATGATCCGGTCGCTGCGCGGCCCAGCCTTCTTCCCGCTGCGGGCAATCGTCGTCACGTACATCGACATCATTCGCGGAATTCCGATGCTCCTGCTGATTCTGCTTCTGGGTTTTGGCGTGCCGGCTCTGCAGCTTCAGGGAGTTCCGACGAGCCGATTGTTTTGGGGAGTGGCCGCACTCGTCATCAGCTACAGCGCGTACACCGCCGAGGTGTATCGAGCGGGCATTGAGTCGGTCCATGAGAGTCAGCGGATGTCGGCACGATCGATTGGATTGACTCAAGTGCAGGCGCTGCGCTTTGTCATCGTTCCCCAGGCGATCCGCAACGTTATCCCCGCTTTGCTCAACGGGTTTGTCAGCCTGCAGAAGGACGTTGCTCTCGTATTTGTGCTCGGAGTGCGCGAGGGGCTGCGCGAAGCCGACATCTACAACGCCCGGACCTTCAACTACACCAGCTACGTTGTGGCCGCAGTCCTCTTCCTGCTCATAAGCGTGCCGGTCGCCCGCTTCACCGATTGGTACACGGAGAGGGACCGGCGGCGCAGACAGGCGATGAGCACATGAGTTCTCCGAAGCTCGAGATCAAGGACGTTTCGAAAGCCTTCGACGAGAAGGTCGTGCTGGAGAACGTTGATCTCGAGGTCAATCTTCACGATGTCGTCTGTCTCATAGGCTCTTCGGGTTCTGGCAAATCGACGCTTCTCAAATGTATCAATCTGCTCGTGCCCATCGACGGTGGAGATATCGTTCTCGACGGTCAGGCGATAACGGATGCCGGTGTCAACCCGAATCAGGTGAGGCAGCGCATGGGCATCGTGTTCCAGGCGTTCAACCTCTTCCCTCACATGAAAGTGATCGACAACATCACACTCGGTCCGCGCAAGGTCCACGGCGTTGGCCAGGAAGAAGCGGAGGAAACGGCACGAACACTTCTCGGTCAATTTGGCCTGCTCGACAAAGCGGATGAGTACCCCGACCGTCTATCCGGAGGTCAGCAGCAGAGAGTGGCGATTGTGCGTGCGTTGGCACATGAACCCGAGTTGATGCTTCTCGACGAAGTCACGTCGGCCCTCGATCCGGAGCTGATTGCGGAGGTTCTCAACGTGATCCGGGATCTCAAAGCCAGCGGGATGACGATGCTCATAGCGACACACGAGATGGGATTCGCTCGCGACGTCGCCGATCAAGTGTGCTTCCTCGATGCCGGGCGGATTCTCGAGCAAGCCCCGCCCGATCAGCTCTTCAGCGAACCGGAGCAGCAGCGCACCCGCCAGTTCCTGCAGCGGATTGTGGAAGCCGGCAGGCTCTAGGGATCCGGTGAACAATGTCAGTTTGGCCTCGTAGTGGGGCCTGCGTCCGGGGCGTCTTTCGTGGCCTTGCGAGTCCGCACGTCATTTGTTCAACAGTTTCTTGAGAACCTGCTGAACAATGTCAGTTTGGCCTCGTGGTGAAGTTTGTGTCCGGGGCGTTTTTTGTGGCCTTGCGAGTCCGCACGTCATTTGTTCAACGGCTTCTCAGCTCACCGTCGGATTGCCGAGCCCTGGATGAGGCCGCCGCCGGTAGATGCCCAGAAGGTGTCCATCGACCACGAAGACTGCTCCAGCAATGCGGTTGTGTCCTGATTGGCCCGACAACCCCCGGACACCTTCTCCCACGCAGTGCCGAAGCGATCCTGAAGCTTGGCAGTGCGCGGCCGGATCGAGCGAACATGTTCGAGAAAGTGAAGTTGGCCGTCGGGGCCGGTCACCCGTGCTAGCTCTTCGAGGGCGTCTCCGGGGGATGGGATCGTACAGAGCGCAAACCCGACCACGACGCTGTCGAATGCTGCGTCGGGAAAAGGGAGACTTCTGGCATCGGCCGCTACGAGATCGACATGCATCGGGCTTTCCCAGATCCGGGGGATCGCCCGTCGCAACATCCCGCGGTGATTGTCGATCCCCACCAACGATGCGGCGTTCTTGTAGTGCGGGATGTTGAGACCGGTGCCGATGCCCACTTCGAGTACCCGCCCGGCGGCGGTGCCACACAGCCGAACCCTCTGGTGGCGGAGGCCAAATCTGTCATTGGGCACCATGAATAGGTCGTAGATACGAGCGAACGCCGAGTGCGGGACCTTGGCCATGGCCACACGATAGGCGTGCAGGCCACCGTGTAGTCTCCGGCCCATGCCCGATCCACCCACACCACGTGTCCAAGTTCGCAGGCTCCCCGAGCGAGCGTCATACGACAGGGATCTGATCAATTCGATCCTCGATGAGGCATTGATCTGCCATGTGGCGTTTGTCCACGACGGGACACCGGTCGCCATCCCAACGATTCACGCCCGGGTGGGAGACACCCTCTACTTCCACGGTTCCCCGGCGAGCCGCATGCTGCGGGGGATGCGCTCGGGAGAGGCCATCTCCGTCAATGTGACCCTTCTCGACGGCCTTGTCATCGCCCGGGCTGCCTTCCACAACTCGATGAACTACCGATCGGTCGTCCTGTTCGGCGAACCCCGAATAGTCGAAGACCCCGATGAGAAGTGGCGGGCGCTCGAAGCGGTCACGGAACACGTTCTACCGGGCCGCTGGGCCGACTCTAGGCCCATGACCGAAAAAGAGATGAAGGGCACCCTCGTGGCGGCAGTGACGATCGATGAGGCTTCTGCGAAGGTTCGATCCGGGGGACCCGGCGACGATGCCGCAGACTATGAGCTCCCGATCTGGGCAGGCGTGATACCGCTAGAGCTGCGGCCGGATGACCCGATCACCGACCCCCGGCAGACGGTCGACGCTCCTCCGCCTCCGTACGTCGGGGAATATCGCCGACCCTGAGGTTTAGATGCCGTTTGTTCGACGGTTAGCGATGGCTTAACGCAGTTTCCTGCAGAGTTGTCGGCACGGGCTAGGAATCCGTTTGCCGACAAATAGGAGACATTCGTGAGTAATCGAGCCAAGGGCGACGGGAAGAGATTCTCGACATCGTTGATCATCGGGTTGCTGCTGGTGCCGTTGAGCGCAGTGGCCGCGGTGGCTTTGGTCAACCCGGACGCCACTGCCGAATCCGATGAGACTGTCGCAGCTGAGGTCGTCGCGACTACGACAACTACTCAGGCCGTCGACGAGTACGAAGTACCTGAGATTGCCTCCGCCGGCGACCTCGAACTTGCGTGCGGTGATGAGGGCATGGAACTCGCCTTCAAAGAGGGCGAAGGAACGATCACCGCTCTCGAACAAGCCGCACTCGACTCGTTGCGGGCCATCTGTGAAGCAGAAGGGTTGCCTCTGCCTGGGCCGCCGGCACCGGAGGCTGTTGTCGAAACCGTGACGGTTGTGGCCGCCCCGGCAAGCGATGCCGCCTCGTCCGACTCGGATGATGACGACGACCTCGCTGCCGAGTTCGAAGAGGAGTACGCCGAGACGGTCGCCTACATCAATGCTGCGATCGCCGACGGCGCCCACGGTGACATGATTGCCCTCGCCGAGCAGCTCGTTGGTGAAGCAGCCGCCCTGGCCGACTCCGGCGATTTCGAGGGTGGGATGGCCAAACTCTCGGCTGCTCGCGACGCTGCCGACATGGCCGAGCGGGGTCATCATGATGACCACGACGACGACGACGAAGATGAGGACGACGACGACGAGGACGAAGACGAGGACGAAGACGAGGAGCACGACGAGGAAGACGAGGAAGACGATGACGAGGAAGACGACTAATCGTGGCCAAAGAGTCCTCGAGCATCGTTTCGCTGGTAGCTGCCGCGGTGGTGGCAGCTACCGGTCTGGTCCCGGTCATCTGGCTGATGACTTCCCCGGCTGAGGAATCGGTTGTCGAGGGGGAGGTGGCGGTCGTCGAATCGACTACCACGTCCCCCGAGGCCACCGTCGTCGTCGAGCCCATTCCGCAACTCGACGTTGACGAGCTAGACCCGGCGGTCGTGCGGGTGTTGCAGGCCAACGGATACGCAGAGCTGACCGGCCAGTCCACGCTCGACGATGAACTCCCGGCTGCGGTTACCCGGCTTCTCATCGAGCGGGACGTCGTCCTGACGGTGGTCGAGGAAGCCCCGAATCCGGAGGAAGGTTGACAATGCTGCGACGTCTCTTCCCGAGCAGATGGGCTCGTATCGTTGCGTGGACGGGCGCCGCCGTCGCCTGGGGGACTTCTGTCGTGACGGTTCAGGCGGCGATGGAGAATGCGGCGCTGGAGTCGCAACCCGCGAGCGAACCAGAGCCAGAGGTCATCGAGGTTCCTGCTCCTGTGGCGGTGATCCCGGCTCCGCCTGAAGAAGGTCTGGTTGTCATCCGGTACTCGCCGGTACCGCCACCGCCCCCGGAGGTCATAACCCGGACGGTCACGGTCGCCGGCGGAGGTGGGGGAGGTGGCGCCACCACTACCAATGGTTCGTCCGGCGGCACAACCGACAGGCCGACGATCGACGTGGCCAGTTCCGGCTCATGAGAACGACGGAGTTCCGGGCAATGGGCACACAGATCGTGGCGGTCGGTGACGACGTGTCGCGGGTCGCCGCTGCGTTTAGGGGCGCTGAGATGGTCTTCAGCAGATTTGATCCGGCAAGTGAGCTGAGCCTGCTCAACGACAACCTGCGGCGTGTCGCCCGGGTTTCGGATTCGCTGGCAGCTTGCCTAGCCGCTGCGGCCGACATGAGGGGCAGAACCAACGGTCTTGTTGACCCTGCCGTCGGCAACGCAGTCGCCGCGTGGGGATACGACAGGACCATTGAGAAGGTACGGGACCGGACCCGACCCGTTGTGCCTGCCGGTGTCGGTTCGTGGTCGATCGCCGGTAATGAAGTGAGGCGTCGCCCCGGTATCCGGCTCGACCTCGGAGGTATCGCAAAAGGCTGGACGGCGGACGAGATGGTGACCGGAGGAACGGCGGATGTTGTCTCAGCGGGTGGCGATGTGAGATCGAACCGCCCGGAGACTGTTGTCACGATCGCCGATCCATGGGGCGGGGTGGCGGCGAAGGTCGTTCTCGGCATCGGCGGCTTGGCGACATCGTCATCCTCGAGGCGCAGCTGGAAGGTTGACGGAAAGCACGCCCACCACATCGTGGACCCGCGGCGGATGGCCCCAGCAATCTCTCCAGCGCTCAGCGCCACCGTCACCGCCGCCACCGCCGTCGAGGCCGAAGCCGGAGCGAAGGCCGTTCTCCTGCACGGGGACAGGGGTCTCGCCTGGGCGGAGCAACAGGATTGGCTTCGAGCTGCCCTGGTCACTTGGCACGACGGGAGTGTCTACGCCACGACCGGCTGGGAGATGGCCGCGTGAAAGGATCGACATGAGTATCGAATGGATGGCAATCCGCGGCTCCGGCATCATCGCCTACTTGCTTCTTGCCACCTCAACCGTATGGGGTCTGTTGATCTCGACAAAAGTCCTCGGCAGGGCGGTGAAGGCGAAACCGGTCACGTGGTTTCACGAGTCGCTGGCGATCGGATCCCTGATCGCAACGGGAATCCACATGTACTTCCTGTTCAACCATGACTACATCGACTTCGGCTACCGGGCGCTTCTTGTGCCCGGCGCTTCGGCATGGCGCCCGCTGGCCGTGGCGCTCGGCGTTGTCGCGCTCTACTCGACCTTCGTTGTCACTGCCAGTTTCTATGTCAAGAAGTGGATCGGGCAGAGTGCGTGGCGGGCGATTCACATGATGTCGTTTGGGACCTTCGTCTCCGCCGCACTCCATGGCGTTCTCAGCGGGACCGACACCGGGCACCCGGTTGTTGCGGCAATGTACATCGCAACTAGTTCGATCGTGGTGTTGCTCCTCGTCGTCCGGATAGCCCGGGCGGCGGCACCCGCAGCACGTCCCCATCCGCGGCGAACCAATGCCAACGAGCCGGCTGAGTCGGCCGCCGGCTAAAGCACGATTCGGGGGAGGGTGATGGCAACCCGGCCGCCGCCGTCCGGATTGGACGAGATGTCCAAGGTTCCTCCGGCGGCCTTCGCCGCGTTGGAGGCGATGTCGAGCCCAAGTCCCGTGGAGCCTGCGGCGCTGTGGCCTCGTTCTGCCATCTCGGCGCCAAACCCGTGACCCTGATCGTCGACAACGAGCAGTACTTCGGTTAGGCCTGCGGAAGCGACGGCAACGGTGAAGTCGACCTCGTCATCGGTATGTGCGAACACGTTGCCGATGAGCGCATCGATCATTGCCGATATCTCGTCCGACCCGGCGGCGATCCACGCGGGAGCATTGTCGGATATGAACTCGAGCCCACGCCCCTGCTCTTCAGCTAGGGGGTGCCAGAACTCGACCCGGTCGCGGGCTACTGCGGACAGGTTGCAGGCCCCCGAATCATCCGTACGCGCCGGCCGGCGCGCTTCTCTGATCACGAAGTCGACGGTGCGGTCCAGTTCGTCGAGGTCTTCGAGTACACGGTCTCTCCCGGGGTCCGCGGGAAGAGCCTCGGCGTCTAGCCGCAACGCCGTCAACGGTGTCCGCAATCGATGAGACAGATCGGCGGCGGCCTCGCGCTCGAGCTCGAGAAGGCGCACCATACGATCGGCCAGATCGTTCAGTTCGATGGCTACCTCCTGAACCTCGGGTGGTCCCGAGGGAGTGACCCGGGCGTTGAGATTGCCCTCGCCGAGCACGGCGGCAGTCGCCGATAGCTCGCGCACCGGTTCCACCATCGAGCGTCCGAGTCTGTCGGCTACGACTACTGCGATAACGATGAGCGCCAGGCCGAGAAGAGCCAGGATGAGAGAGGAACGGCCTACTCCTTCGGTGAGGTCCTCATCGCTGACAAACACCCTTACGACGATCCCGTCTTCGCTGTTGGGGAGGAGTACGGGGGTGTAGAACGCTTGCCCGCCCTCCACTTTGGCGCGGAACGATGCGCCGTTGAAGGCCGCTTCCATGTTCTCGTCGCCGGGGACCTGAGACCCGACGACGTCCCGACTGTCACCCCCGTCGCTACTGATGATGATCGAAGCGTCGTGCTCACCAAACCCGAGCGGGGTGTTGGCGACCACCTCGACTGCGGTCGCTCCTGGTGAGCTGAGTGCGATGAATTGGGCGATGGCTTCGGCCTGGTTCTGCGCGGCGGTTGCCGCCTGGTCGACGGCAAGGTCGCGGACGGTGAGGGAGAGGGGAACGAGGAAGGCTACGACGACCATCGCCGTCACCGCCCCGCTGACGAGGATGAGCCTGCGTCTCACGACTCTGGGTCGACGAGTTTCACACCGATGCCGCGCCGTGTCTGGATGAAGCGCGGCTCCGCGGCCGTCTCGCCGAGCTTCTTGCGCAGCCACGAGAGATGGACGTCAACCGTTTTGTCGGCGCCACCGTACGGCTGGCGCCACACGGCAGCCAGCAACTCTCGTTTGCTGATCATCTTGCCCGGGCGCTCGGCAAGGTAAGCGAGGAGCTCGAACTCCTTGGCCGACAGCTCGAGTTGCGTGCCGGCGAGGCTTGCGTCGTGGGCTTCGATATCGATGGTCAGCTCTCCGACAACTATCGCGGCAATCTCTTCGGGCGAGGCAGCGCGACGCAGCAGCGCCCTGATACGGGCTTCGAGATGATCCGTCGAGTAGGGCTTGATCACGTAGTCGTCGGCACCGGCGTCGAAGATGCGGACAATCTCATTCTGATCGTCGCGGGCGGTGGCGACGATTACGGGAACGTCGCTGACGGCTCTGATCATCTGCAGCGCATCGGCGCCGTCGACATCGGGTAGGCCGAGATCGAGAACCACGACGTCCACGCGACCCTCAACGGCACGTTGCACGCCGTCCATGGCCCGGGCCGTCGCCTCGACATCGTGGCCGCGCTCCGCGAGGCGTGTCGTGAGCGACTGCCGAATGCGCTGGTCGTCTTCAATGAGGAGGATCGATGCCATGTCGGAGAACTTACACCCGAATCGCTTCCAACGGCGGCCACTCTAGGATCGCTTGACGATGGCTTAGCGGTGTCTTAACCCATCCGGTGGTGAGGTCCATCATGCTGAAGGAGATGAGAAGGTATCTAGGAGTTGGTGCTGCCTGGCTGGGCGCGACTGCGGTTTCGGTATTGATCGCATCGGCCGCGGTCGCTGGTATCCGTGACCGAGTTGTCGAGACCCCGGTAGCCATCGGTCTGCCGACCTCTACGACCACCATCGCCACGCCGCAGACGTCAACCGTGGATCCCGATCCGCCAACGACGGGACCGGCACCGACCACGAGCACAACCACCTCGACGACGGTCACAACGTCGCCGCCATCGACGACGACCTCAACGACACCGGATACCGGGGAGACGTCTCCAGCAACCACGACGACCACGACTGCACCGCCGCCGACCACGACGACCACGACTGCACCGCCGCCGACCACGACGACCACGACCGGCCCTCTTGCCTACCCAACGTACGATCTGACGGGAGGCACCGTTGTCCTCGCCTTCGGCAATGGGGAGGTGAACCTGGTGTCCGCCACACCCCGGTCCGGTTTCAGTGCGGACTACGAGCACACCGGTCCAGTCGAGGTCGAGGTCAAGTTTGTGAGCAACGACCACAAGTCGAAGCTCGAGGCTCATATCGACAACGGCGAGCTCCGTGTCGACATCGAAGAAGAGCCCCACGACGACGACGACTGACCCGGCAGACGACGACGGATCATTCCGACAACGCCCGGTCTACCTGGGTGAGGGGGTGTCTGGTCACTCCTGGGGATGAGAGATTGATTACCCGCGACGTTTTATCTTCCGGCCCGCCCGGCCGATAGGGGGAATGGTCGAGAACTCCCCGCCTTGCGGGGACGTAGCGGGCCGACAAATGCGATCGCTCTCCGGTGGGGAGGGCGATCGCAGGCGCGTCTGGAGGGTTCTAGGGCACCTAAAGACCGCTTGATACCGGCCGACCTTTCAAGGGTATCCCCCACGAGGAAGCGGGATGGCCTTGAACAATCCAAAACGGCGGAAACCGCGGCGCTTTGCGCTGCTCGTCGCTTTTGCACTGGCAGTCTCCACGCTGCCGTTCGATCTTCCCGGGCTACCTATTCCTGAAGCCGCAGCCGGACCCGCCCCGATCGAGGTCTACCTGATCCCTCTCCCCGAAGAGGACATTCGAGACGGGTCGCTGGCCCTCTACAGCGGCACATCCGACGACGTTCGCACCATCATCTCCATAACCGGTGCGGTCGACGGAACCATCGTCTACTACGACCACTGGGAGGATGGTTTCGAACTCGACCTTTCAACGCCGGCTCAGGCGACCACCGAAATCTGGGGAGACGGGAGCATCGCAAATGGTGCTCCTCCGGGGTGTTCGGCCGATGGCTGTGATGCGTTTGGCGCCGGGGACAACGCCGCTCTCATCAACAACGTCTTTGCCAATCCGCGGGATCCGGTGACGGTGCTCTACGACGGGGGAGATCAGGTCGGCGCGACAGCGCCCGTCGCGGTGACTCGCGCCGGTTGGGCGACAACTCCAGGCACGTTGCTGGCCGGGGCCGTCGAGGTCTATCCCACCGACGCATGGGGCACAGCATACGTTCTCCCGATGGGAGTCGATTCGACCCTGGGCGCCAACTTCGAATACACAGGCGCGTCGATCATGGCTTCGGCGAACGGCACCACGGTGACCGTCGACCTCGACGGTGACACCGTCGTCGACGAAACCCACGTGGTCGGCGCCGGTGACTCGGTTCTGGTTCCCAACCTGGAAGAGGGAGCGACGATCAACGCCAACGGTCCGATTCAGGTGGATCTCCTCACCGGCGACATCGGTGCCACCTACGCCGGCCGTTGGTTTGCTCTGTTGCCTACGTCGCAGTGGGCAACCAGCTACTTCAACCCGGTGGGAACAGTGGTGGGAGACGATCCGGCGACCGTCGCCCTTTACAACCCCGGAACAGCGACTCTCACAGTTGATGTCACCCATGCAACCGGGTCGACGACAGTGGGCGTGCCCGCCGGAGAAGCCGTCGCTTATCAGATGCCGGGGTCCGGCGCCGAGTTCAGCGCCGCTTCCCCCTTCTACGCCACAGTCGCCGTCGACTACGACGGCACGACTCACGACTGGGGCTTCACGCTCGTCCCCGAAACGCGCCTGACGACCGCGGCGGTTGTCGGCTGGGGTCCGGGGAGCGACGACCCCGCAACTGAGAACAGCAGCCCCGTGTGGGTGACCGCCGAGGGTGCTACGACCCTGTATGTCGACTACGACGGTGATCCAACGACCGGTGTGGCCCAGGATGCCAACCTCGACTGGTACGACGTAGCGATTTCGATGACCGCCTATCAGATGGAGCGGCTTTACGACACTTCCGACGACGACCAAACCGGTCTCAAGGTCTACACCCTCGACGGTACGCGAGTAGCGGTTGCATACGGTCAGGACCCGAGCACCGCATCCACCGGATCGCCGGCTCTCGATCTGGGAACGGCGGTGGTGCCGCTGCTCCTGGTGGCCATGGGCAAGATCGGATCGTTGTCCGGTGACACCAACGGCAACGGCGCCCTCGACCCCGGCGAGTTCATCACCTATTCGGTGACAATCCGCAACGACGGCACCGCCGACATCAATCCATCGGTGTTCACAGACATCCTCGATCCGCAGACGACCTATGTTCCCGGGACGACGACGGTCGATGCGGCTCCCTTTGCGGACGCCGGTTCTACACCGTTCCCGTTCGACGAGGGCGGGCAGGATCTGGGCCTGATCACCGCCGGACAGGTCGTGGTAATCACCTACGACGTGCAACTCAACGACCCACTCCCGGACGGTGTCAACTCGATCGTCAACAACGCCCAACTCAACAGCATCGGGATTTCGATCGAGGGCACGTCGATCCTCCCTGTTTTCGATCCATTCCTCGATGTGAACAAGACGTCCGACGTTCCGCCCGAGGGGGCGATCCCGGGCGACACCATCACCTACACAATTGTCGTGGAGAACACCTCTGACACTCCGCAGAACGGATTCACCCTGTCGGATACCGTGCCGGTGGGAACCACCTATGTGCCGGAGAGCACATCGGTGACGGGGCCGGTCGTCGTTTCGGAGACTTACGCCGATGACATGGAGAGCGGCGGCTACGGCGGCAGCACCGGTTCGCTCTTCTGGGGACCCGACTGGACCGAGATCAACGAGAGCGACGGTCCCAACAGCGGAGACGAACGCATCGTCAACAGCGGCGGCAGCCTCCGACTCCGGGTGCAGGACAACGATGGAAACGGTGAAGGCGTATCCCGGGCCGTCAACCTCGGCGGGTACGACAGCGCCACCTTGAGCTTCGACTTCGCCCGGTCCGGGTTCGACAATCCCAACGACTTTGTCGTCCTCGAGGCGACCGACGGGGTCGGGGGCTGGGACGAACTCGCCAAGTGGGAGGGGCCGGGCAGCGATCCTGTCTTCCTTTCCACATCGACCAGCCTCGACGCCTATTTGACGGCCGGTGCAGCCATTCGATTCGTCACGTCGCAGAACCTGGGCGGCTCCGATCGGTTCATGATCGACAATCTCGTCATCACCGCGGAGACCGTTGGCGACGAGACCCGCACGAATGCCGCCGCGGATCCGGCGCCGCTGACCGACGGCACGGCTCCCGACCTGCTCATGCCGGCAGATCCATTTGCGCTGGCCGCCGGTGAGAGCATGACTATCACCTATCAGGTCACGCTGGCCGATCCACTGATACCCGACCTCACCGAACTCCACAACGTTGCCTATGTCGCCTCGCACCAGCAGCCCATCTTCACAACGGATGACGTGACCGATCCAATTGCCTTCCCCGAGGTCGACCTCGCCAAGAGCCTGTTGTCCAATGCCGACGAGGATGGTTCCGGAGACGTGTCGGTCGGCGACACTCTCACCTACCAGCTCATTGCCGACAATGTCGGCGACACCGACCTCAGCGACGTAACTATCAGCGATCCCATGGCCGGGTTGTCTCCCTTGTCGTGTTCTCCGGTTCAGCCGGCAGCTCTATCGATGGGGCAATCCCTCACCTGCACCGCCACCTACACCGTGGTCCAAGCAGACGTCAACGCGAGCCGCATCGACAACACGGCTTCGGTCACCGCAGTCGATCCTGCCGATCGGCCCGTCTCGGACACCGCGTCTGAGACCGTTCCCATCAACCCGGTCCCGGCAATCACCATCGTTAAGTCTCTGCTCACGGACCTTGCAGGTGTCGGCGCCGGCGACGCCTTCGATTACGAATTCGTCGTCACCAACACGGGCAATGTCGATCTCACGAATGTCGTCGTCGACGATCCGTTGGTCGGCGGCACGGTCGGCTGTCCGGCGAGCGCCCTGGCGCCCAACGAAACAATGACATGTAGCGTGACGTACACACTCACCCAGGCCGACATCGACGCCGGGCAGGTGGCCAATACCGCGACGGTGACCGCGGATGATCCGAGCGACGTACCGGTGACCGACGACGACGATGAATTGGCAATCCTCGAGCACAATCCGTCGATCGATCTCAGCAAAGGACTGTCCTCGAACGCCGATGAGGATGGATCCGGTGACACATCCCTTGGAGACACCCTCACCTACACCTTCGTCGCCACCAACGACGGCAACGTCACCCTCAACAACGTTTCAGTGACCGACCCGCTTCCAGGGCTGTCGGGGCTGTCATGCGCACCCGCGACCGGAGCGTCGTTGGCGCCCACCGCGCAGATGACCTGCACAGCGACGTACGCTGTCACCCAAGCCGATGTAGATGCTGGTTCCGTCGACAACACCGCCACGGTTACGGGTACCTCGGTTTCTGGCGACGACGTCATGGACACTGCGTCAGAGTCGGTGTCTGCCGCTCAGAACCCTTCGATCACTCTTGTGAAGAGCTTCGCCGCCAACGCGGATGAGGACTTCTCGGGTGATGTGACACTGAACGACACCCTTACGTATCAGTTCGACGTCGTCAACGACGGCAACGTGACCTTGACGGTGGTGACGATCACCGATCCGCTCCCCGCTCTCTCGGCGTTTTCCTGCGGTCCTGACTCGCTACCGATAACCCTGGCACCGACGGCGACCGTCTCGTGCACCGCGACATATGTCGTGACACAGCCAAATGTGGATGCCGGGCGTATCGACAACACGGCGACCGCCACCGGCCAACAGCCAAACGGCCAGCCGATCTCCGACGACGACGACGAGACGGTGCTGCCCGACCGCAACCCATCGATCGATCTCACCAAGACCTTGCTGGCCAACGCCGACGAGGACACCAGCGGCGACGTCAGCCTTGGCGATACGCTTACGTACCAGTTCGTGGCCGTCAACGACGGTGACGTCGGTCTCGACAACGTGGTTGTCACCGACCCGCTGCCCGGGATGTCGGCGTTGTCGTGTGTCCCCGCTGTCGGCTCCTCGCTTGCCCCCACCGCGGCAATCACTTGTACCGCAACCTATTCGGTCACCCAGGCAGACCTGGATGCGGGAGAGATCGTCAACACCGCAACCGCATCCGGTGATGACAGCGGCGGCGGAGGCTCGGTCAGTGACCAGGACAGCGTGTCGACGACCACAGCCCAGAACCCGTCGATCAGCATTGTCAAGAGCTTCCTCTCCAACGCCGACGAGGACACCTCGGGGGATGTGTCGCTCAACGACACCTTGACCTACCAACTGACGATTGAGAACCGGGGCGACGTGACCCTCGACGACGTCGCCGTCGACGATCCTCTGACCGGTGGTCCGGTCACGTGTCCGCAGACGGTTCTGACTCCCGGGGAGTCCATGTCGTGCACAACCGCGTATGTAGTCACTCAGCCCGATATCGATGCCGGGTCGATCAGCAACACGGCAACGGTCACCGCCGACGATCCCGACGACAACCCGGTGACCGACGACGACGATGAGCTGGTTTCGCCGCCGCAGAACCCGTCGATCGTACTGGTGAAGAGTCTCGCATCGAACGCCGACGAAGACGGATCGGGGAGTCTCTCGACGGGTGACACCATCACCTACCAGTTCGTCACCACCAACGACGGCGATGTGACCCTTGATCTGGTGACCATCACCGATCCTCTTCCGGGGCTGAGCGCTCTGAGTTGCGCCCCGGGCGCCGGTTCGGCACTGGCAACCGGAGCATCGATGACCTGCACCGCGACCTATTCGGTTACCCAGGGCGATGTGGACTCGGGCTCTATCGACAACACCGCAACCGTTGCCGCCGAGCGGCCCGGTGGCGATCCCGGCGACCCGGGCGACGATGTCACGGACATGGACAACCACTCCGTGTTGATCCCGGCGGAACCGGCGATCGATCTGACCAAGACCATGTCCGGCAGCGCCGATGAAGACACGAGCGGCGATGTCACTGTGGGGGATACTCTCAGTTACGAGTTCCTGGTGAAAAACACCGGGAATGTCACTTTGAACTCGGTGGGCGTGACCGATCCGTTGATCGGCGTTGTGAGCTGTCCCATTGCCACTCTGGCTCCCGGCGGGACAACAACGTGCACGGGAACCCACGTGGTCACCCTTGACGACGTCAACGCCGGCTTCGTCATCAATACCGCAACGGCAACCGGAACCGATCCCAACGACACCGATGTGACCGATGACGATGCGATCGCCACACCGGTAGGAACCAACCCGGCGATAACCCTGGTCAAGACGCTGGCGTCGAACGCCGACGAGGACGGCTCCGGTGGGGTTTCGATATCCGACACACTGACCTACAGCTTTGTGGCAACCAACACAGGCGACGTCTCGCTCAGCGCGGTCCGTGTTGTCGATCCTCTTCCCGGCCTGTCCGTGTTGTCGTGTTCGCCGGTGCAGCCGGCCGCACTCGACCCCGGCGATTCGATCTCGTGCACCGCGACGTATTCAGTGACCCAGACCAACGTGGACCAAGGTCAGGTTCGCAACACCGCCACCGCCGAAGGGCTCGCCCCCGACTCGTCGCTCGTCTCCGAAATCGATGATGAAGTTGTTCTGGTCGCCCAGACCGCGTCGATCTCGCTCGACAAGTTCGTTGCGGGCAACGCGGATGAAGACGGATCAGGCGGCATCACGCGGGACGACACCCTGACCTATCAATTCGAGGCCACCAACACTGGCAATGTGACCCTCACCGGGGTCAACATCTCCGATCCGCTTCCCGGCCTCGGCGCCATGTCATGTGTGCCCGCCGAGCCAACGACGCTGTTTCCCGGAGAGACCATCGTCTGTACCGCGGAGTATGTGGTTACCCAGACCGATGTCGACAACACGCAGATCTCGAACACGGCCACAGCAAGCGGCTCCGACCTTGACGGGGGCAATGTCACCGACGACGACTCCGTGACCACCCCGATCGAGGGCGGTCCGGCGATCACTCTCGACAAGTATCTCGCCGGCAACGCAGACGAGGACGGGACCGGTGATGTCTCGATAGGTGACACATTGACCTATCAGTTCGATGTGGAGAACACAGGCGATACCAGCCTGACCAACGTGACGGTGACCGATCCGCTGCCCGGCCTGAGTGCTATCGGGTGCGTACCGGCGCAAGGTGCGACCCTGGCGCCGACGGCCACGATGTCCTGTACCGCTACATATACGGTGACCGCGGCCGATGCCGCCGCCGGACAGATCGACAACACCGCAACTGTCGTCGGGCTCGCCCCGGCCGGAACGCCGACGTCCGACGACGATTCAGAGACGGTGCTAACCGCCCGGGCCGACCTCTCGCTCTTCAAGTCAGTTTCCCATCCGAATCCGAACGTCGGCGACTCGGTGATCTTTGTGCTGTCTCTCGTCAACGACGGCCCGGACACTGCCAGAAACGTTGATGTGACGGATATCCTCCCTGCCGGCTACAGCTATGAGGCAAGCTCGATCGCCGGAGGCGACTCGCGCGACGACAGCTCCGCTCCGACTCTCGCATGGACCGTTGATTCGATCGGCTCAGGTGCCTCGATCAACCTCACCTTCTCAGCAATCGTGCAGACCCCAACGGGTGCACCCGGGGAGTATCTGAACATCGCCGAAGTCTCCGATACGGACACGCTGGATCCGGATTCGACGCCCGGCAACGATGATGGTGACCAGTCTGAGGATGACGAGGACAACGCAACCGTTGCACCGCAGTTTGCTGATCTGTCGTTGGTGAAGGCAGTCGATGACACCACTCCGAACGTTGGTGACACGGTGTTGTTCACAATCACTGTGTCGAACGATGGTCCGGATGATGCCACCGGGGTTGTGGTCGAGGACGTCGTGCCCGCTGGTTACAGCGGTATTGGGAACATCTCCTCTGGTGGCACGTTGGTCGGTCCGACTATCACTTGGTCTGGTCTAACGGTCCTCGCTGGTGGTTCAACCGCGGTGACCTTTGAGGCCGTGGTCGAGGCGCCGCCGACCGTCTACACGAACGTGGCCGAAGTCACAGCCGCGGACCAACTCGATCCGGATTCGACGCCGGACAATGATGACGGTGATCAGTCTGAGGATGATGAGGACAGCGTGAGCCTGGTTCCTCAGGTCGCCGATCTTTCGTTGATCAAGGCCGTGTCGGACGCCGCTCCGAATGTTGGGGACACTGTGTTGTTCACGATTACGGTTGCCAATGATGACTGGTTTGGTGATCGCTGCTGGTGGCTCGGTTGATCTGACCTTCGAGGCCGTGATTGAGGCGCCGAGTGGCGCTCCCGGCGAGTATGTCAACGTCGCCGAGGTCACCGCTGCCGATACCAACGACCCGGATTCGACCCCCAACAATGATGACGGTGATCAGTCCGAGGACGACGAAGACAACGCGGTTGTTGCGCCCCAGGTTGCCGATCTGTCGTTGACCAAGGCCGTCGATGACACCTCTCCGAATGTTGGTGACACGGTCGTGTTCACCATCACTGTTTCGAACGATGGTCCGGATGATGCGACCGGTGTCGCAGTTGAGGACGTCGTGCCGGCGGCCTACAGCGGTATCGGGAGTATTTCATCTGGTGGCACGTTGGCCGGTTCGACGATTACCTGGTCTGGTTTGACGGTCCCGGCTGGTGGCTCCACCGCGGTGAGGTTCGAAGCGGTGGTCGAGGCACCTCCCGCTGTCTACGTCAACGTTGCTGAGGTGACGGCGTCTGATCAGCACGATCCCGACAGCACACCGGGCAATGATGACGGTGATCAGTCTGAGGATGATGAAGGCAACGCGGTTGTTGTTCCTCAGGTCGCCGATCTTTCGTTGATCAAGGCCGTGTCGGACGCCGCTCCGAATGTTGGGGACACTGTGTTGTTCACGATTACGGTTGCCAATGATTGGCCCGGATGATGCCACCGGGGTTGCGGTCGAGGACGCCGTGCCTGCGGGTTACAGCGGCATCGGCAGTATCTCCGCCGGTGGCACGCTGGCTGGCCCGACCATCACTTGGACTGCCCTGGCCATTCCCGCCGGCGGTTCGATCGACCTGGCTTTCGAAGCCGTGGTCGAGGCACCTCCCGCTGTCTACGTCAATGTTGCTGAGGTGACGGCGTCTGATCAGCACGATCCCGACAGTACCCCGGACAACGATGATGGTGATCAGTCTGAGGATGATGAAGACAACGCGGTTGTTGTGCCTCAGGTCGCCGATCTCTCAATCAGTAAGGCCGTCTCCGATGCGGGTCCGAATGTGGGAGATACGGTTACGTTCACGATCACCGTCACCAACGATGGTCCGGTGAATGCCACCGGGGTCGAGGTCGTTGATCAGCTCCCCGCCGGGTATGTGTACCAGCCGGCATCGATGGCAGGCGGTATCGGCCAGGATGAGTCGGCTGCTCCGACCCTGACGTGGACCGTCGGAACGCTCGCTACCGGGTCTTCTGTCGTGCTCACCTTCGCCGCAGTAGTAGCGGCTCCGTCCGGCGTTCCCGGCGAGTACCTGAACGTCGCTGAGGTCTCGGCTTCTGATCAGTTCGATCCGGACTCGACGCCGGGCAATGATGATGGTGATCAGTCTGAGGATGATGAGGACGACGCTTCCGTGGCGCCGGAGGCGGCCGATCTATCGCTGACCAAGGTCGTGTCGGATGCCACTCCGAATGTTGGCGACACGGTGCTATTCACTATCACTGTCGCCAATGATGGTCCGGATGATGCGACCGGAGTTGCTGTAGAAGACGT
>CAMYKI010000049.1 GCA_947258985.1 uncultured Acidimicrobiaceae bacterium
TCGTCGCTGCCTCGCCGTATTCAGTAGGCCAGGACATCGCGGAAGTACCGGGAGTACAGCTCGTCGAAGCGGCGGTCCTGAGAAGCCATCAGGTCTTCCACACTCTCCGGAGGGACCAAGCCCCCTCCTGAATACTACGTCTCCGGCAGCCGGATGAACCTGACAGTAAATCCTGCTTCCCAACCCAGGGCTCACAAGCAGCAAAACCGGGCCCCGCAACCCAGGGCTCACAAGCAGCAAAACCGGGCCCCCCAACCCAGGGTTCCAGGACCCAGCCTGCAGTTCCGCAGGAACTGCCAACGGATTGATCGACGGCCTAAGGCCGTGGGTCAATCCGCGTAGTCGTAGAAGCCTTTGCCGGTCTTGCGGCCGAGCATGCCGGCTTCGACCATTCGCTTTAGCAACGGAGGGGCCGCAAAGCGAGGCTCGCCGTACTCCTCGTAAAGCGACGCGGCGACCGCCAGCATGACGTCGTTTCCGATCAGGTCGGCCAGGGTCAGCGGCCCCATCGGATACCCGGCGCCGTTCACCATGGCGGCGTCTATGTCTTCTCGCGTGGCAAATCCAGACTCATACATCCGGATCGCTTCGAAGATGTACGGGCACAGCAGCATGTTGACGATGAAGCCGGCCCGGTCCTTGGTGTGGACGACGACCTTGCCCAGGGTTTCTGCGGCGAACTCAGCAGTGCGATCCGCCGTGGCCGCCGAGGTGGCAACGCTGTGAACGATCTCGACGAGCGGCATGACTGTGGCCGGATTGAAGAAATGCATCCCGACGACGGATTCGGGACGCTGCGTGGCCCTTCCGATCCTGGTCAGCGGAATCGACGACGTGTTGG
Organism: uncultured Acidimicrobiaceae bacterium; assembly: GCA_947258985.1. GTDB lineage: Bacteria > Actinomycetota > Acidimicrobiia > Spongiisociales > UBA5794 > JAAETI01. The sequence continues at coordinate 842 of CAMYKI010000049.1, forward strand.
AAGCCAGGATGGCATCGTCGGCGGCGACGATCCGGTCGAGCCGATCGAACAGCTCGGTCTTGATCCTCTCGTCCTCAACAATCGCTTCGACAACAAGCTGGCGGTCCTCCATGAGAAACAAGTCGGACTCGAACCTCATTCTCGACAACGTCGCGTCGCGCGCCGTGCCATCGAGCTTGCCCTTCTCAACGGCGCGCTCCAGGGACTTTGTGACACGGGTCTCTGCAGCAGAGGCCAACTCGTCGTTGATCTCGTGGACGATGACATCGACACCGGCCTTGGCGCAAACCTCGGCGATACCGGCCCCCATCTGGCCGCCACCAACAACCCCGACGCGCTCGATGCTCATGCCGCTCCTTCGCTCGACTGGAAACACGGTAATCCCGGACCGCACCCCGCGAATAGAGGCGAAGGTTTGTTAAACGTGGCCCGGCGGGTTCTTGATTGCCGCCAGCGCCTGGCGCCGGTTTTCGACGATCTCGAGAGCGATCTGGTCGAGACTGTCCATGAGCCAGAGATGCGCCGCCTTGCCCGGCCGGTAGTCGGCCTCGGCCATCCCCTGGATCCTGCCCTGCTCCTGCAACTGCTTGACCTGTTTGTGGTTGTTGCGAGGTTCGAGGTTGTACACACCGAGTGTCTTGCCCCCGGCGGCGTTCAGGATCGAAAACATAGGAACATCGCTCGGGCCGTCTGCGATGTAGACCATGTTGCGCAGCGGCACCCGGCGCTGTGATTCCGACATCCGGGCGTTGACATCGACCGACGGCGCCACGTTGACCCCCTTGTTGATCTCAAACAGAGCACGTGTCTTGGAGGTGGGGCCGATGTAGTCAGACACGTACTTGATCGGGCCTCGCTCTGCGGGGACGGGGAGCCTGTCGAGGAAGCCGACAGGGGCCGCACTCTCGATGAAGCTGTTGGCCCAGATCCCGTCGACGTGGGGGGCGAGCGGGGAACCCTCGATCATCGGGCGGATCCCCGTCGAAACAACATGATGCTCGACGGTGATCTCTTCCTTCGCGAAGTCCGGGACATCGCGCACATGCCGCCGAGTTGCCTCGAAAAACTCAGGGATTCCAGGGCAAGGGACGAGCTTCTCCCCCAACTTGCGCAGCTTGGCGTTGCTGAGACCCTTGAAGATTCCCTGCTCGACGTAGCTCAGGATATGGATCAGGTACGCCAGACCCCGACCGATGGTTTCGCCCTGAGCCTTGTGATACTCGACAAGACCGTCGACCTCGCGCCAGAACGCGGCCTCGTCGACACCGTATTCCTCGAATATGGGGCCCTGCATGTTGTCCGGGATCAGAGTGCGATCGAAATCCCAGATGAAGGCAATGACTGTTTGGGTGTGCAGCGGTACGGGCATTGGTCAAGCCAGAGTAGTGGCCTCATTTAGCGAGACTGCGACGTTACGGCTTCTCGTACGACCCGAAACACACAGTCGCGCCGTCCTCCCACCACGGCTGAAGCCGGCAAGGGAGGCCACGAAGAGCAAAGTGGGCTTCGCCCATGCGACCTGCAGGCATGACAACGGTGGTTGTCCAACCCTGCTCCGCCAACGACCACACCGCCTGGATCACCTGTTCGCAGACCACGGTCTCATCGACCATGATCTCCGCAACCCGGCTCTCACCCGCTGCCACCACGGAGAGCCGGGCCGCATCGGCCGCTATTTCACGATCCACCATGTCACCAAGTGGCACCTCGACGGCCCGCTCGAGATGCGCTAGATAGATCGCCAGCGCCCGTTCCACCACGCGCTCGGTCCCTATCAATCTGGCCTGAACCGCTATCGCCATTTCTGACCGCCCCTTACTCCTGGTCGGTGAGTTACATCTGTGTAGTTTCGGGAAGTTACATCATTGTAGTTCATCCACCACTATCCGTAAACAGGTCCAGATTCGATCCCCCGCCGTCTCCACTCCGAACCGGCACAGCCGCTGTAACCTCTCAATATGACGGCTGAAACCCAGGACATCGTTGCCGGTCCCACCGGGCTGACATCGGCAGAGGTTTCTGAGCGAACCGCCGCCGGGCTGGTCAACGTCGTCACCGAGACGACCGGGCGTACCACGGGCGAAATCATCCGGGCCAACGTTGTGACCCGGTTCAACATCCTTCTCGGCATCCTGCTGCTGATCATCCTCGTCATCGTTCAACAGCCGCGCGATGCGCTCTTCGGTATCGTCCTCGTCTCCAACGCCGCCATCGGCATCATCCAGGAGTTACGCGCCAAGCGCACTCTGGACCGCCTCGCTCTGCTCACAGCACCGCTGGCGAGTGTGATGCGCGATGGACGCCAGGCGCAGGTGCCCGTCGACCAGATCGTCCAGGACGACACCATCGCTATCTCGACCGGTGATCAGGTCGCCGTGGACGGGCCTGTTATCCGGGCCCGTGGCCTGGAGATCGACGAATCGCTGCTCACCGGCGAATCCGATCCGGTCGTGAAAGAGGTCGGCGACATGTGCCTCTCCGGATCGTTCGTTGTCGCCGGCAGCGGCTGGTTCCGGGCCGAGCGAGTCGGGGACGAAGCGTATGCCGCATCACTGGCAAAAGAGGCAAAGAAGTTCACGCTGGTGTCGTCGGAGCTGCGAGACGGCGTCAACTGGATCATCGGCGGTGTCTCGTGGATCGTCGGCCCGATGATCCTGTTGGTCTTGTGGAGCCAGGTACGGCTCGATCACAGCTGGAAGGAGGCTCTCAGCTCAGGTGTGGCGGGCGCCGTTGGCATGATCCCTCAGGGCCTCGTTCTGCTGACGTCGCTGGCTTTCGCCGTAGGTGTGGTGCGGCTCGGAAGGCGCAACGTCCTGGTGCAAGAACTGCCCGCCATCGAAGGGCTAGCAAGGGTCGATACGGTTTGTTTCGACAAGACGGGGACACTGACCGAAGGCACCCTCGCAGTCCGCGAGGTGATCCCTCTCGGTGAGAAGGACCCGGAACCTGCATTGGCGGCCCTGGTGGCCGCTGAGCCTGAGCCGAATGCGACGCTCCAAGCCATCGCCGACCAATTCAGCGGGTCGTCGGATTGGCGTGCCGATGGCGCCGTTCCCTTCTCGTCGGCGCGCAAGTGGAGCGCCGCATCGTTTACCGGTCGCGGCAGCTGGGTGCTCGGAGCACCCGAGATCGTCGTGCCGGGCGATGCCCGCGTTGCCGCAAGAGCGGAGCAGCTGGCGGAAGAGGGCAGCCGGGTTGTCTTGCTGGCGTCATCGGAGTATCCGCTCAGCGGCGAAACGCTGCCCCGCCGGCTCGAACCCGTAGCCCTCATAACGCTCGGTGATCGTATTCGCCGGGACGCGGCGGCGACACTCCGCTACTTTGCGGCGCAGGGAGTCCAGGCGAAGGTCATTTCGGGCGATCACCCGGAGACGGTGGCCGCCATCGCCCGGGAGGTAGGTGTGCCCGGCTCGGCTGATGCCGTCGATGCCCGCCGACTCCCCCGGGATCCCGAGGAGTTTGCCGACGCCGTCAATGAAGCCACCGTCTTTGGAAGAGTGACACCGCACCAGAAGCGAGCAATGGTCCAGGCACTGCAGTCCAGGGGACATGTCGTTGCGATGACCGGTGATGGGGTCAACGATGTACTCGCCTTGAAGGATGCCGACATCGGGGTCGCCATTGGCAGCGGCAGCGCCGCCTCCCGGGCCGTGGCCCAGCTTGTACTCATCGATGGCGAGTTCAGCACTCTGCCAGACGTGGTCGGCGAAGGTCGCAAGGTCATCTCGAATATCGAGAGAGTCGCCAACCTCTTCGTCACCAAGACGGTCTACGCAATCTTCATCGCCTTGGCGATCGGTCTGGCCGGCCGCCCTTTCCCCTTCCTGCCTCGCCATCTGACCCTCGTCGGCACCGTCACCATTGGTGTCCCGGCCTTCTTCCTGGCGCTGGCGCCGAGTGCGGAAAGGGCTCGGCCCGGCTTTGTACGACGGGTGTTGAGCTTCTCATTGCCGACCGGCCTCGCTGCCGGTCTGGCAACTTTTGCAGCCTACGAAATGGCGATCGCAGAGAACGTCAGCCTGGAGGAGGCGCGCACGACGGCTACCTTGGTGCTGGCCGCGATCGGGATCTTTGCGCTTGCCATGGTGAGCCGTCCGCTGTTGCCCTGGAAGAAGATCCTCATCGGATCGATGGTGGCCTTCCTCGTGTTGTTGCTGATTTCGAGCGCATCGCAGGCGTTCTTCGCGTTGGACCTGCCAAGAGCGGCGGTCTTGCTGGCTGCAATAGGCATCGTCGCCATTACGGGCACTCTGATGATCTCCACTCTGCGCGCCGTCGGCTGGGCCCGCCAGGTACCCGTCTATCTGCGCGAAAATCCTCAGAACGTCAGCGCCACGTGGAGCGACCTGCGGCGACGCGTCACCGACGTCTGGGCGAGCGAGGAGGACGAGGGCCTCATCGAGCGGTATCGGTCCTGGCGGCCCGATCCTATCGAGGGTGCCAAAGACCCGCCGGAGTTGCCCTCGGACGAGCCTGATCCCGAACCTGTGCCGCCTCCTCCGGAGGACCTCGACACGTTGGAGTGGTTCGACACCGACGATTTCCTGGAGAAGTGACTGTCGGGTTTCCGTCATTGACGAATCGGTGCTGTCGGCTGCGCCGTTGTGCCGGTCGTGGCGAGACAAACCAGCGCGCAAAAGCGCGCCACAAAACAACGGGAAGCGGAGGAGCGCCGCCGGCGGGAGGCCCGGCGACGAGTCATGCGGCTGGCCGGCGTTTCGGTGGCAGTTGTCGTGTTCGTCGCCCTGTTCCTCGTCTCCATCTGGCCTGAACCCGCCGTTGGCGACACGACAGCGGAGGCGTGGGATCTCCCCGAACTCGATGGTGAGGGGCGTGTCGCCCTGACTGATTTTGAGGGCAAGCCGACGGTGGTGGCCTTCTTTGCATCGTGGTGCACCGTGTGCGAGCACGAGATTCCGGAACTGCTGGCTCTGTCGGAACAGATTGGCGACGAGGTGAACTTCGTCGGCATCAATTCTCAGGACAACAGCCAGGGCATGTCCGACGCAGAGAAGTGGGGCATCGCAGGTGCCTGGCCGTTGGCGGCCGACACCGGAAATGGCAACGGATCGGGAATGAGTGCGCAGACCTTTGGCGCCCGCGGGATGCCGCTGAACCTCATCTACGACGCAAGCGGCACCCTGGTCCACGTCCAGCCCGGTGGCCTATCGACACAGAATTTGCTGGCGTTGCTGACTGAGTTGACCGAGTACGAAGCCTGAACCAGCCACCGGCGGCGGCGGTGCCTGGGAACCCGCTGAACAATGTCGGTCTGGCCTCGCAACCGCGTCTGTGACCGGGCGTTCTTCGTGGCCGCGCAAGTCCGCACGCCATTTGCTCAGCAGTCTTCTAGATGTAGTGGACGAACTCGAACCACTTCTTGTGGCCAGCGTTGTCTTTGACCTTGACGGCGAAGACCTTCTCGCCGGGGGCCTCGGGGAAGTACACCTTGATTTCCCAGTCCCCGTTCTCGTTGGCTTCGGTGGCGCCACCGCCGTATTCCGACTCCACGTAGATGGGAGTCCCCGGTGGGGCAGTCCCCCAATAGACGTCGAAGGGCGGGGTCTCTTCGCATGATCCGTATACGTTGTGCGCACTGAACTCGATTTCCCGGTCCGGCTTCGTGGTGGTCGTCGTAGGTTCCGGCACGTCGTAGTGGACGGTGACTCGCGCCTCGGTCTGATTTCCGGCTGCGTCCGTTGCAACGAACAGCGCTCCGTTGGGCCCTGGTGAGAGGATGAGGCGGATCGACCACTGACCCTCCCGATCGACGTCGGCCTCATACCTACCGGCGAACACCTTGGCCCCCGGTTCGGTGGTGCCCTTGAACTCAATCACGTCGACCTCGAAGTGTTGATCCTGTTCCGGGGAGGTGATGGTCAGCGGCGGCGGTGTGATGTCGGCGGGGACTGTCGTGGTCGTAGTCGTCGGCTCAGGGGGTGCTTCCGTAGTGGACGTTGTCGTGCTGGCTTCCGGCGCTTCCGTAGCGGTGACGATCGGAGGGGGCACAACCTCTGGCTGTGGGGCGGGCACCGTGGGTTCGACGATGGTGGTGGGAGTGTTGGCGACCTCCGGCCCCGGAGTAGGGACAGCGGCGATCCCGGCGATGACGATGATCACTGCGGTGACCGCTCCGGCAAAGGCGGCCTGGAACGTCCGCCACCGTTGCTGACGAACGACGACAACGTCGAAGCTGGCGGCCGGTGTGAACTCGGCGACCCCGGCGTTGATGGAGTGTGCGGCGCGGCGGGCGCGTGCGTCAAGTGTCGTCATGATGCCTCCCCTACCTCAGCGCCCTGCGTTGAGGCCTCGAGTCCGAGGCGGTCTGCCAGCCGTTTTCGACCCTTGTGCAGATGGACCTTGACGGTGCCCTGGGCACATTCAAGAATGTCGGCGATCTCGGCGACAGACATCTCTTCCAAGTAATGCAACGCGATCGCCTGCGATTGCCGTTTCGGGAGCCCCCGGACGGCCTTCCAGAAATCGTCGTCTTCAGCGGGAATCCGCGGCAGGTAGCTCGACTCCGGCTTCATTTGCGCCAGCGCCCTTGCCTCCCGCATCTTGCGGCGGAATAGAGACACCGACTTGTTGGCGACAACCCGGCGCACCCAGGCTTCCGGCTTCTCGTAGAGGGAGACGCGATCCCATGCATTGTGGGCGGCCAGAAATGCTTCCTGGGCGAGATCCTCAGCTGCCGACCGGCTTCCGGACAGCGCGTATGCCAAACCGATCACGGGCTTCAACTCCCGGCGATAGAACTGCTCAAAAGGGACAACGGCCCTGATCGGGGCAGGTTCAGCAGGATCCGGACCCTTTGAGGCTTCGGATGCAGCGTGTTTCGCCGATCGAGATATCGCAGTCACTTCTACCCGGTTACTCGCATTTGGGGCTGTCGAGGTTTACCCGGGTTTATCGATACGTTTTGAGGGGTCCCTTGAGCAGCTTGCGAGAATGCAGAGGAAAGTGAAACCGGCCGTCGACGCCGCCTCCCCATCCGCTTCTTGCGTAACTGGTGCCGGTATACCGGCACCAGTTACGCCGGAATGGAGATCCGTCGGGTCCTTCCGGTTCTACAGCTTGCCGACGACGTGGGCGAGCACCTGCGACATCTGGTCGTGGGGGCTGAACTCGACCATCTTGACGGTGTCCTCGACCACGACGGTGTGTCCGGCGGGCCAGTAGTAGATCTCGCCCGCGCCGACGACCTCTTCGGTGCCGTCTTCGTAGTTCACCCGGATGGTGCCCTCGATGGCGTAGCCCCAATGAGGGCATTGACAATGGTCGTTCTCGAGGCCCTCCAGCAGCGGGCAGAAGTCGAGACCGGTGGGGTATTCCATGTAGGCGCTGGTCATGCCGCCCCAGTCCTGTCCTCTGATCATTTCTCCGAGGGCCTCATGGGCGATCGGGAGGTCTTTGACATTGCTTCTCATGCTTGCTCTCTCCTCGTCTCCTCTACAGGCGACTTGGCTGCCTGTACTGCAAGTTGCAGGAACTATACTGCATATTGCAGTAACGTCAAGGGATGAGTCTGCAAATGTAACCCTGACAGGTCGCTGGTGTGATGTGCGTGAGGCTGTCTTCGCAGTCGGACTATGGGTACTGGCAGAAGTCGATTGCGGCGACGATGACGTCGCTCCATGCGGCTCCTTCTTCGAAACCGTCCTCGATGGTGGTGAGGAGAAGCCAGAGAGGACCGCTGTTCACCTAAGAGAGACAGCGTCCCCGGTAGCCCTTGCGGCGGCGAGGAGCGGCTTTGCCCCGAGCTCTGCCGCCACGATCTCGACTTCGTCCAATAACGACAAGACCTCGGGATCATGCGGATCGAGCCCAGCGAGCGACTCGGCGAGCCGCCACTGGGATTTGGCCCGCCAGTATGAAGTGTCAGCCCAGGCTTCGACGGCAGCGCGCCAAAGATCGGGGTCGTTGTTCCCTCGGGCACGGGCGAGGTCGGCCGTCGCTCCTGCCTGAAGACGCTCGTAGCGCTGCGCCGAAGCGGAGTATTCGTCAAAACGGGAGTACCACTCGACGGCGCGGTCGATCCACTGCGGTTGATGGAGCCCGGCCTCCACTGCATCTGCGACAGTTTCGATCGCAGCCGCAGCGACGTCGACCATATGCAGCCACGTCTCAGGTCCATCGATCGCTGCAAGAGCCGCCGACGCGAGTTCGTAGGCCGGCGCGTACTGGCCCCGCCATCGAAGATCCGAGACGCGGCTTGCCCAGTAGAGACCCTGCAGTTCGGCGTGCATCTCGTCGACCCGGAGGGATCCCAGCCGGTCGAGCTCGCGCTGCGTCGTCGTTTCGTCCCCTCGCTCTGCAGCCAGGTCCAGCGATGCAAGGGAAAGGTGGATCTGAGGAAGATCGACCTCGAGCGGAGGGGTCATTGCAGTCAGGTGCTCTTCGGCCTCGTCCCAGCGCGAGAGTCGGAACAGGTAGCTTGCCGCATTTGCCTGCAGCGCTGCCTCCCAACGATTCAGGCCAAGTTGGCGCGTCCGGACAATCCCCCGTTCGGTCAATTCGAGCGCCTCCGCGGAGAGGCCGTTCTGGGCCAGCAACTCGCCCTGGTTGACATATCCGACGAGCTGTGATCTCAGCACCCCCGATGCCTGTGCCCGCTCTTCGAGTTGCTGGAAGTAGCGATTCGATTCCGCAATTTCGCCCAGACTCCCGGTCGAGGTTGCCAAGACGGTCAGCGCTGCCAGTTCGGTGCGTTCGGTCCCGGTAGCGAGGGCTAGCCGGAGGGCTTCCCGCGCGGTTGCTATGGCCTCGGAGGACTGCGAATCGAGCATCAGCTGACTGCCAACGCTCCCCAGGATCTCTGCATGAGCGGCATTCGGCTCATCCTTGGGGACCAGGCGAAGCGCCTTCCTAGCTTCCTCGAGAGAGCGCGACCCGCGACCCTGCAGCCAGAAGACTCTGCTCATCGAGTTGTGGAGGAGGGCTCTGGTTCGATCATCAAGACTGGGATCCTCGAGTTCAGCAGTGATGAGCGCCATCGCCTCCTCATTCCGCCCGCCGAAGTCGTAGTGGGCGTCGGTGAGACGTATCACGAGTTCGGCGTGCGACGTCCCAGCAATGTCCTCGGGGTGCTCGACGTCGCCCCACAGATCCAGCGCCAGCTCCAGATACGCTGTCATGTCCGACACTGCAAACGTGACCTCTGCTGCCGTGGCCGCGGCGAGCGCCGCCCCCAACGCCTTGTCCGGACGATCGGCATTGAGCCAGTGATGGAGCAGCGTCGCCGGGGGCGCCTTTCTCCGTTCGAGGGCCTCGCCAACGGCCCGGTGGAGCCGCGTACGCCGTCGTGTCGGCAGATCGTCATAGAGAGTCTGCCGCAACAGGGCATGGGCGAACACGAACTCGTCGGCACCGTCCCCCTCGTAGATGACCCGGGCGTTCATCGCTGCGTCCACAACGGCGTCCACCGCCCGCTCGTCGAGTCCTGCGATGACCCCGGCAACATCGACTGAGAAACTCGGGCCGATCACCGACGCAACCTCGAGGGTGGCCACGACATCTTCACCGAGATGCTCGACGCGACGGCCAATGACCTCGCGCACTCCCTCCGGAATGCCGTAGTCGTCGATCGGCGTGTCTGAAACCCAGCGGCCACCGGCATCAAACGCCCCCTCATCCTCGAGATGGCTGGTGATCTCCTCGACGAAGAACGGATTGCCCTGAGTCTCTTCCGCAATCGACTCGACAATTTCCGGTGCCGCGTGCGAACCGAAATGACCGCGAATCATCTCCTCGACCTCGTCGCCCGAGAGCCGCTGCAACGGAATCCGCACCACCCGATGCTCCCGGCGAAGATCAACGAGAAGCTTGGGGAGCGGATGACTCCGCACCAGATCGGTGTCGCGGTACGTTCCGACAATCAGGGCGGATGTTTCATCTCTGCGAGCAAGATGCGCCAGCACCGCGATGGTGTGCTCGTCCGCCCAATGCAGATCGTCGAGCACCACCACTGACGGGGGCTCGTCGGGTTGCGGCTTGACGAGGGCGGCAAACGCCTCCGCCATCAGGTACTGAGTTGTGTCGGGATCCGTTTGGAGTGGCACCGGCAGCCCCTTCGGCAGAGGGATACCCGGTACGAGTCGAGCGACGTTTCCAGCCGCGGGCCCGATCTCGAGCAACTTCTGAGGGTTTGCCCCGAGTACCGCTCGAGCAACTTCGACAAACGGCTGGTAGGGAAGCGCCGCGTCTGGCGTGCACCGACCCGCGGCCACCATCGCCCCACCATCAGCAGCAGAACGACACCACAACGACGTGAGCGACGTCTTCCCGATGCCGGGTTCCCCAATCACTGCGGCGAGCTGCACCGACGTTGCTGCCGCGGCGTGGGCAGCGTCGAGCTGCGACAACTGCTCGGCTCGCCCGATCAGGTGATCGGGGATCGCTCGCTCGAGGAACGCGGGGAACGGAACTGCGCCGCGACTCCCCTCGATCTCGTGCGCTGCGTCTTCGACGGACCACAGCTCAACGGGGCGGTCCACGCCCTTCAAGCTATGCGCACCGATCGCCACGAGCGGGAAACGGGCCCTCCGGCCGATCAGCAGCCGCACCGTGTCCGTAACCAGGATCTGACCACCCTCGGCCGCATCGCAAACCCTCGAGGCGACCGCCACCGGAAGCCCGATGGCGTCATCATTGTCGGTGGCGATCTCGCCGGCGTTGATTCCGATCCTCAAGCTGATCTGGTGAGCGTCGCCGGCTTGGCGGTTGTACAGCAACACGCCCTCTTGGATGCGTTGACCGGCGACGACGGCATCCACGGACGAATCGAAGACGGCAAGTGCACCGTCGCCGAGGTTCTTGACGAGCCTGCCGCTGGTACTGGACAGGGCGGCGCCGACGATCCGGTCGTGCTCGACAACGATCTCATCGGCAACGTCATCTCCGAGCCGGTCACGCATGCGCGTCGAACCGACAAGGTCCGTGAACATCACCGTTGCCAAACCGCTGCGAGTCATAGAGGAGGAAACCTACCAGTGGAGGAGTTTCGAAGAAGCAATCGAACTCAGGATCCCAGCAAGAAAGCCGTGGCCTCGTCGATGCTCATTTCAGCCCCTTTGTCGTGAAGCTCCTCGTACCGACCCGAGTCGAGCGCTTGTACGGCTGCCTCGGCACCGGGGCGAAGGTCCTCCTCGTAGAAGGGCGCCTTCTGCATGACGAAGTGAGCATCGCCCGCGCCGTACAGGATGGCGGCTCGCTCGGCCTCGCCTTGCTCTCCCGCGAACGAGGCTGCCTGCAGGAAGGCCATTCCGGAGCTCACCGTTATGCCGGTCTCCACCGCAGAATTGGCAGCGAGGTGATTGAGGCCTTCAGCCCGTTGATGGTCGCCGCTGCGCCATACGGCAAAGGCCAGGTTGTGGAACGCACCGGAGCGAATCATACGATCTGTGCCCCACCTTTCGACAAGGTCCATCGTCTCGAGCGAATACCGCATCGCCCGTTCGACGGTTCGTTCTCCACAGTTGGGCAGGAACATGTTGGCGTGAGCCTGCCCGACGGCGTCTCCCATTGCGATGAACCGTTCCCGACCTTCCTCGAACATCCGCTGGACCTCGGCACCACCGTCACCCGACCAGAGGCGTGCTTGGGCAAGCAAGGTGAGGGGCCAGGCCGACCCGTCGTCATATCCGATGCGGGTGCACAGATCGAGGCTCTGCTGAAGCAGGTCCAACGCATCCGGCACGGCGCCCACCGAGAACGCCAGATGCCCGCGACGGGCAAGCACATAGGCAAGACCCTGCTCGTCGCCGAGTGCCCGGTAGAGGTCGATCGCCTCGTCGGCCCTGTGGATTCCCCTCTCGTATTCCTGGATGTACATGTCAAAGAAGGCGGCGACACTCAGCGCATCGGCCCTTTCTCCAGTTCTGTGGCCTTCGGTGGCACCGAGGACCTCCCCCATGCGCCACGCAGCCTCGCTCCTGCGACCGGTGAAAAACCAGACGTGGCAAAGCGGCCAGGCCATTTCAAGCGCTTCTCTGAGGTTGCTCTGAGCGAGTTGCCGGTCGAAAGCAGCGTGATAGTCGGCCAATTCAGTCACGATCTCAGCCTGCGCCGAAACCCGATCTCTTCCAAAGAACGCACCACGAAGAGCCCGACACCGGTCTACATAGTGGAGGTCGTGACGTCGCGCGGCGTCGTCGAAAGATCCCCCTTCACTGAGATGGGCCATCGCATACATCCGAACGGTCTCGAGCAGCCGGTACTGAGATCCGGGTTGCGGGCTCACCTGGACAAGCGACACGTTGACGAGGCGGCGTAGCCGGTCAATGGCACCAACCTCCGCCGCCGATTCGCTCATCGCCCCGGCAGCCGACACACCGAACGGTCCGCTGAAGATGCCGAGGTAGTCGAAGCCACTCCTTTCGGCCGGGGTGAGGAGGCTGTAGCTCCAATCGAGCGAGGCCTGGAGCGACTGGTGTGCCGGCCGGTCGGCCCGACCGTCGCTGAGCAGCGAGAACCGATCGGACAGATGCCGGTCAATTTCGGCGGGCGACATGGTGTCGACCCGAGCTGCAGCTAACTCGATTGCTAGTGGCATCCCATCGAGATGACGGCAGATCGAGGCGACAGCCAATCTCGTGTCGTCATCGTGGATTAGGTCGGGACGAACCTCGGTGGCGCGCTGTTCAAAGAGCTGCTCGGCATCGCCGGCCCAAGCCGCCTCCGCCGCCGTACCAAGACCGGTGAGCGGGAATCGGAACTCCCCTGGTCTGCCAAGAGGCTCCCGACTCGTGGCCAGAATCTTCAACGCAGGTGCTGTCTCCAGCAGAGTGATGGCCAGCCCACCGGCTGCGGCCACGACATGCTCACAGTTGTCGAGCACAAGCAAGATACGCTGCGACGAGAGCCGTCTCGCTAGTGCGGCAACAACCTCTTCGCCGGGCACTTCGACGACCTGCAGCGTGGCCGCCACCGCCTGGATCACCTCGTCAGATTGCGAGACACGGGCGAGATCGACCAACCAGACCCCATCAGGGAAGCTCCCCCGTACGTTCTGTACTGCTTCGATGGCGAGTCGAGTCTTGCCGGCACCTCCCGGCGCAACGACAGTGACGAGACGATGCTCGTGAATCGCCTTGTCCAGCAGCATCAACTCATCGACGCGACCGATGAAGCTGCTCACCGGTGTCGGGAGGTTGGACGGTGGCAAAGCGTCGCCAGCGTCTAGAGCAGGGTCCTGGAGGAGGATCTGTTCTTCCACCCGAGCAAGGGCTGGTGATGGCTCGATCCCGAGTTCTTCACCCAGGAGATGACGGAGTCGGGTGAACGTGCGGAGCGCCTCAGCTTGCCGACCGGCCCGGTAGAGGGAGCGGGCGAGGAGCCCCCACAGCCGTTCCCGATACGGATGGTGCTCGCTCAGAGTTGCCACGTCGCCCACGTCCGGTGTTCCACCAGCCAGAAGCTCTGCCTCAATCCGGTCCTCGGTTGCCCCAAGACGCAGTTCATCGAGCCTGATTGCCTCCGGCAGGACCGAGGCCAAGTCTTCGAAGCCCTCGTAGGGTCTGCCCCGCCACGACGAGAGAGCGGTATCAATGAGTAATCCAGCTTCGGCGGGATCGGACCCCAGCAACCGGCGAGCACTAGCGAGCTTCCTCGCGGATTCAACCGCGTCGACGCTGTCGGTATCGGCAAGGTCCAGCCGGTAGCCGCTATCAACGCGACTGATTCGGTTTCGCCCGACAACGCCTCGCAGATTCGATACGTAGGTGTAGAGAGAGTCACGAGCCCCATCCGGTGCTTCATCGCCCCAGATCTCAGTGACGATCTTCTCTGCAGGAACGACCCGGCCTGGGTCGAGAAGCAGCAGCGCCAGTACCGAGCGTTGGCGGGGTCCCCCAAGCGAGAGAGGCAGATCGTCGTCCCCGAACGCTGCCAGCGGACCCAACACTGAGAACTGCATCTTGTGGGTGAGTCTACCAACACCTTCCTCCTGATCCTCGATCGGGCGCAACAAGAGACGGGGCGCCCATTGGGCGCCCCGTCTCTCTTGGCGGGAGTGCTACTGCTCCTCGAAATACTCGCCAAACGGGTAGTGAGCGGCGACCTTGAGGACACCGCCCTCGTCTACGATCTTGAATGTCGAAATCGATGCGATTCCTTCGGGTGGGAATCCATCTGCGGTGATCAGGCTTCCGGTCGAGACATACCAGGGACCATCTCCGACCATTACCGGCTCGCCGATCGGTTCCGAATGCCATCCCTCGACTAGATCAAGGAAGGCGGCTTGCGCTGGCCCGGAATATGATCCGTACCGCGCTGTCTCGATGAAATAGTCGTCGCTCACGACGGAACGGAACGCCTCGCGATCGCCGTCATTCCAAGCGCCTGCGTAGGAGTCCAATAGCTGCTCGACCTCGGCGGATACGGTTGGCTGCGACGCCGAGTTGCCGAACAGGGCCAACGCCCCGAGGACGACGACCGCGATCCCCAGCACGACGACGGCCGGCCTCAGCAGTCGACCCCTTTCCGGCTCGACTCCGGACTGTACATCCAGCTCTGGTCGGGTTTCGGTAGTAGTTGCCATGACCGTTACTCCCTTTGACTTGCGACCCCTTCGGTGGATCGCTCTGGTTCCTCGAGGTTGCGGCAAGCTCCTAAAGGGATTCCAAACATGATCTGGCTCGAACGCCGGCTGCAGGCGCTATACGATCGATTCCAGCTCAACGCTGTGAGCAGGGCTACGCCAAATACCCGGAAGTTGAGCTACAGGCCCCGCCCTCGTAGCTCAGGGGATAGAGCGCCGGTTTCCTAGACCTCTGGGCCTCAGCGCTGTGCCATGAGCCTCAGGACCAAGCCGAATCGGTGTTTCAGCTGAGCGCAAGCGGCGAGTTATGTGCTGAGCCGCGGACGGGAATCGTTCAGGCTCGACCCGGTCATGTTGCCGGATATCTCTCGCTGGAGGGCGATCGTGATTTGGCTTGGGAAACGGCGCGTGACATAAGCCCTGGTCAGGTGGCGTGCCGAGTGAGATGATGAGGGGTGGTCTTGTGAAGTATCGAGAGAGGGGGTAGCGATGGGACTGCATTCGTTTTCTACTTTGACGATTGCGTCGTGTCTGCTTCTTGGAGTGATGCCTGGCCACTCATCTGCCGCGGTGCCATGGCAAGGGTTTGAAGACGTTCCGCCGTCCAACATCTTCTATGACGACATCACCTGGCTGCGTGATGAAGGGATCACCAAGGGGTGCAATCCACCGGCCAACCTGCTGTTCTGCCCTGAGGACTTCGTCACTCGTGGCCAGATGGCGGCGTTTCTGAGCCGTGCACTTCATCTGCCGCAGCCAACCAGCAGCAACTGGTTCAGCGACGATGATGGGTTGGTTTTCGAGGGGGATATCGATCGTCTCGCATCGGCTGGAATCACTAAGGGGTGTGACCCGCCCGAGAACATGATGTTCTGTCCAGACGAGCCAGTAACGAGGGCGCAGATGGCCACCTTTCTAGCTCGAGCCCTTGAATTGGAACTCGGCTCCGGTATTGACTGGTTCAGCGACGACGACCATTCGGTGCACTCGGCCGACATCGATCGATTGCGGGCGGCGTGGGTGACCTTTGGGTGCAATCCGCCGACTGAGAATCGCTTCTGTCCTGATGATCACGTAACCCGCCAGCAGATGGCTGCGTTTCTGCACCGAGCGTTGACACAGCCGGTACAAGGGGCTGCGATCGGTGTCCATGGCTCGACCTGGCCGGATCCGTTGTACCTCTTTGCGGACATGGTTGCGACGTTCGAAGTGCGCAATAGCGGAACGCTTCCACTGATTGATGTCATCGCTGGTACCTACTGGCCTGCTGACGAAGGTTTCTGGGGTGATTGCGCACCGGAGTCTGTCTCTGGGCCGGTCGAGCGACTCGGCAACAATGATGAAGTGCTCGAGCCCGGCGAGATCTGGGATTGGTACTGTGGCCAGCCCACGTGGAACTTGTGGGAAGCGATGTACTTCGAGGCGAGCGGCGCACCGAATGGGGGAGCTCGAGTGAGTGCCCTCGATAAGGTCGAATACTCGGTGCTCTCCGCGATCTATGCGACGGTGACCGTATCGGCAACCTCGGTTGAGCCCGGTGATGAAGTGACTTGGACGATTCTGCTGCACAATCCATCGTCGCTGCATTGTGCTCGCGCATACGTGGGTGTTCGGGAACACGGCCACGGTGGCCACACGTACCTAAATGACCCAGACCTGGTTCTGGTAGGCGACAGCGACGACGAGTTCGAGCCCGGTGAGCAATGGCAATACGAATACACGACGGAACTTTGGTCCGATACATACCTCGAGGTAACAACCCACTATTCACCTGACTTTTCGCCACAGATGACGGCAACAAGTTTTGGGTCCATATTCTCGGAAACGGTCACTGTTATTGACCCTTGACCCGATACCTGTCTCGACAGCGGCTGCGCTCGCACCCTCGTCCGATGACAAGGCTGGCGACACCATTAGGAGCTCGCGAGCCGGCCCGGATCACCGTCTGTTCTACAGTCGCTGCGCTCGTCGTTTCCCTCGAGGTCCGCGTGTCTCCGCGCGAATAGCGCGAAGCGCTGCAAAGTGATGAAAACCAACAATGACAACAGCCCAGCTCAGAGTGTGTTTCTGCGAATTACTGCTAAACAACGAATACGCCTGTAGCGGACCTTCTGTCCGAAGGTCGTGGGTTCGATTCCCACCGGCGCGATGGGTTACCGGGCCAGGGTATTGAGAATGGCCACCAGCATGTCGGGCGAAGGCACGATGACCGCGTTGGGGCAGGCCCCCATCACGCGATCGCGCAGTTCCTCTTCATTGGTGACGAAGATGGCATGGGTCTCTTTGCTGTGGGCCATGGTGGCGTCGATCATGGGGGCGTCGCTGCCGGTGTCGCCGCACACCAGGTGCGGTCCGCGGGACATCTCCAGCCCCAGTTCGCTGGCCAGGTAGTTGACCGAGTCTGCTTTGTCGAAGTCCTTGAGTCCGTCGTCGCCCTCGATGGTGAGGATGATCTCGACGTCGAGGCCGGTGTCCTCGATGCGAAAGTTCTTCTTCTCGGGGTCCAGCTCCGCCGCGATGCCGGTGAGCTTTTCTGTGAAGGCCCGGGACTCTTCGGCCGGGATCGACTTGCTGATGTCCTGACGGGCGATGGTCGTCTGGCCGAACTTGAGCTGCAGCCCCGAGCCGATCAGGCTGTACTTCTCGTATTCAGGCTGGGCCACCAGGGCCTTGAGCTGCTCGTTGAGCTGGTCGAGGATCTGCTGCTTCTCCGGCGCCACCTTGAAGCTGCGCCTGGTGCCGGTCAGGTCGATGAATTCCCGCCCCTTGCTGGCGGCGTAGACGATCTTATTCTCGGGGTTGACGCTGACGTCGACAATGCCCGGGTCCTTCAAGGGCGCCGAGGTAATGATGATCGGGTTCTCGCAGCACCTCTCGGCGAAACGGGTCAGCCAGATAGCGTTGTAGATCGACTGCACGCTGCTCCGGTAGCGGCCGCAGTAGTTGTTGATGGTGCCGTCGCGGTCGGTGATGAAGGCGTTGAACTTCTTGCCCTCGAGCATGGCTACGCCTGCGTCGACGTGCTTGCGGAAGTCGGTGTGGATCTCCTCGAGGTGTGTGACCAAGGCCGCCTCGCCCCGCTCGAGGTAGAGGATGTCCTTCTTGAGTTCGTTGATCTCGTAGTCGAGTTCGACCTCGATCTCGCGGTGGGCGTCGAGCTTGAGCTGAAAGCGTCCGCCCGAGCCAGGAATCCCCTCGAGAGATCCCAGAGCGTTCTTGAGCGAGCCGATGTCGGCCGCGTCGGCAGTGGCACCGGCGTAGAGGTCCTTGACCATGGCGAGGCGCAGCTCGCGGGTTTGCGCCATCAAAGCGTAGAAAGCCTTGAGTGTCTGGATCTGCTGACCCTCAATAGGGGTGTGCCTCATGCTCGCGGACTCCCTCTGGTTTGCGCCTTGGACTGGTGGCCCCGGTGGCATCCATCATCTTTGACGATCCGGTGCGCCGACGCGGGACTATATCGACAATGTTGGGATTCTGGCGACGTCAGGTCAGAAGGATTGGGCCTGTCATAAGGCGAGGGGGTCGTTATGTGCTGAGCCGCGGACGGGATTCGTTCAGACTCGACCGCTCATACTGAATCTCGTATGTCAAGGTGCGGTGGGGTTGGGTGGACAGGACTGGGAGGGGCCACACCTGTTGGTGGGCAGGCTCGTATTAGGTCACACCTTCCCGTGGAGGGTTGGGTGGGTGGGGTCGACAGGTCATTATGAGGACAACGCCCGCGGGGGCGTGTCAGCCGGTTAGCGGGTCAGACCCCACCCAGATCTCATGTGGTTCGGGGAAGGTGTTTGAGCTGGCGAGGCCCCTGTGATTGCGGGGGCTTCTTTCTGGAGCCGCGTTCCTATCCGGTTAGTTGGACGCTCAATGCAACCGAGCGGCTCGCTAGGCACTGGATTCGCTTTCTGCTCGGCTGGTAGCGGGATTGAAGGTCCTGTTGACACGATGAGTTGCTTGTCTGTTTCTGCATCTGGATCGAGGTTCTTCGGTCGGGTTTTGAGGTCCTTGTCCCCTTGGAGAGGCTACTTGAGCGAGTTACCTTCAAAGGGACAGGGACCAGGGATGTCATGAACCATCACCAGCCGGAATCTGCAGTGGTGACCAGGGGATGTTTGAGGAGTTCTATCGCCGTGAGTGGCGAGATGTGGTGGGTCTTGGCTTTGTGCTGACCGGCGATCGCTGGGTTGCCGAGGAACTGGCGCAAGAAGGCTTCATAGCGGCCTGCCGCCGGTGGAATCAAGTGGCCGACATGGACAAACCCGGAGCGTGAGTGCGGCGAGTGGTAGTGAACAAATCGGTTTCTTGGTTTCGTCGCCGGGGCGTAGAACGGCGGGCGATGGAACGTGTGGGCAATCCGGATGGTCCGGCGGGTCTGGGTGTCGATGAGCGATCAGCCGAGGTGTGGGCTGCGGTGCGGCTGCTCCCGAAATGTCAAGGTCAAACAATTGCCCTTGTGTACTTCGATGGGATGTCGATCAACGAGGCGAGCGGTGTCATCGGTTGCAGTCGTGAGACGGCTCGTACTCATCTGAAGCGGGGGAGGAAGGCATTGGCTGCTCGGCTCGGGGTGGAGGAGGATTCTCATGATTGATGAACGGCTCAAGGACGCCACCGACGGTGTGAAAGCAGCCTTGATCGACATGGTCCCGCCACCGATCGAGGACTTTGCCGGCGATTCTCGGGTAGAGACGGGCCGGGTTGCAAGCACGTCGATGTCCCGCGGTCCGCTGATCGCTATCGGGACTGCGGTCGCGATCCTGGTGGTGGTTGCCGTGGGGATGTTGTTTGCCCGCGGAGGAGACCCATCCGAAGTAGTCGCGCCGGTGACGCCCAGCACGGTTCCCGCCACCACGACCCCGGTGGTTTCGGAATCCGGCTTCATCAACGAGGTTCAGGACCTGGCTCTGGCATCCGACGGAGCAATCTGGGCTGCCACCCGTGGCGGCGTCGTTCGGTGGGACCCGGGGGAGTCGATCCCTGTCGTCTATGGCCAAGGAGACGGTCTGCTGGCGTCCGACGTCTTTCAGATCGCCGTCGCTGCCGACAGAACGGTTTGGGCCGCCGGGAATCGTTGGGCCGCGTACTTCGACCAGACGTGGCAAACGGTTGAGGTCGACGACGATGTCCGGCCATCGGCGCTGGTCGCCGATCCCACGGGAGGGGTGTGGACCTATGGCGATGGGCGGCACCTGGCACACATCAACCGCAGCGGGTCGGAGCGGATCCATGTGCCCTTTATGGCGTGGTCTGCGTCGTTTGCCGTCGATGACGCCGGGCGGGTCTACGCAGTCGATGTGATGGCGGGCCGCGCAGTGTACGTCTACGACGAAGGAAGCTGGCGGGAATTCACGACCCTCCCCTGGTCACCCGGCGATGCCATCGTCACCAACATCGCTATTGCTTCCGACGGGACTCTGTGGATCTCGACCCTACGAGGCCCCGAATCCGAGGGGTCACTCGCCCATGGCGTCGCTGCATTCGACGGGCAGGCATGGACGACCTACACGACCGACGACGGCCTGGCCTCGGATGAGGGATACGTTGTGGCCGCTCCGGACGGCACCGTGTGGGTAGTCCACGAGGGTGCCGTTTCGCGCTTTGATGGCGATACCTGGACGGCATACAACGTTGACGCGTCGCGGTTCTCGGGTGCCGTCGCAGGATCCGACGGCACGCTGTGGATCGGCACCAACGACGGCATCGCCCTTGTCGACGGCGACACCACGACGAGGCAAGTGGCTCCCACCGAGATGGCACCAGTTCTCGGTTCGTTCTCGTTGGAGCCGGTGGGTCCGGCTGCTGCGCCGGCCGATGCAGGCTCGTTTGGCGAGGTGACATGGCAGAAGTACAGCCTTCCTGCCGGACATAGTCTCAGTGCAGGTATTGCCACTCCCTACGGGTTTGCAGCGAGGGGGAGCACCTCGATTCGAACGAGTATCGACGGTTTGATTCGGGCCGCCAGTGAAACTCCTCGCGAGGGGCGACTGGTTGCTTCGGATCAGGATCTCTAAGCCCTCGGTGCCGGGGCAACGAGGCTCACCTGGACGGGAGCTACGTGGAAGGCTGCAGAGGATCTCAGTGTCCCGGATAGCGGGTCCGAAGTACTTTCCGAGGGGGGCTACGTCGACTCCGCGCGCATGGCCTTTGGCGACGGTGTCACCGTCATGACCGCCCTATCCCGGACCTTCTTCTCCACCGACGGTCGCACGTTTGCCCCGGCGCTCCGGGGCCCGGACCCCGAACTCCTCGAAGGGGCCGGATCGACAGCACCGACGGATTCCTACGCGAGCGCGTGCAATCTCCCGTGGTTATCGGATGGGAACAGACAGGACAGCATCGGTCCGGTCTTTGCCACCGAGGCCGGATTTGTAGCCTTCACCGCTGGACATCCCCGCGACTGGGACGGATCCTTCCTTTGCGAGCCGGTCATCTGGATATCGAACGACGGCAGCACCTGGGAGCTAGTGTCGGGAGACTCGCCGTTTGGGGAGACGGCCTACGTCCACGACATGGCGGAATACGATGGCCGCATCATCGCCGTGGGCGGTCGTAGCGGAGGAAGCGAGGGTGTGCTGTGGGTATCGGACGACGGCCTGACATGGACCGAAGTCCCGCCGGAGCACATCAATGGGACTGTGAGCTACCCATGGGCGATTTCAGCCGGGGAGGCCGGCTGGGTGGCCTTGTTTGCTGATCTGGAGACGTCTGGAGAGGTACGGGCGGTGTACTCGCTCGATGGTCTCGAATGGGTTGTCGACGACAACGTGTTTCCGGACTTCCCCTTCTTCACCCCGGGGACGCCCGATGTGGCCGTCGGGAAGGATCGGATCCTGGTGACCTACTTCGACGACGACGCTCTGATCGGTGAAATCACGCGATAGACGGGGATGAGGCAAATAGCGCGACCATCCACACCTTCAACACCGCAAATTCGGTCGAGGTTCGGGATCTGAATACGGATCAGAAGGTTGGGACTCGAACCTCTCCCCGGGCGTGTCGATCGAACTGGCGCGGGCACGCCGATCGCTCAATATGGCGCAGGAACGAGCAATTCGCCGATCATCCGGGAACGGCACTTCGAGGAGCGGTCTGTCAACGTGGCGGGCAGTAGGAGTCGTTCGCATGTCTGGCCTGCGACCGCAAACCTGCCGATGTTGGCCCATATGAGCAGCGGCATCCTATGGACTGGCGGTCTGGCCGCCTCCTTTGTCACTTGCCGGTGTGACCCATGGCCCTGGTCGAGCATGGCGGCAGACCCCAACATGGCGGATGAGGACACCTCCTCAGGAACCACAATGCGTAATGCTCTCTTTCGCCTGCTCAAGCTCCCTCCTCGGTTGCTGTATGCGGTCGGTCTCGGCTCTCTGTACGGCCGCATGGTGTTGCTGCTGACCACTACGGGACGAAAGACGGGCAAACCCCGAATCACTCCACTCCAGTACGAACAGGTGAACGGAGTGTTCGTTGTTGGCTCGGCACGGGGTGCGGTCGCCGATTGGTACCGCAATGTGGTCGCCGACCCCCTGGTCGAAGTACGGGTACGGCGATCCCGCTTCATAGGAATCGCTGAAACCTGCACTGACCCAGCTCGCATCACAGATTTCCTCGAGTTGCGATTAGAGAGGCATCCCAGATTGGTTGGCCGGATTCTGCGCTTCCGCGGCGTTCCTGCAGATCCCACGCGCCCTCAACTTGAGGCGTACGCCTCCCGTCTCGCCATAGTCACCATCACTCCCCAGTAACACCCCCACGCCACCACGGATTACAGGCGTACGCCTCCCGTCTCGCCATAGTCACCATCACTCCCCAGTAACACCCCCACGCCACCACGGATTACACCCATATCAACAGATCCCGATCACAAACGAGCATGTGGCCGAATAGCGCCGACCGGCACCTATGGATCGCCCGAACGGTCGTATCAGGTCACGGTTGCTGCCGGAGATGGGCTGTTCCGGCGTAGGTGAGGTGCCCTGCACTTCGACGTGCCCTACGCCGTTACTTCCAAGTGTTCAGGTCGCTGATGTTGAAGCCGGGCGAAGAAGTCGCAACTAGTCCTTCTCACGCCTCCTCGACGTGTGGGTCGATGTTGCGCTCCTCGAGGTAGCGGTTGTAGCGCATCCATCCGTCTGAACCATTGACGAGACGTATCCTGCCTGCGTTAGATTGAATGGTGAGGTCCCCATTGTCATGGCGCACCGTCTCTCGTAAGACCTCGTCAGATGGTCCATGGAGCGAACTTCCCGTGCTTCCCTGACTCTTGTTGTCGTGGTTCGCCATGCTTCAACCCTACACCTCATGACGTGCTCCCCCATGATCAGCCGTGCGCACACTTCCCGACCATATCGAAGCCTCTTTGTGTCAAGTGGGTGCTTTTTGGGCGCGGCTGATCTAGCCGGTGATGCGGCGGGGGTGTAGGTTTGGGGGTGGCCCGGGGTGGCTGAGCTGAAGAGCCGGTGATCAGGATGTGAGGCCGGCCACGCTAGCTTTGGAGACGTTCCTGGGTGCCCCCCGGGCCCCTAGCT
>CAMYKI010000050.1 GCA_947258985.1 uncultured Acidimicrobiaceae bacterium
ATTTATACGCACTGTGAGTACCTCCTTGTAGGACGGTGCGCTTCACCAACCGTCAACATCCATGTCAACGCTTCCCCACCACAGTCGGCACCCCCCTCACCCGGATAAGCACAAACCCCCAGAATCAGAGCCAAAGCCAGAGCCAGAGGGTTCTTGCGTAAACGCTGCCGGAATACCGGCAGCGTTTACGCAAGAAGCGGGGGAGCAGCCGCAAAGACGCCGCGGGAACACAGGTCGGCCGTTCGGGGTTGACGGGCTCATGAGTGGAGACAGCCCGAATCCGTTGCTAGCGGGATGGTCGATGCTGCGGGCACGGCGTGTTCGGAGACCGGGCCCCCATGGTTCGGCAACCGTGGACCACGCTCCGCTGGCCGAAGTGCTCGACGTTCTGAAAGGCGGGGGGGTTGCGGCCCTGGCGGGTCAGCGCGCCCGGCTCGATCAGTACCGGCGGGCTCTGGAAGCCGCCGATCCCGACCGGCTGTCCGGCGACGAAGCCCTTGCCTTCTGGCTCAACCTCTACAACGCCGGGGCGCTTGATCTGGCTGCCGTTGCCGCCGCCGACGGCGAGTCCAGCGTTCTTCGGGTGCCCGGGGCATTTCGAAATCCGTGGGCGACCGTCGGCGGTGAACGGCTGTCCCTCGATGACATGGAGCACGGCAAGATCCGTCGGTTCAAGGACCCTCGAATCCACAGCGCCCTCGTGTGCGGATCGGTGTCATGTCCGACCCTCCGCTACGAGCCATTTCAAGGGGAAACGCTCGATGAGCAACTCGAGGATCAGATGCGAAGCTTCCTCGCCGGGGGCGGCGCCGCATACGACCCTGCCGATCGGAGGCTTCTGCTGTCGAGGGTATTCCTCTGGTTCGGCGCCGACTTCGTGCGGCCGACACGGATGCCCACCTGGATTCCGGCGCGGAAGTCATCTATCGCAAATGCGGTGTCGCGCTGGCTCGCGCCGGAGGATCAGGTAGGCGTCGCCAATGCGAGCGTGGAATTCGCCTCATACGACTGGGGTCTTGCCTGCACCATCGGATGACGCGGCTCTTGCGGCGAGAACTGTGAGCGTGACCGTTATCAGCGCAGCGGCAACATCGAAGGGGAGAACTAGTCGCAACATCTCGCCTCCGTCGACGAGCCAGCCAGCGTCGGGTGCGAGGCCCACTTCAACGAGATAGAGAGCGATCGAGAGCACGCACACCAGACTCATCATGACTCCTCCGGCAAACGCAGCACCGCGACCCCAAAGCGATCGTAGGGCGAGCGTCGTACCGGCTACCACCCAGGCGATATCGAGCGCTGATAGAAGCTGCAGAAACTGCAGCGATGGCTGGTATTGCATTGCCGCAGACGATGCCAGTGTCACAAGACCGGTGACACCGGTCACGATGACAATCAGCGCGATTGCCGTGCCAAGGTGGCGCCGGGCGGTCGACCAATTGCGGTCCTCGAACCAGACGCTGTCTCCGTGCGGTGCGAGAGCCCAGGTGAGGGCGAACGAGAAGACCACCAGCGCCGATAGATGGATGAGGAGATCCCAGCGACGGTCCTCAGCCGGTGGCAGTAGCAGCAACGCTGCCGAGATCGCAAGGGCGACGAAAAGCCACGGCACAGCACGCAGAACGGCGGCTTCCATGCTCTTGGGGTTGCCGGCCATGCGGTGAGGCTAGCCACCCGGAGGAGATTGCTCAGCGGGCCGAGTCGGAAAGGCGACGTTCGGCCAACTCGATGTACTCGGGGTTGATCTCATATCCCACGTAGTGGCGCCCGGTCTCGGCGGCGGCAACAGCTGTTGCGGCAACGCCCATGAACGGGTCCAGGACGAGATCCCCTTCAAACGTGTACAGCTCGATGAGGCGACGGGGGAGTTCCACCGGGAACGGAGCTGGATGGCCGACACGGCGGGCCGATTCGGGCGGCATCTCCCAAAGCGACATCGTCGCAGCAAGGAACTCGTCTCTGCTTATTGTGTCGGTTCCGGCACGTTCGCGGCGGAACGATTCCTTGCTCCCGACGATCACATACTCGTGCACGTCGCGCAGAGTTGGGTTCTTCGCCGACTGCCATGAACCCCATGCACAGGAGCCACCGGCCGCCCGCGCCTTCTGCCAAATGATTTCGCCTCGCAGCATGAATCCGATGTCGGTGAGCAGATCTGCGACGTAGTGGTTCAGCGGCAGGTACGGTTTGCGGCCCAGATTGGCAACGTTCACCGCAATCCGGCCGCCGGCCTCGAGGACGCGGTAGGTCTCCCGGAACACACGCTCCAACAGACCGAGGTACTCATCCAGCGACAAATCATCGTCGTAGTCCTTGCCGACGTTATAGGGAGGTGAGGTGACCATGAGAGCGACCGTGCCGTCGGGGATCTCATTCATATCTTCAGACGAATGGGCAAATATCTGATTGCGGATGGTCTCGGGGGCGTCGGCAACCAGGCCCGTGGGCTCGGGCGCTTCCGTTTCGCTGGTCATCCGGCGGGCGTAATAGGCCGAAGAGTCATGACTCTCCCGCTTGCCCGCGCCAAAACTGGCGGTGCTGGTTGCCAAGACGCACCTCCTCGTCTGGAAACCGTAGCAGTGGGTAAGCCCAGTTTTCGCGATCTAGGAGGGTGGTCGGAAGACTCCGGCGGATCGAGACAGGCTCCGAATGGCGCGACAGTCCTGCTCCGGGCCGGAGCACTCGTCACTTTCGGCCGGACTCCTACGTCTGCCGTGCCCGGTAGGAACCGAGAACGAGGAGGTGTGCCAGCGTTGCCGGTTGCGGGTCGATGACCCGGCGCAGACCTTCGGGGCCGGGCGGGTGCACCAGGTCGACAAAGAAGCGGTAGCTCCATCGCTCATCGCTAGGCCGGGATTCGATACGCGTCAGGTTGGCGCCACGCAGGCCGAGTTCGGTCAGGGCCAGGGCCAGGGCCCCCGGTCGGTGCTCGGTCGTGAACATGATCGTCGTCTTGTCGTCGTCGGGATCGACTTCTGTGCCACCCTTGGCGAGCACGAAGAACCGGGTCGTGTTGTGGTCGCGATCCATCGTGTTCTCTCTCATCACGGTGAGCCCATGCGGCGGTCCCGACTCCGGCGGCCCCAGAGCGGCGACGGATGGATCGGCGTCTGCGGCAACCTCACGAACCGCACCGGCAGTGTCGTGGCGGGGCACGGGTCGGATGTCGAGTCGGTTCAGGGTGGCCTCCGCCTGCGCCAGCGCCTCCGGGTGAGACTTCACGAAGCGGACTCCCTCGAGATCTGCGCCCGGCACCCCGAGCAGCGCATGGCGGATCTCCACCAGATGCTCTCTTCGTATAGAAACGGGACCGCGGCCCTCCGCCCCCGCCAGCCGGTCCAGGACGGGCAGCACGCTTCCCGTCGTCGAGTTCTCTACGGGCATCACCAATCGTTCCACGGCGCCATCATCGAGGGCGTCGAAAGAAGCGACGAAGCTGGGATATCCGACCGCTTCGTCGTTTGGGAAGACCTCGCCGACAGCGCGGTAGCTGTATGAATGGGCTTCACCCTGGTATCCAATATGCATCGCCGGTGACCCTAGCCCTCCCATGCGGGCAGCCCGTCGATGCTGACTGTGTTGTTGTCCCGCTTGTATGTCTCGATCTGATCGTGGGTCTTGCCTTCTCCCCACCTCGCAAGGCGGGAGCGCTGGCCGACGAGTGTCATCTCGGGCACGCCGAAGCCACAAGAGTCGGCGACCCTCGTAGCGCCGATCCGAATGATCGACCGGATGTTCTGGTGGGGAGGGAATGCCGTCAGGAGATCCTCGAAGTGAGGGTTTCCCGGGACCAGGTGAGTGCCCCTCCCGTAGACGCGAATGATGCGCGGCTTTTCGCCAAACGAGCACCACATGAGCGTGATTCGCCCGTTCTCCCGGACATGGGCGATGGTCTCAGCGCCGGAGCCGACGAGGTCGACGTAGGCGACCGTGTCGGGATCGATGACTCGCAAGGTGTCCATGCCTTTTGGCGACAGGTTGACATGGCCACCGTCTGCGAGCGGAGCTGTGGCGACGAAGAACATCGGCTGTTCCTCGATGAACCGCTGCACCGGTACTTCGATTGTTCTATAGACACGTCCCATAGGCGGGTCACACTAACGTCCAACGGCGATGGCTTCTGTAGGCGTCTTCGATTCGGGTGTCGGTGGGTTGTCCGTTCTTGCGGAGATTCGCCGGATTGCCGCCGACCTGTCCGTTGTGTACCTCGCCGATCAGGCGTGGGCGCCCTACGGCGAGCGCCGCCTTCGTGAGGTACGTTCGCGATCGGTGGCCATCGCCCGGTACCTCATCGATCGAGACTGCGATCCCATTGTGGTTGCCTGCAACAGCGCCTCGGCGGCGGCACTGCATCATCTCCGAGAGGTGTTCTCCGACAAGCGATTTGTCGGAATGGAACCTGCCGTCAAGCCCGCGGCCAGCCAGAGCGAGCGGGGAGTTATCGGCGTGCTGGCAACAGAAGCGACCTTCCAGGGAGAGCTGTATGCCTCGGTCGTCGGTCGACATGCCAACGGCACCGAGGTTGTGGAACAAGCTTGCCTCGGTCTCGCTGCGGCAGTGGAACGCCTCGGCCCCGATCACCCGGAGACAATCGAGCTACTGGCCACGTACGTAGATCCCCTTTTGGCGGCGGGGGCCGACACGATTGTCCTGGGATGCACCCACTACCCGTTTCTCATGCCGGCGATCCGGCGCCTGGCCGGAGACACGGTTTCCGTCATCGATCCGGCTCCTGCTGTGGCCAGGCAAGCCATTCGCCTCGTCGGCGAGGAGCCACGAAGAGCTGGGAAGACGACGTTCTTGACCACCGGCGATCCTGCTGCGTTTGCGGTTCAGGTCGAGTCGTTGCTCGGGGTCGCCGTCGCACCCGAACGTGTGGAGATCGCACGGCAGTGCGAGATATACGTCGTCAAGGGTGACCTGACGCGGCAGGACGTCGATGCGATCGTCAACGCCGCAAACGACGGGCTGCAGCACGGTGGGGGAGTCGCCGCCGCAATCTCGCGGGCCGGGGGCTCGCTCATCCAGCAGGAGTCGGACGATTGGGTTCGCCGACACGGCAGGCTTTCTCCAGGAACGGCGGCAACAACGGGGGCGGGAGCTATGTCGGCGCGATATGTCATCCACGTTGCCGGTCCGATCTTCCGGGAGGGTCAGGACAACGAAGGGCTGTTGCGGGCCGCCGTTACTGCGGCTCTGGAGGCGGCAGTTGCAGCCGATGCGCGCTCGATCGCTTTTCCGGCAATATCCGCAGGCATTTACGGCTATCCCATGGCCGAGGCCGCTGCGGTTCTCGGCGATGAGGTGGTGCGTTGGGTGGACCGACACCCCGGAGCGCTAGACGAAGTTCGCCTGGTGGGCTTCAATGAGGAAGCTGCCGATCACCTCCGTACCGCACTGGGTCGGGCGCGTTCTGGATCCTCCGCCGGCTAACCCTGGAGCAGTGAGGCGGCTGCCTTCGCGACCGCCGGGTCGAAGCGGGAACCCGACTCCTCGCCGAGTTTGTCCACGACGGCGGTTGCGCTCATCGGGCCCTCTTCTGAGGCGGGACGCATCCAGGCATCCACGGAGTCGGCAACAGCAATTATTCGCGCTCCGAGCGGGATGTCATCTGCCGAAACGCCCTCGGGTCCTTCGCCGTCCCATCGCTCTAGTTGACGGCTGACCGCCTCGGCCACGGATGGACCGGCAGACGGCAATGCGTATCGTCCGGCTCTTTCCGCGGAGCTCTGCAGGGCATCGGGCGCCTCGGCACCTTCTACGGGACCGACGGTGCGTCCGACGTCGTGAAGCAGCGCCGCCAGCTTCAGGCTTGCCAGGTCACGACCTTTGAGCCCGAGGCTCTCGGCGATCCGGGCGGCCAGTTCGGCAACGCGCTCGGAGTGTCCTTCGGCATAGGGCAGCATCTCGTCCGCCTGGGCGGCCAGTTGTGCCGCTACCCGCAGTTCTGTCACGGAAGCGAGCAGCATGGCCGCATCGTCGCCATCGACGAAGGCGCTGGCCGGGGCATTTGATGCGGCGGCTACCGCCTGGTCGGCCTGCTGCAGAATGGCCTCCAGGCTGAAAGTCTCTCCGCATCTGACAGATCCCACGGCAAGAATCATCGGTATTCCGGCGGGGGCGTACGCCTCGGTGACCCGCATCAGCGAGCCGGCGAACCCTCGCAAGTCCATGACTACCTGACGGGCGTCGACGATGGCAAATGTGTTGCGGTCGAGCGCATAAGTGTTCGCCCCGTAGCGGCGAGCGGAGTTCTCGTATGCGTCGGCAAGGCGGCGTCGTAGCCCGCTCACCGTCAACGGGTCGGTGCGCTGGCGCGCCGTGTCCAGGTTGCGCAATCGCAAGGTGAACAGAACAGGTGTGGCGCCTGCCTCGAGAAATTCTGCCAGATCGGACTCGAATGCCGACGAGTTCGCCAGGCCGGTGACCGGGTCGGTCCGGCCGCCCGATCCGCCGTTGGCCTCCTCGTTCTCGATGAAGGTCTCGACCATGGTCTCTTCGGAGTCCTCGGGATCGACGAAGCTGTAGATGGCCCGTTCGTTGCCTTCCGCGACGACTCCCGAGAAACCCTCACGCATCATTGCAACGGCGACTTCCTCGCCTCCGGCGTGGCACACGGCGACGACCGGCACTTCGTCCCCGACCTCGAAGTCCTTGCGTCTGATGGTCTTGCCGGGGGGAACGCGGGTCGAGACGGCAACGACCTCGGCGCTGCCAATGCTCTCTAGGTCGTCGCTGACGTCGAAGAAACCGCAGTCACGCATCCGATTGAGGGTTGAGTCGGTGAGGCCGACGCCGATTACCGTCTTGCGCGGTCGATCGCGCTCAGGGGCGGGGGCGGGTGCGGGCTCGGGAGCCTCGGTTGCCTCTTCCGTGATGGCTTCTTGGGGAGTTTCTGTTGCAGTGGTCAAATCGGCTCACCTTCCGTGGCTGGCCTGATTGTTCAGTCGGCGAGCTTCCCCGACTCATAAGGTCCGTGCGTCATCGGTCTACCGCTTCACGCGGTCGCCGGGTCCTCGCCCTTCTCGGATGGCGCCACCATGCGGGTGACTCTGAAGCCGAGTTCTCCGTCCACAACCACGACGTCGCCCTTGGCTACGGGTGATCCACCAACCGTCATATCGACCTCTTCGCCTACTGGCTTGGCCAGTTCGATGACGCTGCCTTCTGCTAGCCGGAGGAGCTCATCGACTGTCATCGTGGTGCTCCCGAGCTCGACGGCGAGTTCGAGTTGAACCGCGTCGACTACACCATTCGTGTTCATATCAGACCGTCCATCTGGTCACGCTCAATGCGACCTGGTTGTTGTGCTGGCCGACGCTGCCTTCGAGAAGGTCGTGGCCGCCTGCCGAGATGGTGACTGGTTCGGTTGCCTTGTGATTCAGTACGACAACGTCCCCGGGCTGCAGCTCCGAGAGCTCGAGCAAGGAGATCGGTGATGCATTGAGTCGTGCGCTGACGCTGATGGGCACCGCCGATAGCGGGTCGAAGAGTTCTGGGTTGACCGGGGCCTGCACAGTGATCTCAACGTCATCTGCCGGGGCCGGCTCGAGAAGGGGCTCCAGTGCGCTCTTGGGGTAGCAGAGGCTCAGGATGCCTTCGGTGGGCTGCATCGTTTCGATGCGCACGTTGAAGGACAGGACGATTGTCGGTTCCTCCGGCTCGAACAGCCCGGAGATGCTCGGGTGGGCCTGGATGGCAAGAAGCTCGCTGTTGAGGGCGGCAGCCGGTTCCATCGCGGTGATCAGTGAGTCGGAGATAGGTTGGAGTGCCATCGCGAGGATGGATCCCTCGAGGTCGGTGAATGCCCGAAAATCGGTGGGACGCCCGGAACCGCCGAGAAGGACGTCGAGCATGGCGAAACCGAGATGGTTCGGGATGTCTGCAACGATCCTGCCCGAGGTTGGCGCCAACCCGATTACTCCGAGAACCGTTGGGCTCGGCAGCGAGCGCACGTAAGAGACGTATGGGACCTCGTCCGTGCTGCGATGTTGCACCCCAACGGGCATCTGGAGAAGCTGGCTCAGCCGGCGGGAGAGATCGCGACAGAACGCCTTGTGGAGCCCTTCGAGATCCTCGATGACGCCCGCGTCGAACTCGGATCCACCGCGGTAGTCGTATTCCACAACATCGGAAGCGGGACGCCCTGATGTTGCTGTCGGTCGGTTGTCAGCCATGCGGCACGAGTGCCTTCGTTAGCTTCGGTTACCCCTATCCGTCGGCAGTCGCGACGATCGATAAAGGAACGGCGAGGTCACCGGGAGCGGCCGACGATGCTTTCGGTCACCATGCCGAGCTAACGAGAGCCACTAGCACAACAGTCAACACCGCACCGAGAATCCCCAGCGCCCTCCACACGCGACTCCAGTGACGGTTGAAGAAACCCCACCACAACGCGGCCAGCGCCAGAGCCAGTAGAGCAACGGCTGCCATCAGAATCGGGATGCCTGCTATCGGGTCGGGATCGGTGCACCCGATGAAACAACCTGTCGCCACGACTACACCGATGATGTATGCGATGCCGGCCGTAGAGAACAACGCTATCGCTGCAACGAGTCCGGCGACAGCCCGAAGGACCCGCCGGGTTGTCGGGCTTATCGGTCTCGAACCCGGGTTCGTCCGCGACATCGATGCGCTGTCTGTCACAGACATGTCTGCTGCCGGTCGTGTTTCTGGTCCATCCATAGATCAGATCATCGTCTTGTCCGAGCGCTTCATGAATAGGGGGAGATCCCCTGTCTCGTGTGAGGGACCGACGGTGGGTCGGTTGGGGGACTAGTCCGGTCGTGCAATCTCTTAACCACCACCGCGGTCGGCCGACGGGGTCTGCACAACACACACGAGATGGATCTCGCGAAGCATTCAGGGAAGAGCGCACCTGCGTTCTTCCCTTTCGCGTGTCCAGGAGGAAGCGACATGGTTCCGATATCCGACCAGACAATGGCCGCAATCGAATACGCCATGAACGCGCTCACCCTCCGGGCCGAGGTTGTTGCCAACAACGTTGCCAACTCCGAGGTGCCGGACTTCCAGGCTTCCCGGGTGTCTTTCGAGGACCAGCTGCGGCGGGCTCTCGACGGTACCGGGATCGAGCGGGTTCTCGGGCCCGATGTCGAAGGCACCGGTGATCCGGGCGACGCCATTGGGAACAACGTGAACATCGAATCTGAGATCGTCAACATGATGGAGACCAACCTGCTCCAGCAGGCCATGGTCGAGGCCTTCAACTTCAAAGCCGGGTTGCTCCGTTCGGCGATCGGTGGTGCCTGATGGGTGCTTTCGACGCCATCGACATTGCTGCCTCCGGCGCCGACGTGTCGCAGCTGTGGCTCGAGGCAATCGCCCACAACATCGCCAACGTCAATACGACTCGACCCGCAGATGAAGAGCCGTTCCGCGCCCGGCTCGTGCACGCCGAAGAAGCGCTCGACGATGCGGGCCGGGGCCGGGGAACCAGGGCGGTCGGGATCCTGGAATCGCAGGCTGAGCCGATTTGGGTCTACGAACCGGATCACCCTCACGCCTCCGAGGAGGGCTACGTCATCCGCCCGGCCGTGGAACTCTCCAAGGAGATGGCCGACATGATCGCCGCCCAGCGCAGCTACCAGATGAACCTCCAAGTTATTCGTACGAATGAAGAGACCTACCAGGCGGCATTGAGGATCGGACGCTGATGACTCTCCCCCCAATCACCCCAGTAACCGGAGCACCGGGAATAGCGGCCGCACAGTCGGCACCCCCGGCAACTGCCGCAGACGGTTTCGGCGAAACGATCAGCAACGCATTGCAGGCCGTTTCCGAGTCGGAGTTTGCCGCCGACGCCATCGCCGAGAGTGTCGCCACCGGTGGCGACGCCACCGTCCAGCAACTGATGGTTTCGATGACCAAGGCGCAACTAAATGTGGACCTGCTGGTGCAGGTCAGGAACCGGGCCGTCGAGGCCTACCAGGAGATCATGAGGATGCAGGTCTGATATGGAACGTCGTAATCGCATCGGAGACATGCTCGTGGCCCTGCCGCTGGCGCATCAGATCGTCATCGGCATCGCCGGGGTGGTTCTCGTGATGGCCGCTTTCCTGTTCTTCCAGTGGGTGAGCACCCCGTCGTACACGGTCCTCTACTCCCAACTCGACGACAGCACTCTGTCCACGGTCGTCGATGAACTCGACCGGCAGGGTGTTGAGTACCAGATCGAGGCAGGTGGGTCCCGTGTCCTGGTTCCCAAGGCCGACGTCTATGAGATCCGCGCCTCCCTGGCAGCAGCCGGTGTGCAGAACGGCGCCCTGCCTCAGGGTTATTCGATTCTCGACGGCCAGGGTCTGAACGTCTCCGACTTCCGCCAGCGTGTCGACTATCAGCGAGCCCTCGAAGGCGAGATGGCGCTGACGCTGCTTGCGATGAACAACATCACCACGGCCACCGTCCATCTGGTCATCCCGGAGGAAGCGCTGTTCGCAGAGGACGAAGAGCCGGTGACCGCTTCCGTGCTACTCGAGACCGCGTCTCCCCTCGGAGAACTGGAAGTCGAGACGGTCACCTTCCTGGTTGCCTCCGGGGTCGAGGGTCTGGAGCCGGCGAACGTGACGGTGGCGGACGTCGACGGAGCGGTCCTCCACGCCGCCGGTGATATGGCTGCCGACAGCGCCGTGAGCAACCGCAACCTACGCATGACTCGTGACTACGAAGCCGCTCTCGCTACAGACGTGCAGGCCCTCCTCGCCAGCGTGGTCGGGCCGGATTCTGCATCGGTGGTTGTTCGGGCACGGCTCGACTTCGACGAGCAGTCGGTCGAGACCCAGACGTTCGATTCCGAGAGCGCAGTTTCCCTGAGAGAGCAGACCATCGATGAGACCTACTCAGGCACCGGCTCCCCTCCTGGAGGAAGCCTCGGAGTCGAAGGTGAAACCATCCCGGCGGAGACCGACGGAGATACGGTGTACAACCGCAGCGAGGTCATCCGCGAATACGGCGTGGACAACGTTGTTGCCACTGAGATCACTGCCCCCGGCAAGGTCGAGCACCTCTCCGTTGCAGTTGTGATGGACGACGGATCGCTGACTGGTGCTCCGGTACCGGAGATCGCCGAGATCGAATCGCTGATCACCGCCGCCGTCGGCCTCGATGCGACCCGCGGCGACTCCATATCCGTCTCAACGGTTCCCTACGCAGTTCCTGAGGTCATCGAAGAACCGGTAGCGCCCGAGGCTGCACCGATGGACGTGATGTCGATGATCCCGCAGTTCATCGGCGGGCTCGTTCTGTTCATCGTCACCATCGCTCTGCTGCTCATGGCACGCGGTGGCAAGAAGGGCAAGAAAGACGCCGGACTCGAACTCGGTCAGCCGGCCGCCCTCACCGGCGGTGAGAATGCACCGGCCGGCTCACTCACCGGACGCGCCGAGGGTGCCGAGATCCATCCAGAGGTCATGAACTTGGTTCAACGCCAGCCCGAAGAGATAGCCGTTCTCCTTCGTAGCTGGCTTGCGGATAGGCGTTGAGCATGAAACCGGAAGAGAAAGCTGCAGCGTTGGTCGTAGCCGTCGGATCGAAGGCGGCCTCCGGCATGCTCGAGTACCTCAACGATGATGAGGTCGAGCGCTTGGCCGGTGAAGTGGCCAAGATCGGCCGGCTCCTTCCCGAGACGGTCGACGCGGTGTTTGGAGAGGTTTACGAGGAAGCGACTGCACAGCAACTGCTCGCCGCTGGAGGCATCGACTACGCCAGGGAGATGCTGGTCGACTGGAAGGGGGAGCGCGGACACGAGATCGTCGAGCGCCTCATCACCGACCTCGAAGCGACTCCTTTTGGGTTCATCCGCAAGTGCGATCCGGAGAAACTCGGCTCCGCGCTGGCCGAGGAACACCCGCAGACGGTGGCTGTGGTGCTCGCTCATCAGCCGGCCGCCTACGCCGCAACCGTGCTCGGGTTCTTCGAGGAAGATGTGCAGGCCGAGATCGCGCTTCGCGTGGGAACGATGGGCAAGACGTCCCCCGATGTCATCCGTGCGATCGAGGGCCACCTGCAGAGCCAGGTTGGTCCGGAGCCGCAGACCGATCTCGCGGTACGCGGCGGCATCGAGGAGCTTGCCAGCGTTCTCAACAACAGCGATAAGGCAACGGAGAAGGCGATCCTGGAACGCCTCAACGACATAGACAGCTCCCTCGCCGAAGAAGTACAAGCGCTGATGTTCGTTTTCGACGACATCGCCTCACTCGACGACCGTGCCATCCAGCGAGTGCTGCAGGACGTCAACACCCAGGAGTTGGCGCTGGCCATGAAGGGCATCTCATCCGAAGTCGCCGATGTAATCGTCCGCAACATGTCGCAGCGGGCGGCCGAGAGCCTGAACGAAGAGATCGAGTTGCTCGGCCCGGCAAGAAAGTCCGATGTCGAAGCCGCACGACGCAAGGTCGTCGGTGCGGTGCGCCTGCTCGAAGAGTCTGGCGAGATCGTCATCAGCCGGGGTGGGGAGAGTGAGCTAATTGAATAGGGTCATTCGAAACGCCGCGATCGCCACCGCTCCCCGTGCCTACGGCCAGGGAGCTCCGGTGCTGGTCGACGACTACATGGCAGAACTGATCGAGCAAACTCGTGCCGAGGCCTTTGAGGCCGGTCGGCGGGAGGGTTTCGCAGCCGGGCAGGCCGACATGGCAAGCACCGCAGACAGGGTGCAGAACGCCATTGCGGGTGCCGCTTCCGACCTGGTGCGGATGAGGGCGGAATGTGTCAAGGACGCCATTGATACAGGCTTTGACGTTGCCGAGTTCGTGTTGAGTCGCACCCCCCACGACGACGGCGAGAGCCTCATTCCCCGCATCGAGAGTGCGCTGCACGACCTTGACGAAGAAGAGCTAGCCGTCGTGATCCATCCCCAGGACTGGGATGTTGTCAGCTCGGCGGTGCGGCTCCCGAATGGCGTAACCATCGACCGTGACCCTTCGCTCCGGCCCGGCGAGGCCCGGATCAGCGGCCGCTGGGCCAGTGCTGAGCTAACCAGGGAAGCCGCCCTCGAGGTTGCCCGTGACGTCCTCGGCGAGGCTTCCGCATGACCAACCTGCTGCATTCCCGGATTGAAGCCCTCGAGGGCGAGGTGCCCTGGCGGGTGACCGGGAAAGTGGCGCGGGTTACCACTCATGAGCTCGAAGTGCGCGGCCTGCGTCTCAAGATCGGCGATGCACTTGCCATCACCGGTGCGGAGGGAACCCGCACCGCTGAGGTGATCGCGTTGACTCCGGAAGGTGCTCGAGTGCTTCCTTTCGGAGAGGTGTCGGGGATTGGTAAGGGCGATGCCGTGACCACAGACCCGACCGGTCTGACGATGCATATTTCGGAGGCTCTAGTCGGTCGTGTGATCGACGGGCTCGGTCGGCCCCTCGACGGTGGTCCACCACTCACAGGAGAGCCGGTCGACGTTGCCGCTCCGGCACCGTCCCCGCTCGAGCGTATTCGTATCGATGAGCCACTCCCGACCGGGGTGCGCCTCCTGGACACATTCTGTACTACCGGCAAGGGCCAGCGCATCGGGATCTTCGGCGGCAGCGGCGTTGGCAAGTCGACGCTTCTCGGCATGATGGCGCGGGGCACGGGAGCCGATGTCTCCGTCCTTGCCCTCATCGGCGAGCGCGGTCGCGAAGTCAGGGAGTTCATCGAGGACGAACTTGGCCCGGAAGGAATGTCCCGATCGATAGTTGTTGTGGCAACCAGCGACCAGCCCGCCTTGATGCGGCTGCGTGCTTCGCTATTGGCTACCCGGATCTCGGAGTGGTTCGCCGATCGTGGTGGCGACGTGCTGCTCCTGATGGATTCGCTCACCCGGCTGGCGATGGCTCAGCGTGAGATTGGTCTGGCTGCCGGCGAGCCGCCGACGGCGCGTGGCTACACGCCGTCGGTGTTCTCGTTGATGGCTCGGATTCTCGAGAGAGCCGGTCCTCGCTCAGCAGGCACAATCACGGGCTACTACAGCGTCCTCGTCGAAGGCGACGACATGAACGACGACCCTATCGCCGACACCGCCCGGGCCATACTCGACGGGCATGTCGTGCTCGATCGGCGTATCGCCATCTCGGGCCGTTATCCGGCGATCGACCCGTTGGCCTCCTTGTCCCGACTGGCGCCGCGGCTCGTATCGGAGGATCATCGGGCATTGGTGGTTGCCGCGCAGGATTCCCTGGCCGCGGCCGAAGAAGTGCGGGAGCTCGTCGAGGTAGGCGCCTACGTGCCGGGCACGAACCCGGCTGCCGATCGCGGCCTTGCGGCAAAGCCGGCCCTTGTCGAGTTCCTCAGGCAATCGTCCGGTGACGTCGTTTCGTTTGATCAGGCATGGGCCCAGCTGGATGCGCTCCGGCCCTATATCGGGGTGTCGGAATGAGGAAGAATCCGTTCGATGTGCTGGTCCGGCTCCGCAAGATCGACGAGAAGATGGCGCGCGCCGAACTCGCCAACAAGCGACGAGCCCATGATCAGGCGCGGCGGAAGCTCGAAGAGCTCAAGTCGAAGCATCGTGAGGAAATCGACGTCGGCGAGTTGCTCGGTCCCGTCAACCTGCGCTCGCTGCAGCTGCGCGGGATGGGATCGTACGAAATGCTCACCGAAGCCGCCGATGTGTATCGACACTCCGAGAGAGCAATGCATGCCAAGGCTGAGGCCTGGCGGCGGGCAGCATCCGATGTCGACGCAGCCGAGCGTCTCGACGAGCGCCGCCGCAAGGAACTGGCCCGGGATGCCGCAAAGGCAGCACAGAAGTCGCTGGACGATCTCATGGGGATGCTGCACGCACGGCCGAAGGACGGTCTCATATGAGCATCGCAGCGCTCCAGTCGGTGACAAGTCGAGTTGGAGAGATCCAGAGCAGGATTGATCAACTCGCCCCAAGCCGCTCCACATTTGCCGAGACGCTCCGAGCAGCAGAGGCGACGCCCGCGACCTCGTCGGAGGAAGTCCCCTCGGGCCACTTTGTGGTGACTCCGCAGGGCTCAAAGAGCACCCATGCCACCGAGTCGTTCTCGATCTTCGGCATCATGGGCACTCCCATCATGCTCCGCCCGGGTGCCGGACTTACCCCGCAATTCAGGGGCTCCTTAGATGATTGGTCGGGAAACCTGCCGACCGCGGCTCAGCAGTGGGCCCCGTCGATAGACCGGGCAGCCCAGGAAGCCGGAATTGACCCGCGCCTGCTGGCTGCAATGGTCTGGCAGGAATCGGGTTTCCAGCCCGATGCGGTGTCGCCCTCGGGCGCCATCGGCCTGACGCAGCTCATGCCGGCAACCGCTGCCGGACTCGACGTGGATCCCGTCAACCCAATAGAGAACCTTCGTGGTGGTGCCCGCTATCTGGCGTGGACCATACGCGAGTTCGGCTCGCTCGAACTCGGCCTCGCCGCCTACAACGCCGGCCCCGGCTCGGTCAGGGCTGCCGGCGGAATACCTGATATCCCAGAAACACGGGCCTACGTGCCGCGTGTCATCGACTATTACAGACAACTCGGAGGGATCGCTTGATGATCGAACCGCAGAACACGATGCTGCCGCTGGCAGAGTCGCGCCCGTCGGACCAGCCTCAGGGCGAAGGCGAAGGGTTTGGCGACATGCTCGCTCAGTCCCTAGGAATGATTCCGCAGGTGGACCCGTCCGCAGTTCAGCAACTGAACACCGGTGCACAGCAACGACAAGACGCTGCCGACGGAACCGAAGAGCAGCCCACCGCCGACGAACAGGTGGATGCCGGCGTCCCCGTCACCACGATCCTCGGATCTCAAACGCTCGGCGGGCAAGCCGCCCCAAACGCGGCACCCAACATAGATCCGCCCGATCTCTCGGGAGGGCAACCTGGGGCTGATGGTGAGGAGACGACCCCTTCCCTGGTCCCCAGCACCCCGGTGCGGGCGGTTCGCTACGAGAAGACAGAGCAGGGCGCTCGCCCGTTGCCGACGCTGCCAGTACCGCCGACACCCGAGCCGGCCCCGCATGTCATCAGGCCTATAGACACTGTGTGGAAACCTTCTCCGCTCAGTCAACCGACTACCCCAGATCAGATCCCAATCGAGGATGAGAGCGACCTGACGTTGCAGCCGTCTCGGCCCGTTGACTCGATTTGGCACCCGGTAGTCAGCAGTGATCCCGAGAATCGAAATGTGACCGGCGGTGCCCCGGTCGCCGTCTCCGGACCCTCCGAAGATCCGGCCGCTCCCACACGTGCCCCCGGGATCAATCCGCCGGATCCAACAGTCGCCCCCGGCCGAGAGGTCGAACCCGACCTGCCGGCCCTCGGCCTCGAACCCGCACCGGTTGGGCGCAACCCGCTCAGAGGGACCCGCGAACCGACGCTGCCCAAACCTCCCGCTCTCGATACGACGCCCGATGGGTCTCGTCCCGAGGTGGCTGCGGCTTCACCCCAATCGACACCCCACCAACAGCCGCGGGTTGAGCTGGCACCCGACCAGCCGGTCCGGCTCGACACAACGCCTGCGGCCAAGGTCACCGGGAGCGCCGGGGCTGAGTCCGGAGTCACCGTCGCATCCGAAACCACCGTCAGCGAAGCTCCGGCGACGATTGCCGCGCCTTCCGTCGACACAGGCTCTTCGCCCTCCGGCTCTGGCTCTGTGCCCGCGGCGGCTCTCCGTCCCCAGGCATCTGCTCTTGCTGAGCGAGTGATGCAAGCGATTGATCTGCAGCGCACCCAGCCGCCGCCACGGTCGATGGTCGTCGACATCCCGGAACTGGAAGGCCTCCGCCTGCTTGTTTCCGTGAGGTCCGCCGGCAACGTGACGGTTACCCCGGCGAGCGGATCGGGCAATCCTGATGCTTTCGCACCTTTCGCTACGGACCTGTCGCGAGTTCTTGCTGAACGCGGGTTTGTCATGAACGGCGATGGCCGGCAGCGTGGCTACAACCCCTACGCCGACGACGATGCGGCGCCGGACGTTCCAAGGCGTGCGACCTTCCGTCGGCCGACCCGGCTCGACAACGATCTCAGGATGTAGAGCAAGATGAGAAGCAAGACCATGGAGGCCGCAGATGATTGAGGCAGTAGGCGGCGCAGCGGCGAATCAGGCAGTTCAGACCGGCAACGGACTGGGTCAGCTCGATAGCAACGCCTTTCTCCAGCTGCTTGTCGCCCAGATGAAATACCAGAACCCGCTGGCGCCGACCGACGCCTCCGCCATGTTGGAGCAGACGGCGCAATTCACCACAGTCGAGACGTTGCAGGCGATCTCCGAGACCAATCAGGCTCTGCTTGGCTTCCAACAGACGACCATGGCTCTCGGCGTTGTCGGCAAGGATGTGCAGGCAATCAGCCTCGATGGGATCCCGGTTTCGGGCCACGTCGACAGCGTGCGGTTCACCGCAGATGGGCCGTTCCTGGAGCTGGACAACGGTATTGAGATACCGATAGCGAACGTCGTTGAGGTGAGCACACCCCTGGAGCCACCAGCGGAAGAGCCCGCCGAATAGGTCTCTCCGCGGGTTGTAGGCTGGCTGCATGGAGCAGATTGCGGACGGCGTACACCGGCTGGGTCGAAAGCATCACAACTTCTATTTGGTCGTTGAAGGCGGCCGAGCCACCGTGGTGGACGCCGGAGGCAGCCGCGAGTTGCCTCTTCTCGAAAAGGGTCTCTCCCGGCTTGGCCTTGGACTCGACAGTGTCGAGGCCTTGCTCCTCACCCACGCCCATTCTGATCACATTGGTTTTGCGCGCCTAGTCCAGAAACGGGGAGTCAGCGTCAAGTCCCACGAGGCCGAGGCAGCGTTCGCAGTGGACTCTGCCGCCGGTTCGCAGATTGGGATGCTCGAGGTTCCGTTGTGGAAGCCCCGGGTCATCCTGTTCATGGTCGAGATGGTTCGAGCCGGAGCGCATCGCGCCTACCGGCTTCCGAGCATAGAAACCGTTGCCGACGGTGAGCGGCTCGAACTCCCGGGTCGTCCCCAGGTGGTGGCGACACCGGGTCATACTGCCGGCCACGCCAGCTACTGGTTCGAGGGATCCCGCGTCCTGTGCTCGGGCGACGCCCTTGTCACCGATGGAGTGATCGCCGGAGGCTTGGGCCCGCAGGTTATGGCCGACGTATTTCACCTAGATCCCACGCGTGCCCGCGAGTCCCTCGACCGGCTCGCCGGCATCGATGCCGATGTGCTGCTTCCTGGGCACGGGGACCCGTGGCGCGGCTCGATGGCGGAGGCAGTGAGACGGGCGCGGGTCGAGGTCTGACAGACCGTCCGCCCACCGACGAATAATCGGTGAGGACTGCCGACCGCTAGCGTTGACTATCAGGCGAGAAGCCGGAGGATTACGTGATCATGCGAATCTGGCGAGGATGGACTCGCCCTGAGGACGCCGCGGCCTACGCCGAATACATACTCGGCACCGGCATCGTCGAATACAAAGCAACTCCGGGGAACCAAGGGGCGTACATTGCCAGCCGACGAGATGGCAACTGTACGGAGTTCCTGACCATCAGCTTCTGGGACAGTCGTGACTCAGTCGCCGCTTTTGCTGGAGACGACATCGACCGTGCGGTTTTCTATCCCGAGGATGACCGGTACCTCGTCGACCGGGAGACGACGGTCAGGCACTTCACCGTCCATTGACCCGCGCCCCCCGGGTTGAGCGCTCCGGAACGTCGGTGCGGACGCCGTGCGAGTTCGACGTGACGACCCGGCTCCCAAGTACGTGAGTTCTCAGAGCTGCTTCGACAGAAGCCGGTCGACATAGAGCGATCGCATCTGTCGACTAGCAAGAGCCTGCTTCACTGGGGGTGCGCTCAGAATGACGCCGAGGACTGCGGCCATTGCTCGATGGCTGGCCAGAGCCTGGTTGTCGAATATCAGGTTCTGCAGCTTGCCTCGCTCGATCGCCATCAACACGGACCGTCGCGCAGAGTCGACTGGGGTGATCACTCGTTCGGGACGAGCCCGCAGGCGGATACCGTCACGGTCGCAGGTCCGGACGCACACCCCGCAGCCGAGACAGAGCGATTCGTTCAGCTTGGCCTGCTTCTTCTTCTGGCGATGCGGATCATTGGCCGATGCCAGGGTCATAGCTTCGACCGGACAGACGTTGACGCACTTCCCACATCCGTTGCACCTCGCGGTGTCCACCTCGGGCATGAAATTGGATGTATGGACAGGATTGAGGATGGCGAAGCGTCGTTGGGCGATCATTGCCTCGCAGCAGCAGCCACAACAGTTGCAGATGAAGTTGGGGTTGCGTTGCGTGTTCTCCCCGAACTGAATCAGATCGTTTTCCTGGGCCTCGGCGAGCAGATCAAGCCCCTCTGCGATATCTATCTCTCGGGCGAATCCGTGTCTGGCCAGAGACGAGGCGGTGTTGTTGAAGGTCATGCAGATCTGGCGGGGCGCATCGCAGCCACGATCCATGTGGTCCATCTTGTGGCGGCAGTAACAGGTTCCCACCGCCCGATACGAGGCATTGCGAACGACCTTGCTCGCCCGTTCGTAGTCCAGTACCTGGATCCCGTTGTCGAGAGGTAGTACCGATTCCTGGACGAAGACTCTGCCAAGTTGCGTTTCGCCTTCGGTGAACAGATCCTTGATGAAGTCTTCCTCGACGTTCAGGTACTGGTAGTACAACTCGCCGAGCAGCTTCTGGTCGACGTCGCCCCTCATCCGCATCATTGAGAATTCGAAGAAGCCTGCCATGGGTGGAGGTAGGACGTATAGCCGCTTCCCCTCGTCGGTCTCGATATCAAGCAGGATGGCTCGCCCTGCCAACTCCTCGAGCACTGCCGTGGTCTCGCTCAGGGGCATCCTCAGAGTTCGGGCCGCTCGTTTGGCAGTGAAGGGACGAATCGGGAGCCGGGCAACGATGCTCGCCTCGCGCTCGCTGAACAGCATCTTCAAGATGGCATGGAGTACATCGGAGGGCGGCGCCCCCTGAGGAAAGCGGTTGAGTCGCTCGACTAGCTGCTCGTGTCCCGCCCTAACGGTCTGATGAGCCACCAGTGATACTCGCTCTCTCTAGACGCAAGTTTCTCCGCTGAAGCTCAGTGTTCCAGCCTGTCCCTGCAAAGGCCAATTCTGACGCTGTCCCTACAGATTCGGCATTGAGACCAATCCACACGAACCATGCGGCGTTGACCCAACTTGGTCCCCGCCAGAGGCGACGCAGCCTCCAGGAATCCTCGCGGGAGGTGCGGATGGGAGCGCCCCACCCTCATGGTTCTCCCGCCAGTTCTGGTGCTGGACGCGACTGCACAGAGCTGCGATCCGGTCGGCGTTCGTCTCGGCCATGGGCTCCCTTCTTTTGGCGCGACGTTGACGGGTCGCGGGTCCGTCCAAGACTCGTTTGATGTGCGGAGGCGCGCTCCTTGTGCGGGTACTCGGCCCGAGCGTACGGCCGGACACTTCCCACGTATGACCCGTCACTGTTTCGAACAGCCGGCGGTTGACCGACCCGTGCCGAGAGAGGCATCCCCCACCGCGGTGCCTCTCTCAGATCCAGGCTCAGATGTAGCCGAGCTCGGTGCCGATCGCGGTGTAGAGCGACATGTTCCGCATCAACCTCTCGCCGGTCACGACGGTCTCGACGTTGAAGTCTTCGACGGTGAACATGGCCGTATCCAGCATTCTGCGGATATCGTCCATGTCGAGAATCTCGTGGGCGGCCTCGAGATTCTCGGTCTTGATGATGAACATCCCTCCGCCGATGAGGTGATGAAATACCTCAGGTTCGGCGCACTTCCCATCAGCGGCCAGCTTGCCGTACATGGTCAGCGCATCGGCAAAGACCTCCATCGCCTTGGCTTCACGGCCGGGAATCGGCTTCGTGTAGCTGAGCATGAGTGCTGCGTTCCACTTCATGTTTTCCCTCCTTTCGCTCGTGGGAGCACTCCACCCACCATCGATACCAGGCACGAAGGCACTTTGGGGCCCGTAATCCGCCTCCTTCTGCACAGAAGACCACAACCTTGTCCGCTTCTTGGGTCCCAGACGGTCAACTCGGACGAGCCGCCGTCATGGCGACCGTTGAGTTGACGGGCCTGCGCAACCCCTGCGGCCAAATCGACGGGTTCTAGGCCGGCCTGATGAAGCTGCTTCGATTCTGCGATAACGATGGCGGCATCGTCCGGATAGCCGGAGTGATGGCAATTGTGCTTGTCGGAGGGGTGGTACGCCCGGTGACGTCACGACCGTAGAACCATCCCCGGAGCCACACGACCCATTGACCTACATCCTGGATTTGCACAAACCCGTGCGCGCCCCGGGCACCTCGCGGCAACCCGTCGTACCGACGGAGGGGTGACCGGTCGCGCCCCCACCTTCGTCGTGCTTACCACCGCCCTTCCGACATATGGCTGAGGGTGGATTTGGCGGCGATCGCCTGAGCAGGCTCACCAGCCGGAACGGGCGGTCGTCGCTGCAGGCCGATCCAGAGTCTCGGTCCAGCTTCTCTTTGTCCCGGTAGGCTGACCTACGGGAGGGTCAACATGCAT
The DNA here is from genome assembly GCA_947258985.1 of uncultured Acidimicrobiaceae bacterium. Lineage (GTDB taxonomy): Bacteria > Actinomycetota > Acidimicrobiia > Spongiisociales > UBA5794 > JAAETI01. Next base: position 21,446 of record CAMYKI010000050.1, read on the forward strand.
TTGGAGGAAGTGGCCGGTGGCGTGTTCTGGGTGGAGGCGTCGCACACCAATTTCGTGCTGCTCGTCGACGGAACCGACGTCACCATGGTCGACAGTGGCTATCCAAAGGATCGAGACCTGGTCGATGCATCCGTGGCCAAGATCGGGAGGTCACTCGCCGACGTCCAAGCGATGGTCCTCACCCACGGTCACGTCGATCACAAGGGTTCGGCGGAACGTCTGCGGCTTGACCATGGGGTAGCGGTCTACTGCCACAGCGGCGAGGTTCGACTCGCACGTGGCGAGATCAGACAGCAGATCTCGACATGGGAGCTGCGGCGTGCGTGGCGGCCGAAGATCTTCAGGTTCGCCGTCAATGCCATCCGTCACGGCGGTCTGCGACCGGAACATGTCACCGATGTGTCCACGTTCGGCGACGGTGAGCCCATCGACGTTCCCGGCAATCCGATCGCAGTCTTCACCCCCGGCCATACCGAAGGCCACTGCGGCCTTCATCTTGCTGAGAAGGGTGTGCTGATTACCGCCGATGCGCTGATCACAGTTGACCTTTGGGACCCGGAGCGTCGCGGTCCGCAGATGATCCGGCGGCAATTCAACTACAACCATGACCAGGCGATCGAGTCGTTGGATCGCTTCACGGATCTGGAGGCTGATGTGATCGTTCCCGGTCACGGCGAACCGTGGCGTGGCCATCCCCGGGAGGCCGTGGCGCAGGCTCGGGCGGTTGGCTAGCCGCTCGGGTTCGCCGGCGATACATGGGAAAGACACCTGTAGTTCTGCGTATCGCTGGTGTTAGGTTTGGATCATGAGTCTGCGATGGCAGTGCATGAACATCGACAGTGTCGATCCCGTCCCTCTTGCGAGATGGTGGGCTGACCTGCTCGGCTGGCGTATCACCTACGAGGACCCCGACCAGGCTGTACTCGAACCACCGAAAGGGTCGCCAGAGGATGGCGTGTCACCCGACTTGCTGTTTTTCCGGGTTCCCGAGACGAAGCAGGTCAAGAACCGACTTCACATTGATCTGCGCCCGTCTGACCAGTCGCAAGAGGTCGCCAGAGCGGAGGCGCTTGGTGCTCGTCGGGTCGATGTTGGCCAGACCGACACAGTGACTTGGGTCGTTATGGCTGACCCTGAAGGTAACGAGTTCTGCATCCTCCAGGCCTTCGAAGCCGACGTCACGCCCTAGCCAGTAGCGAATTCGGCCGCGATCGACGCCGGCCCCAGCCTTCAGTCCGGCGTCGATCCTGAAGCTGGCCCAAGTGGTGCAGCGCATGTCACTCTGAACGACCCGGACGGCAACGCCATCCCTATCGACCAGTTCTTCAAGGTCGAGGACGAGGCATGCACCCAGGTCGCAGCTGTGCGACCCTCCTCGGCCGTTCTGCTCGTCGTCCCGAAGGGCCGGGACCAATGCCCCTGGTGGCTCATACGATCCTCCGACTATTCTGAGTACAGAATAGTCGGAGGTGACAGTTGACCGCTCAGCTCGCAGTCCTAGGTCTGTTGGTGGAACAGCCCCTACACGGCTACGCCATTGAACGGCTGATCGACGAGCGCGGCATCTCAGGTACTGGACCAGTTGGTGACGAACGGTTGGGCCGAAGTCCAGGTCGAAGCGGCACCCGGCCGAGGCAAGGAGCGCCGCGTGCACCATGTCACGACCGGGGGGCTCCGCCATTGGGAAGCGAAGGCGCTGTCGGCGTTGGCAGACGTCGAAACGGACCCGGGAAACTTCCTGATGGCGCTTTCGGGGCTTCCCTTCCTCGATCGGGCCGCGGTGGTCGAAGCGCTTCGACGGAGGGCTGAGCATCTCGAATCACGACTTGCAGATCTCAACCGGGACCTGATGGAGGTACGACCAGTCCCTTGCCACGTTGAGGCGATGTTCGCCTACACCTCCAGCCGCGTGGCGTGCGAACAGGACTGGGTGCGCAGCTACCTCGCAGATCTCGCCAACCCTTCAGAAGAACAGGAGCACCCGGAATGACCAGCATCGACCTCAAGAGGGTCTACCGCGATCACTACACCGCGAAGCGGACGCCGACCATCGTTGACGTCCCGACCCGTCCGTTCGTCATGATCGACGGCTACGGCGACCCCAACACGGCCCAGGAGTACAAGGACGCGGTCGATGCGCTGTATCCGATCGCCTACGGCTTCCGCGCTGCGATCAAGGCTGCCACCGGCGACGCCTACACGGTCATGCCCCTCGAAGGGCTCTGGTGGGTGCCGAACATGGCTGACTTCGATCCAACCGACAAATCCAATTGGTCTTGGAGCGCGATGATCTGCCTCCCCTCTGCCGCCATCGCCACAATGGCGGCAGAAGTGATTCCGGCGGTGACCGCGAAGAAGAGCCTCGCTGCCGGCCCCGCGGCCCGGTTTGAACACTTCACCGAAGGCGTCGCAGCCCAGATCCTCCACATCGGCCCATACGCCGATGAGGCCCCAACCATCAACACCCTTCACGAATTCATCGACAGCACCGGCCACAAGATGGTGGGCAAGCACCACGAGATATACCTCTCCGACCCCCGCAAGGCGGACCCGGCCAAGATGCGCACCATCATCCGCCAACCCGTCACCGATGTCTGACCACATCAACTGTCGCGCTCGACTCCTCGACGGCGACGACCGGCGCTCGATCGGCGCGCCCTTCGGGCCGGCCCTCGGGCACATCCAAGGCAAAATCCGCAACTAGTCACCACGGAAATCGCGGCAACCACCCTTGACAGCCCGGAAAACCGGGCTCAATTGCCTCATTAAGCCATCCCCGTACCGCCCGACAGATAGAAGCGTACGGAAAACGAAGCAGCCCAAACGGATTCGGGCGAGATGAGCACAAGGAGGTGCGATTCAATGATCCCTGTGACCCCCATTGAGGGCCGCACGGTGCTGCTCAATGCGAATCTCATAGAGGCGATTGAGGAGACTCCCGATACCGTCATCGTTCTTGCCGGAGGCCGGCGCATGGTCGTCGTCGATGTTCCGGCACATCTCGTAGCAAGGATCGAACGCATTCGCGCCTCGGTGCTCGCCGCCGCTCACAACAAGCGCCCCAGAGGTCGCGCCAAGTTGTACGCCATCAAAGGTGGGGAGGACTAGGCGATGACCACCATCCTCGGCATCTTTATTGCGATCATCAGCATCGTTGTTGCCACCGTCATGGACGGCAATTCCTTCGGCGCCCTCATCGGCCCATCCTCGCTGTTGCTTGTCGTGGTCGGCAGCGTCGGTGTTTCGCTGTCCGGATTCCAGATCGCAGACGTAAAGAAGGTCCCGAAGGGAATCATCCTCTCCTTCAAGGGTAAAGAAGCCGATCCCGGTGAGGCCATCGACAGGCTCATGAAGTTTGCCGAGATTGCTCGTAAGGAAGGCGTTCTCGCACTTGAGGCCCAACTCGAGGACCTCGACGATCCCTTCATGAAGGTCGGACTCCAGCAGATCGTGGACGGCGTCGACGGCGACGTTGTGCGTGATGTCCTGGATATCGAGCTTGCCGCCCTCGATGAGCGGCACAACCCCGTCATCAACTTCGTCAAGGCAATGGGTAGCTATGCCCCCACCATGGGCATGATCGGCACCGTCGTCGGCCTCATCAACATGCTCGGCAACCTGTCGGATCCCGCCCAGCTGGGTCTCGGCATGTCGGTCGCCCTGCTGACCACCCTCTACGGCGTCATCTTCGCCAACCTCATTTTCCTCCCGATCGCCTCGAAACTACAACGTCTCCACGACCTCGAGGTCGCCCAGAAAGACCTCGTCATGGACGGCATCCTCGCAGTACAGGGCGGCGCCAGCCCCCGCATGGTCGTCGAGAGGCTCGAGGCCTACATCAATCCCGACATGCGGGTCGGTCACCAGGAGCGCTCCAAGCGGGCGTCGGGTAAGGCCGCCTGATGGCACGCGAGCGCAAGAAGCCCGAAGAGCCGAATGAGCTTCGCTGGTTGACCACCTACGCCGACGTGGTCACCTTGCTGATGGCCTTCTTTGTGATGCTCTATGCGATTTCCCAGGTAGACCAGACCAAGTTTCAGCTGTTTGTTTCTGGTCTCGCCGACCCGTTCGACAACCCTGCCGTTGCCGACGGTCTCCTCACTGAAGGGACCGGCTTTGTAGGCGCCGGCTCGCAGGGGACAGGAGAAAACGACATCGAGACCTTTGGTGCGCCGGCGCTCCTCGATGGGCTTCCTTCGATTACCGATCTCGAAGAGGAAGACGATCCCGGCGAGCAACCAGAAGAGTTCACCGACGCCGATCCCGGGGCCGGGGAAGGAGAAGAAAACGTTGTCACCGACGAGCAACTCGTGGAGGTACGCGACGCCATTCAGGTAGCCCTCGAAGATGCCGGACTTGCCGGCAATGTCGATTTTGAGATCACGGCACGAGGGCTGGTCATCGCGATTGCGACCGACCACGTCCTGTTTGCGAGTGGATCCGCGCAGTTTGGAGCCGACGGCGACGCCATCGTCGCCGCCATCGCCCCAACCCTCTCCACCTTCGACAATCAGATTCTGGTCGAGGGGCACACGGACACCGTTCCGTTGGATCGATTTGGCTACGACAACTGGAATCTGTCGACCGACCGGGCTCTGGCAGTGCTCAAAGCCCTTGCCTCTTCCGAAGGAATTGACCCGCCGCGGCTGGTTGCCACCGGCTACGGCGAGTATCACCCGCGTGCAAACAACGAAACAGATGAAGGCAAACAGGCCAACCGGCGTGTCGAGTTGGTCGTTGTCGTCGAAAGAGGTGAGGAAAGTGGCTGACGAAGAAGCTGTGGCTGAAGCGCCCAAGCCCAAGAAGGGCAGAGGAAGACTCATCGGGATAATTGGTGGGGTAGTCGTGCTCCTCGGCGCCGTCTACTTCCTGTTTCTCGGGGGAGGTGGCGGTGACGCCGAAGCCGGTGTCACCACGACAACTGTCCCCGTCGAGGGAGCGGTCATCGAGAGCGATCAAATGACGGTAACTCTGGCCGATGAGCCGGTGCGCTACGCCAGGATCACATTTGCCGTCGTCCTGCCGGAAGGTGGCGACTCGACGGTGGTCGGAGAGAAGATGCCGCTGCTCAAAGATGGTGTCCTTGACGTGGTTGCCGGCATGTTTGCGGCAGATCTGGTCGGGTCCCAAGGACTCGACTCGCTCAGGGAAGGGCTGACTGCCAAGGCCCTCGAGGTCTACACCGAGGGCGAGGTTCTCCGGGTGGTGTTGACCGAGGTGCTCGTCCAGTAGCTGCGAACTCCCTGCGGGAGTTCGTTGGCAGTTCCCGAAGGGAACTGGCGCCTAGAACATGCACCTGATGACTATTTGCGGCTGTTCGGAGTGACTACTCCTTGAATGCAGGTAGCACCTGCCGACGGTGACCCTCGAAGGGTCGTGCAAGACGACCCACCCCGTTTATTTGACCGGAAGACAACGGAGGTCATCGTTGGTGAACACGACCAGCGGTACGAAGCAGAGAAGCGCCACGAGCGGACAAACCGCTCCGGTTGACGCAACTCGGAAGCCCGGCGCTCACCTCCCGGGCAACAGCACCGAAACCCGCATCGGGGGTCGGCTATGACCGCCACGATGGAGCAGGCAGCAGTCGCTGAACTGGTGCAGGCCGCAGCCAAGTCGCTCAGCGCAGCGCTTGGGATCGAGGCCAGCGCCGGAGTCCCGATCGCTTCGAGCGCTTCGGCAGCCGAAGCCGGCGAGACCGTCGCCCTTCGTTCACCTGTGGTCGTCGGCGATGTCACCAGCGGCCTCGTAATGGTCGTCCCCGCGACCGGACTGGCGGCTACAGGCGCCGACGCTCCCCAACTGGTTTCGGCCCTCGCAAGTGGTGTCGGTGAAGGCCTCTCGGCGTTGGTCGGTACTCCCGCCCAGGTCGGCGCACCCGAGCCGGCGCCCCCGTCCGACGGTACCGAGGTTGCCTTTGAGTTCGATCTCGCCGCCGGTTCGGAAGCAATCAAGATCCAATGGGTTGTCGAGGCCTCGCTCGGTACCCTCATGGCAGACGGTGATCCGGTCGATCCGCCTGCTGCTGAGGGACCGAGCGTGGCCCCGGCCACACTCCCGGAGCTGACGCCAGCACCGGCTGCCGGCCGCGCTCGCGAGCTGCAGCTCCTCGCCGACGTTGCCATGAATGTCTCAGTCGAGGTCGGACGTGGCTCGCTCCAGGTACGCGAACTTCTTTCACTCGTCCAGGGCAGCATCGTCGAGCTAGACCGGGTAGTGGGCTCTCCTGTAGACGTTCTCGTCAACGGGACCCTCGTCGCCCACGGCGATATCGTGCTCGTCGGAGACGATCTCGGGGTCCGGATCACCGAGATTGTCGAGCAGATCTGATGTCGACCCTCGGGATCAACTTGTTCACCGAGGTCGTGCCGGCCCTCGTAATCGTCTTTGGCGCTCCCGTAGCTATCTGGTGGTACATGCGCAGGTCCCGCAAGGGCGCCGTGGGCCGTCTTCAGATCTCCGATAAGGCAGTACTCGGCAAGAACGTCTGGGTGGCCGTCGTCGAGGTAGACGACAAGCGCTTCCTGGTTGGTGCCGGCGAAAGCGGCGTCGGTCTCATCTCAGAGCTGGAAGCTCTGCCGGAGACCGTCGCAGAACCTGCCGAGGAACCCGCAACAGAACCAACGAATGGAATCACCGAACAGCCACGGATGGGCCTTGTTCGCCGACTGCAACTCATGACAGTACGCAGTTCGGCACAACAGCCGTGGAGGTCGTTCGGTGGCTCGGGCAGGTAAGACACTTCTAGCCGCGGCCATTCTTGGCGCCGTGATCACCGGAGGACCGGCGGCAAGCGCACAGCAGCTCGAGCCCGACGCCTTCTCCCAGGAATCGGCCCAGGAGTCCGTTGCCCAAATCGTGGCACCCGAGGTCGAAGACACCACCACGACAACCACCACCGTTGTCCCCCTCGTCGAGGTCCCCGAGCCGGATCCGGTTCCAGAGATAGCGGTTTCCATCGAGTCGGACAACGGCGGTCTGAGCAACACGGTGCTCATCATCCTCCTGCTCACCATTGGAGCGGTTGCCCCCGGCATCCTCCTCTTGATGACGTCGTTCACCAGGTTCATCGTGGTGTTGGCGCTGACCAGGAACGCTATCGGCGTCCAGACGATTCCCCCGTCGCAGGTACTCATCGGGTTGGCGATGTTCCTCACAATCTTCGCCATGGGCCCGGTGCTCAGCGCCGTCAACGAGGACGCCGTCCAGCCGCTCCTCAAAGGTGAAATCGGTCAGGCCGAGGCGATGGAAGCCGGCTACGAGCCACTGCGCGAGTTCATGCTTGCGCAGACTCGACCGGAGGACTTGCGGCTGTTTATGGACCTCTCCGACCAGCCCCGACCCGAGGATGAGTCCGAAGTATCGGCCAGCACCCTCATCCCGGCCTTCGTCATCTCCGAGCTCCGCACCGCCTTCATCATCGGCTTCATGATCTTCGTGCCGTTCCTCGTTATCGACCTGATAGTGGCTGCCGTGCTGATGTCGATGGGGATGGTGATGCTGCCGCCGGTATTCATTTCCCTTCCCCTCAAGCTGCTGCTGTTCGTCCTCGTCGACGGCTGGGCGCTGCTGATCGGCTCGGTCGTCGAGTCCGTCCAGGGGTCAATCGCATGACTGATGCCCAGGTAATCGAGATCCTTGCCGGCGCTTTCGAGGTGGCCTCCAAGATCGCCGGCCCCATCCTCATCACGGCCCTGTTCGTCGGTGTCACCGTTTCGCTGCTGCAGACCATCACCCAGATCCAGGAGATGACTCTGACATTCGTCCCCAAGCTGGTTGCGATGGGGATCGTCATGTTGATCAGCGGGCAGTGGATGATTCGCGAGATGGTCAACTGGGTCGAGGGTCTCTGGTCCCTGATCCCGTCCATCTGATGGACTTCGTTGTCGACGCCGACTGGGTCACCGGAATGCTGCTGGCAAGCATCCGGGTCGCAGCCTTCGTAGTCGTGTCTCCGATCTTCAAGTCCATTCCGGCAAGCGGACGGACCGCACTGGTGCTGGTCCTGGGCTACGCCTTCACGGAGCCCGTCACCGAGTCGGGCGATCTCGGCTTGCTGCTGGTGGCCGGCTTTACCAATGCCGTAGTCGGTGCGGTACTCGGCTTCCTCACCGGTCTCATCTTCTACGTGTTCACGGTGGCCGGAAGCCTCATCGACTTCACCTCGAGCCTCAGCGCCGCTTCGATCTTTGATCCCCTGGCCGGCCAGCAGGTCACCGTATTCGGGCGCATGTTCAACATCCTCGCCATGGCCCTGTTCTTCCTGCTCGGAGGCGACCGCATGCTGGTGAGCGGCCTCGGGGTGAGCTTCGAGGCGGTGGGTGTGACCGGGTCGCTCTCGTTATCGAGCAGTCTCGGCGAGACGGCAGTGACGTTGATGGGACGGATGATGATCGCTGCCATCGAGCTCGCTATGCCGGCGCTAGCCGCGCTCTTCATTGCTGAGGTCGTTCTCGGTATTGCCGCCCGATTCGCTCCTCAGTCCAACGTATTCCTCATCGGGCTGCCGGTGAAGATCTTTGCTGCCCTGGCCAGCGTCAGCGCCGTCCTGCTGCTCGTCCCGGAGACCATGGACGGGGTCCTCAACATCGTCGAAGACACCTTCCGCACAACGCTGCTCGGAATGTAGCCGCGGGCCGCTTTGCGGCCCGTTGGCAGTTTCCTTTGGAAACTGCAGCTAGGACTTCTTGCGGCCCGCGGCTAGGGCTCGTCGCGGCCAGGTAACCACGCGTCGTCCCAAGGAAACACAACTCCAGAGGCGCCAAGATCACTGAAATCCAGGTTGATTCTCTCTAGCAAACGGATCGGTGGCAGGGCGTCGGGAGGAAAGAAGCGCAGTTCGAGCGCTTCTCCATCGCGCGGTTCGGGTGAACCCGCCAACCAGCGGCATTCGAACAGGATCGAGACGTAATCGGCGACATCGCCGTTGGGATACTCGACATGAACGCCGCCCTGGACGGCAAGTACCCGCTCGGGTCGCACCACGATTCCGGCCTCCTCGTGGAGTTCCCGGGCGATGGTGTGGGATGGATCCTCACCCGGCTCACATATGCCGGACGGGAGACTCCATTCGTGCGTGTCGCTCCGCAACAGGCATAAGACATGGCCGGCTTCGTTGCGGACTACCGCGGCGACACCGGGGAGCAATACAGGTGCATGGCCGATCTGTTCGCGGAGTTCGCGCAGGAAGGGAGGCATTGGCATGCAGAGAGTGTACCGATCGTCTCTGCGGCACCCCGCTACCACGGGGTTGCGGCCCGCGTGCTGCTGCGCAGCCCGTGCGAACTAGTCCCTCTGAGGCCTAAATTCCTGGCCCCTTTCGCCGACAGGGAACCGAGGCCGAAGGACCGGCCGCATTGCCGATGGAATGGCTTGGACTAGACGACCGGAGAGCTAGTGAGCAGCCGTTCCTCACAAGATCGGACTGAGAAGCCAACTGAGCGACGGAAGCGAGAAGCCCGTCGCGAAGGTCGTGTAGCCAAGTCACAAGAGGTCGGCGCCGCACTTTCCATGGTCCTGCTGGTCCTTGCCATCAGGCTCATCGCTCCCGGCGCTGCTAGCGGTATTGCCTCCCGAACCCGGGCCATTTTTGACCATGCAGGCAGCGGAGTCATCGGTCCCGAGCTCGGCCAGAACGCCATGGGCATGGTCGTGGTCGGCCTGCTGCCGTTCTTGCTTGCTGCCACTGTCCTCGGCATTGCCGGAGGGGTAGGCCAGGTCGGATTCACCCTTGCTCCAAAAGCCGCCAAGCCGAAGTTGTCTCACCTCTCTCTGAAGAAGGGTCTCAACCGGTTCAAGCCATCGGTTTTCAGCTGGGAGCTGATCCGCACCGCTCTGAAATTGGGTCTGCTCGTCGCCCTCATCTGGGGTCCGATGCGGGCATGGATGAACCGTCTCGGCGAGCCGCTCGGGATCGTGGATGCTATTGACTTCACCGGCGACCAGGTGTGGCAGCTGGTGTTGCGTGCGGCCGCTCTCGCCCTAGCTATTGCCGGCGCAGATTACGCAATGAACCGCCACCGCAACAGCAAAGAGCTGAAGATGAGCAAGCAAGAGCTCAAAGAGGAATTCAAGAGTTCTGAGGGTGACCCGATGGTGCGGCAGGCTCGCCGGCAACGTGCTCGCGAGATGAGCCGTAACCGCATGATCTTCGATGTTGCGTTGGCAGATGTGGTCATCACCAACCCGACCCATCTCGCAGTAGCGCTCAAATACGATGACAACGAACCCGCCCCCCGGGTCGTCGCCAAGGGTGCCAGCAAGCTGGCTGCCAAGATCCGCGCTGAAGCCCGGCGCAACGGAGTGCTCGTCATAGAGAACAAACCCCTTGCCAGGGCGTTGTACCGGCGTATCAAGATCGGTCACTTCATCCCGGGATCGTTGTTTGAGGCGGTTGCTGCAGTGCTCGCAGTTGCCTACCGGCGCAGGGCGAGGAAGGTCTTCGTATGAAACGATCCTCGCTGATAGTCCCTCTCGGCCTCATCGGTGTCACCATGATGATGGTGGTGCCAATCTCGGCAGCATTCCTCGACGTGATGCTGGCCGCAAACATCACCCTCGGCGTACTTGTGCTTCTCGGCGTGATCCTGCTCTCCGACAGCCTCGAATTCTCCGTGTTCCCGTCCCTGCTCCTGGTCACAACCCTGGCCCGGCTGGCACTCAACGTTTCCTCCACCCGACTCATCCTGCTCGACGGCAACGCCGGGAAGGTCATCGACACCTTCGGCAGCTTTGTCATTGGCAGTTCGGTGATCGTCGGTTTGGTCGTCTTCATGATCCTCGTCGTTATTCAGTTCGTGGTGATCACAAATGGTGCAACCCGGGTCGCCGAGGTTGCCGCCCGGTTCACCCTCGATGCCATGCCCGGCAAGCAGATGGCGATCGACGCCGACCTCGGTGCAGGGCTCATCGATGAGAACGAAGCCCGGGCCGCCCGGAAGAAGATCGCGAAGGAAGCGGATTTCTACGGAGCGATGGACGGTGCCGCCAAGTTCGTCAAGGGTGATGCGATTGCCAGCATCATCATCGTGGTCATCAACCTCTTCGGAGGCTTCGCCATCGGCATGGGCTCGCTCGGCATGGACTTCTCCGAAGCAGTCGACACGTTCTCACTGCTGTCGGTCGGCGACGGTCTCGTCAGTCAGATTCCCGCACTGCTGATTTCGATCTCCACCGGTTTGCTGGTCACCCGAGTAGGCAGCGAGGAAGACATCGGATCCGAGCTGGGATCGCAGCTTCTCGGCAATGCGCGGGTTCTTCGTTTCGCCGGCATCTCGATCTTCATTCTTGGTCTGCTCCCCGGCCTGCCCAAGATCCCGTTCTTCACTCTTGCCGGCGCACTGCTGCTGGCTGGGAGCAGGCGGGCAGCGCTCGACAACGCTTCAACTACTGAAAAGGAAGAGGAGAGCCCGGAGGTCACAATTGATCCGGACGACCCCGAAGCGTTGATGGGGGAGATGCGGGTCGAACCTCTGGAGCTACGCCTGTCATACGACATTCTCGATCTCATCGATCCGGCAAAGAACGGCGACCTGCTTGACCGGGTGAAGTCGCTGCGCCGCCAAATCGCGATGGAACTCGGCGTTGTGATGCCGTTCGTCCGCACCAGGGACGATGTATCGCTACCGCCGGCGACCTACAGCATCGTTCTACGCGGCACCGAAGTCGGGAGGGGGACCGCTCCGCAAGACCAGATTCTCGCCCTGCCTCTGGGAGATGGGGAAGAGCTTCGCGCCCTCGGCGGCCAGGAAACGGTCGAGCCGGTATTCGGTCTGAAAGCGTTCTGGGTCCCGTCGTCAGCACGCTCCTCGGCTGCTGCAATGGGGGCTACCGCCGTCGATCGTTCTTCGGTCATCGTGACACACATCGCCGAAGTGGTCCGAGCCAATGCCGCCTCGCTGCTCAGCCGCCAGGACGTCCAATCCCTGGTTGATGGATTGCGCTACGACGAGCCCATCCTGGCAAACGAGGTATCGACCGACGTACTTCCTCTCGGTCTTCTGCACGGCGTTCTCCGCAAGCTGCTTGAAGACAGAGTCTCGATCCGGGACCTGGGCCCAATCGTGGAGGTCGTCTCCAACCGTGCGTCGGAGACCCGATCGGTCGAGCAGTTGGCCACCGGCGCTCGTGTCGCCGTCGGCCGGTCCATCGTCGCCAAGATCGCCCCTGAAGGCTCGATGATGGTCATGACCCTCGCCCCTACCCTCGAAGCCGCCATGCACGAGTCGCTGCGCGAGGTGGACGGCGCCACCTTCATCGTGATGGACCCGACCAAGCTCGATGTGGTGCGTCTGGACGTCGAGCATCTCGCCGGAGAGGCCGCCCGGGCACAGAAGCCCGTGGCGCTCGTCGTCGGACAAGCCCTGCGCAGCCCATTCACCAAGACCCTGCGAGGCATGGGACTCGACGTCCCTGTGCTCGCCTACCCGGAGCTTCCGCCGGACACTCAGCTAGAGCCAATCGGAGTAATAGGAGCAGCCCTTGCCAATGCCTGATATCACCCAAGAAGACAAGGTCACCGTCGAGGCCGAAACAGTTGAGGATGCCCTTGCGGAGATTTCGACCCATTTCGGCGAAGACGCCGAAATCATGCGGGCGCAGAAGGTTCACCGTGGCGGAGTCGGTGGCTTCTTTGCCAAAGAGATGGTGCAACTCACCGCCCGTCGGCGTCACCCGGTATCCCCGGCGCTTCCCAAGCCGCAGCCCGCTCCCAACCCCGAGCCCGATGGCATCGCCGGCGTACTCGAGCGTATGGCCCAGGACGCCGACGCGGCCGACGGTGACTTCCGCACCGTACTCAAACGCGAGCTGTCATCCCGACCATCCGACTCCGGCTCGCAGGGTTTCCTCGCTGCCGTGGGTTGGGACACAGACGACGCCGATAGCTCCGAACCCGCCCCCGGTCCCGAGCCTCAGCCGGAGCCGACCGTTGAGATCGCTATTGCCGAAGAGCACGTCGTTCCCGCCTTCTCCGACGACTCGACGGACGATGTACCCGAACCTGTCGTGGTCGGTCCGATCCTCCAGGTAGCACCGGTGTTTCCCGATCCAGCGATCGAAAATGCGGCGGAGATCGACGAAGCTCCCCAACCAGTCGAGATAGAAGCTCTAGTGGACCCGATTCCTGTAGTGAATCAGGTTATGCCTTTCGAGTTTCCCGCAGATCCGGAGTTCGATGATGCCGCCACCTTCGAGCCCGAATTGAATCCGGTTGTGGCCGGGGTCGACCAGGAGGAGATCCCCGAAGATCCCGCTCCTGCGGAAGAAACTCTGGCACCTCCCGGGATGGGGTCGACCGACTGGAGTACCACCGCATTGCTGCGGCTGGGTATGCCCGCCCCGATCCTCGAAGCTGTTTCGGATTTGGAGCCCCGGGATGACCTCGGCTGGATCGAAGGGATCGCCGCGGCGGTCAGCCCGTATTGCGGAGCCCTTCCGACAGAAGACGTGATCGTTGTCGGACCACACGCCGAGCGGCTTGCCGAACCTCTCGGTCTTCCGCTGATTCATGCCGGCGACATGGCGCCATACGCCGGTTCGTTCTGCGCAATGGTAGAAGACAGCACCCGCGACCGGGAATGGCTCGAGTACGTGCAGGGTGGACGCGGCATTCACCTTGTCATTGGTGATGAGCCATGGCAAGACCTTCTGATCGGCGAGCCGGTTGCGGTGTCCTGGGTCGGAGAGACCGCCATATCCGACGCCCTCTATCTGGCGTTCACCCTCGGGGCCACTCTCGGCTACGGCACCGTTGATGGGTTTGTGTCTTCGATGGTGCGAGCGCAACCGACCGATGTCGCCCTTGCCGTGCGGCGGATCGTGGGGCGGCGATGAATCCAATCAACCGCCTTGCCGCCCTTCTAGGACTGATCGTTCTGACCCCGATTGCATACGGTGTTGCGAACGGTTCTCTCGACATGGTCGACGCTGCGATCAGGGCCGGACTGACCCTGCTCGGGGTGATCGTCATTCGTGCGATTGGTCGTATCGGTTTGTCGTTGCTGGCCAATTCCATGGAGCGACAGGTTGTGGTCGAAGCACCACAGCGTCGCGCCGACGATCGCGAAGGGGCCGCCGCCTAGCCCGGCGACTTCCGACGGAGGGTCCTAGTCAGCCGGTGCCAGCCAGTCCATAACCTGCTCGACTACGGCAGGATCGTGAACCATGTCGAAATGGTTGACGCCGCCGAAGAGCGCAACATTGGTCGGCTCAACCTCGGGTGCGCTGCTGGAACTCACCGGTCGAACGACCAGATCCCCAATTGCGGCACCGATGGGATGGTCCGGATCGGACGTGACCACGCCGGCCACGAAGTGGTGCCTGATGTCGGGCAGCACCTCGTCTACCGCCGGAACCAGGTTGGTGTCGTATCCGATGTCTCCGGAGCTGAGGTCCTTGATTCCCTGGCTTCGCGAGTTGATGAAGTCGGCCAATGGCTCGGTGGACCGCCAAATACTGAGGCCGCGGGCTCCGATTCCTGCCAGTTTTTCCAGAGGGGTCCCGCGGTGCGGTGACCCGATGGTGATGATGTCCTCTACATCGTCGACCCAACCGTGTCCTGCCAGACGAGCCGCAAGGCAGGCGCTGCGGACAACCAGGCCGCCCATGGAGTGGCCGACGAGCGCTATCGATTGCACGGGAACCGGCCAGTTGAGTGCGAGATCTTCGAGGAGGGACGCAAGGCCCGCTCCGTTTGTGGCCACCGCCAGCCCTGTGTTGTATCTGACGGTGATGGGCGTCACCCCAGGATGAGCCTCGAGACTGTCCAACAGTCCCGGCTGTGGACCCGTGTGGGCCCAGCGTCGTTCGGTTTCGATGAGTCCGTGGAGCAGGACGACTATCCGGGCGGTTGCTGCCGGGAACGCTTCAACCGTTCCTTCATCGAGCGCAATAGGGAAGCCCTGCCGGCTGCGCACGCTCATCGAGGTTCCGACACGGTGCTCATGTCGGCCCAGTTCGTCGCCCCACAAGCCGTTCACGAGGGCCTGGGTAGTACCGCCGGATGAGGAGCCGACGGAGGACCGGGCATCCAGGCCATACCCCACGGCCGTGGCGCCAAGCCGGATCGAGCTGTAGACGAGGTCGGAGATCCGATCATGGACCAGACGAACGGGTTTTCCCGCGGGGCCAACGGCGGTGAACCAGCGCCCGGCGATGGCGCGATGCATCCCTTCTACTGGTTGCACAATGCGCTCGACGGCGAGCGATACGGAGCTTCCAAGACTCACTGAGGTTCTGGCCTTCTCTCGAGATGTCCAACGGTAGCGGCAACGCGGTTCAGGGCGTTCGGTCCGAACCGATGTTCGGTAACCGGGGTTCATGACGCAACCACCAACGGCGGTAGGTCGTTCCGTCAATCGCCCCGGCTGCCGAATTCCGTTGGGGTCAGATTTGCTCGCTGCGGGGATGGCCGCCGGTGGCTCGACCGGCCGTCCATGAGAGAGTCCGCGCGATGCGAGGTGCAACGTGGCCGGCTGTCTTCGGGCAGGCGGCAGGGTGGATGGAACCGGAGGAGCGTGCTAGCACCAGATTCCCGCCGAATTCGGTCGGGTTCTGCGATTCCGTACCGTCGCCGACAGCGAGCGGGTCGCGATCTATACCCCAGCGGGTCCCGTCAAGAGATACCTCCTTGTACCTTGACACCCGCGTCCATGCGGGAGGACCAGGAACCTGTCGGCAGACGTAGGCGCCGGCTAAGCGGTGCCGCTGCTAACACCGCCCCGGTTCTTGCCGACAGGTAGTGGGACAAGCAAATGGAGGCGACGCGTGCAGGTCGTGAGGCCATGACCAAATCTGCCAAGCTCCTCGTCAATGAGCGCTACATCGCCCTCGTGGGTGTACTCAATCGCGAACTCGTGCTTCTGGACAGGCTCATCTTCAAGTTCAGCGAAGCGGAGCTGCTCACTCGAGCCGAAGAGTCGCGTTTCCTTGGCAGCATCTTCGATGAGATAGATGCCGTCGAGAGGGACCTGGGGGCGCTCGAGGTGGCACGCTCGATGTTGGTCGGAGATGTGACCGCCGCTCTCGGCCTCTCCAATGACACCTTGACTCTCAGCCAACTCATCGAATATGCGCCGGACCTGGCCGTCGAGCCTCTCCAAGGCCTGATGCGCCGGCTCAGCGAAGCTGTGACCGAGATCCATGAGTTGCGTGAACGTGGCTCTCGAATGGTCATCGAACGTCTCGATCAGATCAGCGCAGCGATCGATCGAGTCGAACCCGCAGTGTTCGGCCAGGATGGGTACAACGAGCACGGCTACATGACAGCTACGGCTTCGTCCTCTTCACGGTTCGACTACTCGGCGTAGTCCCCGTCGTCCTCTTCTTCCTCGTTGGAGCGCCGCTGTGCCTGGACCGCCTTTCGGATCTCATCGGCGTTGGCGATAGCGGCGAGATTCTCCTGTCGAACCTGCTCGTAAATCTCTTCCCGATAGACATCCACCTCGCGGGGGGCGTCGATACCGATGCGCACCTGGCCACCCTTGATCTCGATCACCGTGACGACGATGTTCTCGCCGACAACGATCGATTCACCTGGCCTTCGTGTGAGTACAAGCATCAGTTCCCCGGCAGTTCTATCGGCGTCCGAGTGGAGTAGTCGGTTCCGGTAAGCACCAGTTGCCGGCCGACTCTGGTCTTTGCGTTAACGACAAAGGGCCCGAGCAGGTTGAGGAACACCTGGCGGCTATCCGAGTCGAACGATACCGGCACGAAGAGGATGGCGTCATCTGCCGATTCCAGCCCGAGCTCACTCTGTTCAATATCGCTCAGGATCGGGGCGTAGTCGGGGAAGAAGAGCCAGGGCACGCACACGATCATCGAAACGTCGATGTTGTCGAGGCTCTGTAACTGCTGGAAGGCCCCGTCGTCACGCAGCTCCACGATGACGAAATGCTCCAAATCGGGCAGACCCGGCAAGCCATCCGGGAAGTGCAGCGCCTTTTCAACGAGCGCCTCGTGCTCTGCCTGATCCATTTGCAGTACTCCTGTTTCCGAACAACAGGTTAACCCGCGTTCGGCGAAGTTCCTGGTTCTCCCGGTTTGAGGGGGTGAGCTGGCGTCTAGCGGAGGAAGTCGACCAGCGAACTCTGCGATGACTGGGCGAATGCCGCCAGAGCTGCTTCATAGGCAGTCTGCTGGAGCTGCAGATCCATGACGGCCTCTGCGATGTCTACGTCTTCCAGCGAGGAGAGTTGCTGGGTGATGGTGATCATGTCGTCGGCATTGCGGGCCAACGCCGTCTCGACCTGGTTCGCTCTCGCTCCGACGATTCCGAGCCCGCCGAGCACGGTTTGCAGGCCGTTGTCTATGTTCCCGAGCGCCGTTTCGACACCTGCAGTGTCGTCTGCGTACAAAGCGGCTTCGAGGTTGTCGAGGACGGTGAAGACATCGGTACCGGCGGTGAAGCCGAAAGCGACGTCGGCTGTGACGTTGATCGTCACGACCTCGTTCTCGCTCACCCGCCGGTTGATCTCACCGGCGTCCCCGACATAGGTCCACGTTCCGGCAACCTTCTCGACGGCGTTCCCGGCACTAAATCCTGAGAAGAGTCCCCGGCCCTGATGGGTGGCGTTAGCCAGAGCGACGATGTCATCGCGCAGGTGGCCGATCTCCTGAGCTATAGCGTCGCGCTCCTGCTGGCCGGTGTAGGTGGCACCGCGTACGGCCAGTTCTCTGGCTCGCTGCAGCTGGGAGACGACATCCTGGAGTTTCGAGTCGGCCAGATCCATCCACATCTTGCCGTCGGCGGCATTGCGGCCCTCCTGCTCGCGGGCCCGCAACGAGGCGCGCAGCTCGAGAGCCCGGTTCATGCCGATCGGATCGTCCGACGGGCGGCGCAGCCGTTTGCCGCTGGCAAGCTTGTCCTGCGTTGCGGCGTACTCCGACAACCTGGTGTTGATCCGGGTCAGTGCCGACTGGTGTGCTCCGAGATGTGTGACTCTCATGGCTACCTGCCCACCACCCCGGTACGGTTGATCAGAGTGTCGAGGCTCTCGTCGACGGCGGTCATGACCCTTGCAGCGGCCTCATATGCCCTCTGGTAGGTGATCAGATTGACCATTTCCTCGTCGATGGAGACACCGTGCGTGTTCATCCGGGCGTTCTCGGCGGCGGCGGTCATCGCGTTCTGGCTCCGTGCGCCGTTCGCAGCCGCGGACGTGAGCTCGCCGACATGGGAAACGAGTGACCTGATCGAATCGTCGAGGTTGGCGGTGCCGCCTTCAGCCGCAAGCGCGTGACGCAACGCGGACAACGCTTCGATGTTCATCCCGTCATACTCGGCGACGGGCGGGCCGGAGCCGGCTGCGGCAATCTGCGAAGGGTCGGTTATTGCCACTGTGAGTGAGCGAGCTTCGCTTCCCGGTGTGAACGTCAGCAGGGCTCCGCCGGGCGATCCATCCGGGGCAAACCCGAGGGCGTGCTGGTCGTTGAGGGCGGTGGCGAGGTCGGCGACGAATGTATTCAATGCCGTCTGAAAGCCGGGGAGTTCGTTCTGGAGATAGCTCTGGAAACCGGCCAGCTCGCCGCCAACGTCGACTTCGGCTCCGGAGGAATGTGTAACGGTGTGGGTGCTCGGGTCGTATGCCAGCGGACTGACCATCGTGTCGGAGACAAGGGAGAGTCCGTTCAAACTGACGCGAGCGGAACCGTTATCCATCGTGGTGACGGTCACACCGGCGATATTGGCGAGTTCGTCGAGGAGGACGTCCCGCTGATCCATCAGATCGTTTGGCATCCCATTGTCGTGTGACGTGCTCAGGATGAGGCGGTTCAGCTCGGCCACTTCATGGAGCATGTTGTTCGTTTCACCGACGTAGTCGCTGAGCAGGTTCGAGGCGCTATGGGCCTCGAGCTCCCACTTCTGGGCAACGTTGCCGATGTTGGCTGTGAGGGCCTCTAGCGCTGAGATGACGTTGCGGCGTGCGGCGGAATTGGGCGGGTCGAGGCTGAGCTCGTCGAGTGCGGACCAGAGGCCTCCCAAACCGGCGGTGATCCCCTCGTTGGGTTCTCCCATGAGAGCCTCGGTTCCGGCGAGCAGATTGGAGAGAACATCGAGTCGCCCCTGAGCGGACGCGGAGGTTCGTACCTGGGTATCGAGGCCGGCAACCCGAGCCCGAGCAATCTGCTGGATGTCGACACCCTGGCCGGTCATGCCGAAGCGTTGGTGATAGGGCACGCGGCTGACGAGGTCGACGCGCTGTCTGGTGAATCCCGGGTTCGCCGCGTTTGCGATGTTGTGGGAGGTTGTGTTGATCCCCGCTTGCGCCGCTGTCAGTCCGCTAAAGGCTGTGTACAGGGAGATGAAGTCGCTCATCAGAGAACTCGATCCACCCGAACGGGATGGTCCGGGGTTCTTGTAGCTCTGCCGGCCGCGTCGTAGATGTCGCCACCGGCAAAGCCGAGGGTCCCTTGGATGCCGTCGAGGCCGACGGTGGCCAGGCGGCGGTTCTCCCTAGTGAGAATCTCGATCTCGCCGACCAGGTGCATGAACGCCGACTTGTGGTCTTCAAAGGTCGCACGAAGTGAATCCGGTGCGGCTTCGACCAGGAAGGCCATGCTGACTTGTGATGGGGAAACGTTGAGTTCGGTCGCGACCGCACTGACGACTCCGCTGCGCTGCTCTTCTGCATTGCGAATCTCCGCCATTACGGCATCGACCTCTGCGACGGCGGGTCCGACGAAGCGGCGGTCATCAGCTATGAGAACCAGGTTTGCCGAAACCAGCTTGAACAACAGATATTCGAGAAGACGTCGCTCGTACCAGAGGGTATCGGCGAGCCTCGCCATGTTCGTATTGCCGCTTGAATTGACCATCGAACCACCAGTCGGCCCGAGGCCTCGGTTCTTAAGCTAGGCACAGGGGTTCCGTCTCACCTCGATATGCGATGACAGATCAACATTTACCCGGATCATCGATTAGCCGGATATGCTCAAGAAGCAGGTTAGAAATGCCGAAAAACCAGCTATTCGGCCTGCGAGCCGTAGAACGCTCGACGAGCAACGAGGGAGCCATGACTACCGGCGGTGAATTGAAGGGCGCAGACGCACAAGCGAGGATTGCAGAACTCGAGTTGCGTCTTGCGGAAGCAGAAGCCGACAACGGTGTACTCCGTCTTCAGCTGGATATGCTGACCTCCACGGACATTGTGACGGGTCTTCCCAATGCGAACGGCATCGCCGCTCATTTGCAGAAGGCCGCAGCTCGCTATTCCCGTTCCGGAGAAGCTTTTGGTCTCATGAACATTGGGTTCCCCGTTTTTGATCGGATCGCTGAGAGCAAAGGAAGAAGGGCGCTCGAGGACACGATGCGTCACGCCGGTTCGCTGATCGGTGCCGCCATTCGTCAGCTCGATACCGTGGGTCGCATCGACGACACGGGACTCGTCTGTGTCATGCCGATGATGGGTGACGACGGGGTGAGCCCGGTGATCGGCCGCGTCGAGAAGGTCCTCGACTCGAGTCCCATGACCTTCGACGACGGCGAAGAGCTCTACCTGGTTCCGGAATTTGCGGTCGTGGTCTGCAGCACTGCGGCCCGGGTCGATCCGCCCAAGGTGATGAACCGTCTCCTCGATGCTCGAGGAGAAGCCGCTCCCGGCGCTCCCGTCATCCGTCACGCCAGCTCGTCGTAGCGTCTCTGCCGCGACGTAGATCTAGACGCACCCCAAGGGGTGTGCGCTTGTTTGCTTAACCCCAACGTCTCTTCGCCGACGGTGTCCGGGAAGCGAGCGTTGTGCACAGGCACAACCCAGCGGTGACCGGCTGCTGCGCTAGCAAGCAGACGCCGCCCATGGATGTGGTGGCTCAGTCTTCCACGGACGGAGCTACATCACGCTAGGGGTGATGAGAACATGATGCGTTCGATGTTTGCCGGTGTATCCGGTCTCCGTTCCCACCAGACCATGATGGATGTGGTGGGTAACAACATCGCCAATGTCAACACGGCCGGTTTCAAAAGCGCCCAGATCACTTTCGGTGAGGCGATGGCGCAAACCCTCCAGGGTCCCGCAGGGGCCGGCCTCGGATCCGGTGGTACCAACCCCCTCCAGATAGGTTTGGGTGTTCAGGTTGCCTCCATTGACGGTGTCTTTACTCAAGGCGCCACCCAGATCACAGGACGTCCCACGGACATCGCCATTCAGGGTGATGGGTTCTTCGTCCTTCAGGGCTCTGCAGGGCGGGTATATACCAGAGCAGGCACATTCCGCTGGGATGAGTCGGGCAACCTGGTAGCCCCCGGCGGTCAGCTTGTTCAGGGCTGGCTGGCGGACGCCAACGGAAACGTGCAGACCCAAACCGCAGTGACCTCGATCAACCTGCCGCTATCGCAGGTGATCGATCCTGTAGAGACTTCCAGTGTCACGCTCGGCGGCAACCTTTCTAGTGATATGCCGATCGGCGATATTCACAATACTTCGATCGTCATATACGACTCGCTGGGTGAGCCCCAGGAACTCCTCATGGAGTTCGAGAAGACCGCCGCCAACACCTGGGACGTACGGGCGACGATGAACGGGACGTCCTTGACACTCAGTTCATCGGCCCTCACGTTCGGTCCCGATGGCACCCTGACCAGTGCCAGCACCATCTCGGTCGGCGGCTACACCCCTCCGGGTGCGGCCCCGCTTTCGTTCGACGTGGAGCTGGGAGGCAGCTCGCCTCTCGTCCAGTTCGGAGGTGCTCCGAGCGCCGAAAGTATCGACCAGGACGGCAACGCCATTGGGTTCCTTACCGACTTCTCGATCGCGACCAACGGCACAATCAGCGGACAGTTCTCCAACGGCGAAACCAAGGTTCTGGCGAAGATCGCCACCGCAACCTTCAACAACCCATCGGGTCTGATCCGAGCCGGCGAAACGAGATTCGAGGCGTCGGTCAACTCGGGCCAGCCGCTCATCGGAGAGCCCGGGAACGGTAACCGCGGCATGCTCTCCGCCGGTGCGCTGGAGATGAGCAACGTCGACCTCGCCCAAGAGTTCACGAATCTGATCATCGCTCAGCGTGGATTCCAGGCCAACAGCCGGGTCATCACGGCCTCCGATGAGGTCCTTGCCGACCTGGTGAATCTGAAGCGATAGTCGTATGAGCCCGGGCGCTTGGTAGCCCGGACGTAATGGCAGGTAGTGACCACCAGGGAGGCTCCGCTAGGGCGGAGCCTCCCGCGAGTTCCTTCGAGGCGGTGCGTTAACCCACGACGACACCGGCCGACAAGGAGTACAAGCAAGCAACGGGCCGAGAGCGGTCCGTAAGGAGACCACGGATGATTGCCGTACATCGACTTAGAGGTGAGCCGATGTTTCTCAACGCCGATCTCCTCGAGTCCATCGAAGCGACGCCCGACACCGTTCTGACCCTCGTAGACGGTCGCCGGATTGTGGTCGCCGATTCACCCGACGAGATCGCGGAGCGGATCGTCGAGTTCCGTGCTTCGGTTCTTGTCAGCGCCGCCGAACTCCGCGGTGCCGCGGCCCGGGTAGCGCCGATCCACCAGACCTGAGGACTCCCTCGCACCGGCCGATCGGGCGGGTGCCTCG
>CAMYKI010000051.1 GCA_947258985.1 uncultured Acidimicrobiaceae bacterium
CAACAAAGAGTACCGGACAGGCTTCGGACCAACTCCCGTCGTGGGAGAAACTACAACCAGGTAATTGATCCCGACGGCCCATTACTTCCGGACTTCCGGTGGGCCAGACTGGTCGGACGCTCTTAGAAGGTTTTCGGGTGCACCGACTCATTCGAGTGCTCGAGGCAACGGACCCCGAGCTCGCCCAGCACAGCAATCGCACCGCCGACCTTGCGCGCCATGTAGCGGTGGAGATGGACATGGCTCCCGAGGTTGTCGAACGGGTCGGGATTGCCGGCCGAATCCACGACATTGGCAAGCTATTCATTTCTCGAGAAATACTCGAAAAGCCCGGAGCTCCCACCGACCGGGAATGGGTGGAGTTGCGGCGGCATCCCCGGATCGGTTTCGATCTGATTAGATCAAAGGTCCCGACTGCGGTAGCCAAGATCGTTCTCACCCATCACGAGCGGTACGACGGAACGGGTTACCCCAATCGCATCAAAGGCAGCGACATCCCGGTCGAAGCCCGCGTGTTGCAGGTGGCCGACGCATTTGATGCAATCACCAGCCGGCGCCCCTACCAGCCGGCGCTGCCGGTTTCGTACGCCGTTGCGGAGCTCCGGAGATGCGCCGGCACCCAGTTCGATCCCGAGGCCGTCGAGGCCATCGTCGCCCTGGTGCACAAGCGTGGTCGGCTGCACCGGAGGTCCGTCGAGGGCGACGCCCTCAAGGGCGAGGTCGCGGTCTGACGCCCTCCCGACATTTTGCGGGTGCGATGGCGGCCGCCGCCACTCTCTGGCTTCTTGCGTAGATCCTGCCGGGATACCCGGCAGGATCTACGCAAGAACGGGTGGGGTGGGGTGGGGCTAGTCGTCGGAACGTCTAGATGCCGGGATGGCGATACGGGCAGTTCGCCGGGTGAACCAGTAGATCCGCTTCAAATGGGCGACGACATCTGTCTCGAAGGCATACGAGTCGACACGGTTCGCTTCGTTGCTGACGAGACGCGACGCCTGATACTTGTCCGCTTTCCTCGCCATGGAGTTGATCGTCGATTTCATCGCCGCACAGCGATGCGCGGCCTCTTCGTTCTTCTGGGTCACCGCAAGCATTGCCAGCTCGTAGGCGGTGAGCACCTCCCAGTGGAATGCCTGGACCAGGTCCTGGGATTCGGGGCTCAATACGAGCTCGTTCTCGATGCGCGCCAGGCCCAATTGGACCAGATTCGTCTCGATGATGTCGCCGATCGCTTCCAGGTTGTTGGTCGCTTCCATGAGTTGGAACAGCTCGTCGGTCTCGTGGGACAGCAGCTCTCCCTTGCTGAGCCGTCCGAGATAGTCAACGATCGATGCGTACAGCGAATCAACCTCGTCGTCCATCGCTTCAATGTTCACGAGATCCTCGTTTGATCCGCTGAGGACGGCATCGCCCGACTCCGCCAGCATGTTCCGGACTCTCTCGGACAACCGCAAGATCTCGAGACGCGCCCGGTCCAACGCAATCGAAGGCGTTCTCAGCAGACCGTCGTCCAGGTACTTCGGCATAACCGTCGGAGCGTCCGGTCGATCGGGAACCAGTTTCTCGACCACCCGGGCGAACACTCCGGTGAACCATATGAACACGAATAAATTGGCTATGTTGAAAATGGTATGGGCGTTGGCGATTTCTCTCGCCAAACCACCCCCGATTGACTCGACCCAACCCGCCAACACGGGGATCAGCGGAATCCAGATCAGGACACCGATAGTGTTGAAGAGCGTATGCACCCAGGCGGCCCGCTGCGCTTCGCGGGGCTTCCCGATCGCCGCGAGCTGGGCGGTGACGCTGGTGCCGATGTTGGCACCGAGCACAAGGGCGATACCCGCTTCGAGGTCGATCAGACCCTCGAAGGCCAGAGCAAGGACAACACCTGTAGTCGCCGACGACGACTGGACCACGGCTGTGAAAAGGGCGCCGGCGATGATTCCGGCAATGGGGTTCGACATGCCGGCCATCCAGTCCTGGAACGGCTCGTAACCCCGAAGCGGGGCAACCGACTCGCTCATCACGGTCATGCCGAAGAAGACCATGCCCAGACCCAGAACCAATGATCCCCACGAACGTCTCTTCTCACCCTTCGAGAAGAATCGAACGCCAAAACCGACGGCGATCAGCGAAAGGGCGTATCGGGACACGTTGAAGGCAATGATCTGTGCCGTGATCGTCGTACCGACGTTCGCCCCCATGATCACGCCGATCGACTGTTCCAGTGACATCAGCCCGGCGCTGATGAACCCGACTACGAGCACGGTCGTGACCGACGAGGATTGAATCACCGCTGTCACGCCGGCGCCGGTGGCGGCAGCAGTGAACCGGTTGCGCGTGAGCCTCTCCAGAGTTCCCCGCATCCGGTCGCCGGCAATGATGCGGAGGGCTCCGGTCATTCGGTCCATGCCCAACAGGAAGAGAGCAAGCCCGCCCAGAAGGCCGGTCACCACGAGGAATGCGTCGATGGTCCCGTCGCCGGTGCTACCGGAGTCGGCAAACATGCCTATGACACTCAGCCCACGCACCCAGTCTCCTCCACGGTCGCGAGCGCTGGGCGCCACCATAACGGCTTTCGCAACGGTGGCGCGGCTTGTTCTATATGACCGGGAGCCCCAGACCGCGGCTGATCACGAGACGTTGGATCTCGGAAGTGCCCTCGCCGATTTCGAGAACCTTGGCGTCCCGGTACAGCCGGGCGACTTCCGAGTCCTCGATGAACCCTGCTCCACCGAACACCTGTGTTGCGATCCGACTGGCCGAGACAGCCGCTTCCGTCGCATAGAGCTTGGCAACCGCGGCGGCTTGTTTGATGGGTCTCCCCGCGTCCTTGAGGGCTGCGGCCCGGTACACGAGCGCTCTGCTGGCATCGGCCATGACCTGCACGTCGGCGCATTGGAAAGCGATCCCCTGGTTGGCTCCGATCGGCCGCCCAAACGTATGGCGGGTCTTCGCATATTCGACCGCAAGCTCGAGACACCGCTCCGTGAGCCCAAGGGCAAGAGCCGCGATGGCAATTCGCCCGTCATCCAGCACCGAAAGGAACTGTCGGAAACCACGGCCCCTGGTTCCAAGAAGGTTCGCCGCGGGTACCCGGCAATCTCGAAACACAAGACCCCTGGTGTCCGAGGCGTGCCAGCCCATCTTGCGGTATGCAGGTTCCACCTCGAAGCCGGCAGTACCGCGAGGAACGATGATGGCCGAAATCTCGCTGTCTCCGGTGCGGGCGGTGATGGTCACCAGCGATGTGAGGTCCGTGCCGGCATTGGTGATGAAGGCTTTCGACCCGTTGATAACCCACTCATCGCCGTCGAGTTCGGCCCGGGTTCGCGTCGCTGCGGCATCCGACCCCGCTTCGTCCTCGGTCAATCCGAACGCGGCCAGCTTCTTCCCCGCGATTAGCTCGGGGAGGTACTCCGCCTTCTGCTCTGCGGAGCCGAACGTGAAGATGGGGTTGATGCCCAGCCCGACTCCCGCCTCGAGGGTTATCCCGAGCGACTGGTCGACCCGGCCGATCTCTTCGATAGCAACACACAGCGATGTGAAATCGCCGCCCATGCCCCCAAATTCCTCCGGGAAGGGCAGCCCGAAGAGGCCCAACTCCCCCATCTGGAGAACCGTTGCGCAGGGGAACTCCTCCGCCTCATCCCATTGTTTCGAATGGGGGGCGATCTCAGCTGCAGCGAATTCTCGAACAACCTTGCGAAACGCCTCATGCTGCTCATCTAGCTCGAAACGCACATCAAGCTCCTTCGACACCGGGCACGACACCGTGGCTGAACAGCAGATCGATGATCGGCTCCAGAGGCAGCCCGATCACGGTGGATCGGAGCCCGTCTACGTGTTCGACAAACCCCTTTCCCCTACCTTGCAGCGCATAGGCGCCGGCCTTGTCGAGCGGCTCGCCGCTGGCGGCGTATGCGATCGCCTCTTCTTCGGCAATGGCCCGCATCGTGACCCGGGCCGCGTCGATCCCTTTTTCGAGCCAGTCCTGGCCGGACCCGGCCAGCGCAAAACCCGTGTAGACAACATGCGTCCTGGCTGCCAGAGACAGCAACATACGGGCAGCGTCGGATTCGTCGACCGGCTTGCCCAGAATCTGCTCATCGAGAACGACCGCCGTGTCGCACCCAAGCACCAACATGCCCGCCGGCATACGACCAGCCACCGCCTGGGCCTTGTCACCGGCGATGCGAGATACATACTCCTCGGGTGCTTCACCTTCTCGGAGCGATTCATCGACATCCGGCGTCTCGACATCAAACTCGTAGCCGGCCATTCCCAGGAGCAGACTCCGCCGCGGCGAACTGCTTGCGAGAACAAGAGGTCTGCTTGCCAATCCCATACCACCACGGTAGCCGGTAGCGGCAAGGCCCCACTGTGAGGGCTTTCCGGCCGGTAGGGGAACTTTCCGGGTGGCTATCGTGTCTAGACAAGGGTGGCGATAGAAGGCAAACATGCGTTGGCGCAATCTCGAACGTAGCAAGAACGTGGAAGACCGGCGTGGCCGCGGTGCGATGGTGGCCGGGGGCGTCGGGGGGCTCGGCATCATCGGTCTGCTCCTGGCACTACTGATGGGCGGTGGTGGCGGAGACCTCGGTGGTATGGGAGATCTTCTCGGACAACTTGGAGGCTCCCAGCAGACCGCAGCCCCCGCACAGACGGCCGACGAGTTCGAGGGAGTCGATGACGATGAAGCCTTCGTAATGGCGATTCTGGGTACCACCGAAACCCTGTGGACCGACGTCTTTGCCACACGCAATCAGACGTACGATCCCGCACGTGTTGTGCTCTTCAGCCAGGCGACCGAGTCGGGATGCGGTGGTGCCAGTTCTGCGACGGGCCCCCATTATTGCCCTCTCGACGAGACCGTCTATATCGACCTGACCTTTTACGATGAGCTGCAACGGCGTTTTGGAGCATCGGGCGGCGACTTCGCAGAAGCCTACGTTCTCGCGCACGAGATCGGCCACCATATCCAACACGAACTCGGAATCATGGACGAAGTCAGACGTCTCCAACAGCAAAGCCCCTCAGACGCCAACGAGTACTCGGTTCGGCTCGAACTGCAGGCGGACTGTCTTGCGGGCGTCTGGGCGAATTCGATCTTCCAGCGTGAGGACGTGTTGGAGGCAGGCGATATCCGCGAAGGCCTCAGCGCCGCCGAGTCGGTGGGCGACGACCGGATTCAGATGACGACGACGGGGCGGGTCAACCCCGAGTCGTTTACCCACGGCACTTCTGAACAGCGGGTCAACTGGTTCAACGTGGGGTACCGCACCGGCGATCCGGCTGCATGCGACACGTTCAACACCGACATCTGATAGGCAGAATCAGCTGAACGCGGCGATTCCTGTGATCGCCTGCCCCATGATCAGGGTGTGCACCTCGTTGGTTCCTTCGTAGGTATAGACCGACTCGAGGTTGTTCATGTGCCGGATCACCGGGTACTCCAGGGTGATTCCGTTGGCTCCGAGAATAGACCGGGCTTCCCTTGCTACCTCGAGCGCCATCCGTACATTGTCCATCTTGCCGAAGCTGATGTCCTCTACGCCGGCGTTCCCTCCATCCCTCATCCGGCCGATATGCAACGCAACGATCATGCCCCGGTTCACGGCAACCATCATCTCTACGAGCTTCCGCTGAGTCATCTGGAAGGCGGCGATCGGCTTACCGAACTGCTCCCTCTCCAGCGAGTAGTCGAGGGCGGATTCGTAGCAGGCTCGAGCTGCGCCGACCGCACCGAACAAGATCCCGTATCGGGCTTCATTCAGACACGACAAAGGGCCCTTCAGCCCGACGACATCGGGAAGGACGGAGTCGCCGGGTAGGCGGACGTCATCGAGGACGAGCTCAGAAGTCACCGACGCTCGCAGCGAGAGTTTCTGATGGATGTCGTTCGTTGCGAAGCCGGGCGTATCGGCAGGAACGATGAAACCCCGTATCCCCTCGTCGGTCTTTGCCCACACGACGGCAACGTCGGCGATGCCGCCGTTGGTGATCCACGTTTTCGAGCCGTTGACGATCCAGTCGGCGCCATCTCTTCTGGCGACGGTTCTCATGCTCCCCGGGTCGCTCCCGGAATCGGCTTCCGTCAGGCCAAAGCATCCAATGATTTCACCGGCTGCCATTCCCGGCAGCCATTGCTGTTTCTGTTCTTCTGAGCCGAACGCCCAAATAGGGAACATCGAAAGGGATCCCTGGACGGACACGAAGCTTCTCGCTCCCGAGTCGCCTGCCTCTAGCTCGGTACAGGCGAGCCCGTATTGCACGGCCGTTGTGCCGGCACATCCGTAGCCATCGAGGTGCATGCCGAGAAGACCGAGAGAGCCCATCTCCTCGGCCAACTCCTTGGGGAAATAGCCACCTTCAAACCAGTCTGCAATATCGGGGAGGATCTTGTCGGCCACCCAATCACGAACGGTGTCTCGCAGGAGCCTGTCTTCGCCATCGAGAAGCGAATCTACGTTGAGAAAATCACGCGGATTCGGGTTCCGCGGCCCGACGGCGCCACTGCTCATGTCGTCTCCTCACTCGTGTTGTGCGACCCGAAGTCCTGGTCGCGTCCCCGATGCTAGGAGGCAATCGGAAGTCTCCGGTCCACCTCGGCAACACATCCTCGGTAGCCGCCATTGTCTCCGGTAGGGTGATTCGATGTCGATAGAGCTGCCTCCACGGATCCCGCTGGCTTTGCTGCCGACGCCTCTCGAGTCTTGCGAGCGGCTTTCAGCGGAGTGGGCGGGACCCCGCATCTGGATGAAACGGGACGACCTGACCGGATTCGAGATGTCCGGCAACAAGGTTCGCAAGTTGGAATTCCACTTTGCGGCCGCCCGCGATTCCGGCGCAGACACCGTCATTACCTGTGGTGCGGTGCAATCCAATCACTGTCGGGCGACGGTGCTCGCCGCCGCGCGGCTCGGTCTTCGCTCGATCATCTACCTGCGCCACGCCGGCGAGGAACCTCCGGAGCCAACCGGCAACTACCTCCTGTCCAAGCTCGGCGGAGGCGAAGTTCGCCTGATCACGCCCTCCCAGTGGGCCGAGCGTGATGCGCTAATGGCGGAAGCGGCGGCTCGGGAAGCAGCCGCCGGCCATGTCTGTTGGGTGATACCCGAGGGAGCTTCGGATGCCCTGGGCATGTGGGGTTACGTCCTGGCGTTGCGGGAGGTTGCTGATCAGGCTGCTCGCATCCCGGGGAAGCCGCCGGTCATCTGGCATGCAGCGTCCTCTGGCGGGACGACGGCCGGTATCGGTTGGGCCGTCGACCGTCTCGGGCTGGACTTCCCGATAGTGGCTTGCTCAATCGGAGACCCCGCCGCACACATTCGGGAGAAGGTGGAGACCATCTGGGATGAGGCGGCCCGCGCCACCGGGGCTGCCGTACCTGCCATGGAAATCCATTTCAACGATGCTCACATCGGAGGCGGCTACGGCGTGGTCGACGACGATGAGTTGGCCGTTCAGGCACAGGCAACGGCTTTGACAGGGGTCATCCTCGACCCAACGTATACCGGCAAGGCTCTGACCGGTCTGAGACGCGAGATCCAATCCGGGCAGTATTCCGGCGACGACAATGTCGTGTTCTGGCACACCGGAGGCGGTTTTGCGGCCCTAGCCCACGACTTCAGTCGAATAGTCGCTGCTGAGGGTCCGGCCTCTGGTACCGCTTGATGCCGGTCCAGGCCAGGCCGTCCATGAAGACCCAGGAACGGCGGTGGATCGTCGATGGCCCCAAAGCATGGAGGGCCGCTTTGTGTATCGGGCCGGGATAGCCCTTGTTGCCTTCGAACGCGTATGCCGGGTAGTGCCCGGCCTCGGCGCGCATGATCCGATCCCTCGTTACCTTTGCCAGGATCGACGCAGCAGCAATCGACAGCGACCGTGCATCCCCCCGTATCAGCAGTTCCGCCTCGCCACCGCTCACGAAGTCCCAGTTGCCGTCCAGCAGGAGGTGGTCGCTCGCCACCCCGAGGCCGCCGAGAGCCCGGTTGCCGGCGAGCGTCAGAGCAGCCGACATTCCCAGTTCGTCGCACTCTCGGTGACTGGCGTGCCCCACCGCCCATGCGATGCACCAGTCGGTGAGGCGGTCGAACAACGCCTCGCGCTCAGGCTCGGTGAGCATCTTCGAATCCCGAACCTTGTACACCCTCCGATTCTGCGGGAGCACGGCGGCCCCAACCGAGACCGGACCCGCCCAGGCGCCGCGCCCCACCTCGTCCATACCAACCACGATGTCCTTGCCCTCCGCCCAAAGCTCGCGCTCGCGGCTGAGGGAGGGCGCCTTGCCTTGTAGAGCGTTGCGGAGCGGTGGAACAACGGTCGTCACGTCAGTTCGATTCGAGATCGTGCGGATACTGGGCGTACAGCCGAAGTCGTCCCGGTTGTCGTTTCAACACCCGCGCCCACAGATCCTCCGGATCACCGAAGACGTCATCGACGACAGGTTCGAGCACAAACCAGGAATCGATCGCTAACTCCACTTCCAGTTGTCCTGCATCCCATCCCGAGTAGCCCGAATAGACACGAACCCGATCCGGAGCGTTCGCCGGATCTGGAGGATCGGTCAGGTCGACAAAGCCGATCTCCGAAAATAGCGCAGTCCATTGCTCTGGAGGATCGGTCCATTCGGCTACTCCGACGGCGATCTCGTTGCGAACTGGTCCTCCGATGAAGACCACCGGCGGGTCTGCGAGATGGTCTAACCAAGCGGGCACGTGATCGGTCACCAACTCGTCGGTAGGTCTGTTGAGTACCGTCCCAAAAGCCCCGTCTTCGCCATGGTCGAACAGCAGAACCACGGTTCTATAGAAGTTCGGATCGCGCATCTCGGGATTCGCCACCAACAACTTGCCTGTGAAAGATGCTGCCATTGTTCCGCTCCGTCATTCGATCGACCATACCGCATCCCGTGAGCGGCGGCGCACATCGAGGTAGTCTGCGGGAAGGAGGTGCTCGTATGGAACTCTTGAGCAGTAGCTTCGCCGATGGTGAGCGTATACCCGACGAATTCGCTTTCGCGGTGCCGGATCCCGAAAGCCATGTCACCTTGGCTCCGAACCGGAACCCTCACCTTGCCTGGGCGGATCCCCCGGAAGGCACCAGGTCTTACGCCCTTATCTGCCACGACCCGGACGTCCCGACCAAGCCCGATGACGTCAATCAGGAGGGTCGGGAGGTTCCGTCCGACCTTCCCAGGACGGATTTCTTCCATTGGGTCGTCGTCGATCTTCCCGGCGGGTTGCGGGAGCTTGCCGCGGGGTCATTCGCCGAAGGCGTGATCGCCCGCGGTCGTCCGGCAGAGGCCGGGCCGCCCGGGACTCGCCAGGGTCTCAACGACTACACCGGTTGGTTCAGCGGTGACCCGGATATGGAGGGCAAGTACTACGGCTATGACGGACCGTGCCCTCCATGGAATGACAGCATTGTTCACCACTACGTATTCACGTTGTTTGCCCTGAGCGTGCCGTCATGCGACGTCTCCGGCGATTTCAGCGGCTACGAGGTGAGGGATGCCATTGCCGGCAAAGTGCTCGCTGAAGCGTCTCTGACCGGAACCTATAGCCTCAATCCCCGTCTGATCGCTTAGCGGGGCCGAACGACCGCTACATTGTGGCGATGAATCGAGCAGATATTCGGCGACTCCCCAAGGTTGAATTGCACAACCATTTGGACGGTAGCTTGCGTGTCCAAACGGTCATCGAACTGGCGGACGATATCGGGTATTCGGGGTTGCCGACCACGAACCCTGCGGCTCTCGCAGATTGGTTCGATCAAGGTGATTCGGGATCTCTCGAGAGGTACCTCGAGAGTTTCGACCACACCATCGCCGTCTTGCAGACCGCCGACGCTGTAGAGCGGGCGGCTTTCGAGGCCGGCGAAGACCTCGCAGCTGATGGTGTCGTGTACGCCGAAGTCCGGTTTGCGCCGTGGCTCAATACACGAAGGGGCCTCCGACGAGAGGACGTCATCGAGGCGGCCCTCGCCGGGCTCCAGCGAGCTACCGACGAGACCGGTCTGGTTCTCGGGTTGATTGTCGACGCAATGCGCAACCACGATCACTCGGTAGAGGATGCTCGGGCGGCCGTGCGGTTCGTCGGCCAGGGTGTCGTGGGGTTTGATCTCGCCGGTCCAGAGGCGGGATTTCCCCCCGACGAGCACCTCGCCGCCTGCAGGCTTGCGGCGGACTACGGCCTGGGGCTGACGATTCATGCCGGCGAAGCGGCAGGACCAGACAGCATTCACCGTGCCATTGCCAAGTGCGGTGCCCAGCGCATCGGCCACGGGATCCGCATCGTCGACGACATCACGATCGGGCTCGACGGAGAAGCGGAATTCGGCGGAGTGGCTGCCGAGGTGAGGGACCGGCAGATTCCGCTGGAGGTCTGTCCCCACTCGAATTTGCATACGCTCGGCATCGAGGCGGAGGCTCATCCGGTTGGCCTGCTCCACCGATCGGGCTTCAACCTAACGCTCAACACCGACAACCGACTGATGAGCCGCGTCTCGTTGACCGACGAATTTGCCTTTGTTGTCGACCATCACGGATTCGGCATCGAAGACCTCGAGAAGGTCACAGTGAGTGCTCTTGATGCGGCCTTCGCCGATCACGACACCCGCCAACGACTCGCAGGGGTCGTCAGGGACGGCTACGCCAGCTGAGCGTCGATCCAGTCGGCTACAAAACCGAGGACTTCGCCCTGCTCGGGTTCGTTGTGGATTTCGTGACGAAGCCCGGGGAACAACTTTCGCTCAACGCCAGGGACGCCGGCCAGTGGAGCCGACGCCCGCGGTGGTACAAACTCGTCATCCGCACCGTGAACCACCAGGGCGGGGGTCTTGAGGGCGTCGAGGCGATCACTGACGACGTCCATCTGACGAAGTCCAGATGCCCCGAAGCGGGCTGTTGCCTTGGTTTCGACCAGAGGATCGGCGAAATACGCCTCGCCTACCGCCGGGTCTCGGGAGAGCTGCGAGCCCTTGACCGAATTGGGCAGTCGCACGGTGGGCAGCAGGCCACCGAGCGTCTTTGCGGCCATTATGAGCGGTGCCGGGAAATCCGCATCGAGTCCAGGCGCCGACAGTACATACAGGTCTGGTTGGGGGCGACCGCTCACCGCATAGGACGTAGAGATCAGCCCTCCCATCGAATGTCCGTAGATCACCCGTGGTAGATCATTAGGTACGGTTGCCAATACCATCTCGAGGTCATCGAGGAATTCGTCGAAGCTATCGACATGAACGCGTCGGCCCCCGGAAGCACCGTGCCCGCGCTGGTCGAATGCCGATACGGCAAAACCGCGATCGACGAAGAAGTCGCCGACGTGCTCATAACGACCGCAGTGTTCGCCGAGACCATGGACGATGAGGATGCGGGCTCTGGGAGCCTCGCATGCCCAATCACGAGTGAGAAGGGTGAGGCCATCGGCTGTCTCGATTGTCGCGGTTGTGCTTGTCATGCCACTCCTCCGGTTGCCAATGCTGCTCCGATGATTCCCGCCCGGTTCCTGAACCGAGCAGGCACGACCTCGGCTCGGGTGTCGAGGACCGAGGAGTATTGGTCAAAGTTCTTTGAGATGCCGCCACCGAGGATGAAGTAGTCGGGAGGCAGTACCGACTCGACGTATTGCAGGTATTCATTGAGCCGGAGCGCCCAGGCAGCCTGATCGAGACCGGCGGCGACGACCCGAGCCGCGGCGTAGTGCTCGGCGTCACCCCCTCGGAATTCGAGATGACCGAGCTCGGTATTCGGCACCAGGACACCGTCGGTGAAAATCGCGCTGCCGATGCCCGTTCCCAGGGTGAGCAGGATGACGACTCCGTCGAGATCACGAGCCGCCCCGAGCACGTTCTCAGCGAGTCCGGCAGCGTCCGCGTCGTTGAGCAGATGCACTGGATGACCGAGGCGTCCCGTCAGTTCGCTTGCAGCGTTTCTGCCGATCCATGAGTCATCGATGTTGGCCGCTGTGTATACGACGCCATTGCGTACAACCGATGGCACGGCACAGCCGATAGGTCCTCGCCAGTCGAACGAGGCAACGAGCTCTTCGATTACGTCGTAAACAGCCTCCGGCGTGGAAGGTTGCGGAGTCGCTATTCGTTTCCGCTTCCGGATGCGCTTCCCCGTATGGAGGTCAACAGGCGCCGCCTTGATACCACTTCCGCCGACATCTATGCCGAGCGCCTCCATCACTGCCCCTTTAGATCCTCGATTGCACCGCGTACTACCGCGATGAAATTGCCGTTGTCTCGTCGAGGCCACGCTACCTGCAAATGCATGCCACCCGGGAATTCCGGAAAACCCTTTCCGAGCGCACGAGAACCCGCAAATCCCGACCCCCGCAGCGCGGCCACGGCCACCTCCGCGGACACCGGCAGACTCACAACAAACCACGGAGCCTCCGGGGGACCGTGTGGCAGCCTGACACCGCGAATCGATCGCAAGCCGGTGGCGAGATGACGCGCCGCTTCCACATCCCCTTGGGGACCATCAGCTGTGGGGTCCGCAGGGCGCGGGCCGTCGCGACTCGGCCACCATTGAATCGGAACCACCCCGGGACCGGTCGGAGGGTTCTTCTCGAAGCGGCCGAAGTAGTTGGGCTGTTCGACCACTGTGACGTATTCCGCGCCGGGAGTCGGCTCGCTCCAGATCGTCTGCCCGCCAACCACCGGCAAGACTGCGGCGTTTTCGAAGAGGTCGGTGTCGCGCAGCCACGTGGCGCGCGAGACAACAATCTTGCCGCCGTCTCGTTTCATCGCAACACGCTGCAGTGTTGTTGCCGTTTCGAGGATCAGCGCTTCACGAAGGGCGGCTTCACCCG
Source organism: uncultured Acidimicrobiaceae bacterium (assembly GCA_947258985.1). Lineage (GTDB taxonomy): Bacteria > Actinomycetota > Acidimicrobiia > Spongiisociales > UBA5794 > JAAETI01. The sequence continues at coordinate 12,828 of CAMYKI010000051.1, forward strand.
CGTCACCGTTTGCCATTCTCCCCGCATTTCTAGCTCAACGAGGTCTCCCGCTTCGGGCGGTGGGGAGACGTAGCCCATACCGATACCGACCTCGAGGACCGGACTGAAGTTGCCCGAAGTCACGGTACCCGAACCCGCACCAGCCCGGAGCCCATACCCCTGGCGCGGCGGTCGGCGCCCTTCCGTCTTGAAGCCTATGAGCTTTCGTTCGACGCCCTGGTTCTTCTGAGCGACGATGGCGTCCCTCCCCCGGAATTCGTGATCCAGGTCGACGACCCAGCCCAGGCCTGCTTCCAGCGGTGTGATCTCCTCGGTCAGGTCCTGGCCCCACAGCGGATAGCCCATCTCGAGACGAAGGGTGTCACGGGCCCCCAATCCGCAGGGCGCAGCGCCCGCGTCGAGGATCGCCTCCAGGAGTGCCGGTGCGTTCACGCCGGGCACAGCGATCTCGGCTCCTCGCTCACCGGTATACCCGGTTCCCGCCGCCCAGAGCGGGCCACCCTGAAACTTGCCGGTGATAACCCTGAACCGCCCCGGCACTTCTCCGATCGCCTGGGAGATCACCGCAGCACTCCCGGGTCCCTGTACTGCGAGCAGCGCGGTGTCTTCCCGCACCGGGGTCAGAGTGGGACCGCTGGTTGCACTGAAGCGGGCCTGGAGCTCATCGAAGTTGACGCCATTTGGCATGATCCAGTAGTCGTCGTCGTCGAAGCGCCACACGATGATGTCATCGACCACTCCCCCGGCATCGTTCAACGCCATCGTGTACTGAGCCCGGCCGGGGCTGATCTTGCCTATGTCGTTGCAGAGTTCACGCCGCACCGCCTCGGTAGCACCGTCGCCTCGTAGTCGGAACCTTCCCAGATGCGAGACATCGAAGACGCCGACGGCGTTGCGAACATGTGTGTGCTCGGCGATGACGCCTTCGTATGACAGCGGCATATCCCAGCCGCCGAAGTCGGTAAATCTGGCGCCGAGATCCTCATGCGATTGGCGAAGTGGTGTATCTGGCATTGGGCGACCTCCAGCGATGGTCGGCAGATAGTGCAGCCTAACTGTCGCACCTCGTGACAGCCCGGGCTAGCCGGCAGCACGGTCCTGGTCTTCGCCCAGGTTCTCCACCCGGGGCGGCCCGGGCAGACGGGTGGGAGCCGGCGGCAATTCCTGGTCTGGCGGTTCTTCGAGACCGTACTTGACCAGGAGGTTGAGATAGTCCCGCTGATAGAAGACTTTGCATTCGATTTCCGGATGGAGCTCGCGGAGTCTCCGCACCTTCTTGTTCTTCTTGGTTACGAGCTTCTGGCTCATGGTTGTGATCTCGATATAGAGATCGTCCCCTGGAAGGTAGAAGTCGGGGCGGAAGAACCTCGTCGGCGTCCCGTCTTCCTCGAAGTCGATGGCGAATTCGCGAGGTTCGTATTCCCACACAACGTCGTAGAAGTCGAGCAGGCGCGCAAACTGCCGTTCGCTCTCGTGTGCGAATTCGATCAGATCAGCCGGTTGCGGCTCGACGGGGGCTTCGTGACTCAGTTGGCCTTGGCCTCCGTGATCGAAGTAGTGGCGGCGCCGGCCTCGTCTGGGACGAGGCGATGAATCTCTCCTTCGAGTTCTTCTTGTACGGGCCCAACGGCGATGCCAAAGACGCCCTGGCCTCGCTGGAATACGTCCACTACCTCATCCGGGCTATGAGCGGCAAAGATCGTCGCTCCGTCGGAAAGGAGTGTTACATCGTCTAAAGGATTGTTGCTCGCCAGTTGCTCGCGGAGAATCTCCATGGCACTGCGGATCTTCTTGAGGCTCATTCCCGCATCCAGCAGTCTCTTGACGACCTTGAGCTGGACGATGTCGGTAAAGGAGTAGCGACGCTGCGTCCCGGATCCTTGCGCCGTCTGAATCGATGGCGTGATCAAGCCGGTGCGTGCCCAATAGTCGAGCTGGCGGTATGTGATCCCTACGAGACCGCATACCTGCGGCGCGCGGTAACCGATGTCTTGCTCCTTCACGAGCCCTCCTTGTGGCTAGTAGCTTACATCGACGTAATTCCGCCCGCCGAACTACGCACGTGAAGTTACAGAGATGCAACGCGACTTGTCAACAACCCCTGTGGATAACCGAGGGCCGGCGACGGCCAATCAACTGCCGGAAGGGGGCGTTCCGGACTCGAAGTCTTCGGGCGTTATGTCCTCGAGGAACTCGCGAAATCGCTCGATTTCCTCTTCCTGCCCATCTTCTTCGATCTCGACTCCCGCCTCATCGAGGAGCCCCCGGTCTGCAAATATCGGAGATTTCGTCCTGGCCGCAAGCGCGATCGCATCGGAGGGCCGGGCGGAGACGGCGACCTCGCGCCCCTCTCGATCCAGAATCAGGTTCGCAAAGAACGTGCCGTCCACGAGTTCAGTGACATCGACACGAACGACCTCGGCATCGAGAGCCCCGACAACGACTTTGAGAAGGTCGTGGGTCATCGGCCGCTGCGGTTCCACTCCCTGTAGGGCCAGAGCGATGGCCGTTGCCTCGTTGGGACCGATCCAGATTGGGAGGTATCGGTTCCCGTCACCTTCTCGGAGCAACAGGATGGGTACGTTGCTGGGTAGTTCGATGCGGACTCCGATGAGTTCCATTGCTACTGGATCCATGAGCCCAGCCTATCACCGGGGCTGCTTTCACCGGTCGGCGAAGGCGGCGGCGGGGAAGGTCCTGTCCAGGTCGACGAGACGCTCCATATCCATGATGGCCCATAGGCTGGGAAGGTTGCGATAGCGGCCCTGCCAGTCGAGGCCGTAGCCCAATAGGAACTCGTCTCCGACCTCAAAGCCCCGGTAGTCGACGGGAACATCCACAATGCGGCGCGGCACCTTGTCGAGCAAGGCTACGGTCTTCACGTCGGCTACATCCCGGACGTTCAGGCTGCGCAGCAACGTGCTCAGCGTGAGCCCCGTGTCAACGATTCCCTCCACGAGGATCACGTGCCTGCCTTCCAGGGAGATGGCTGTATCCATAGCCACGGAGACGCGGCCTTTCTCCCCGAATCTGGTCAGCAGAAGGAAGTCGACTTCGTGGGGAACGTCGATACTCCGGATTAGATCGGCTAGGAATGGGACGCAGCCTTTGAGAACGCCAACGATTACCGGATTGAGACCGGCGTAATCGGCGGTGATGGCCTGTCCCAGTTCGGCAACACGTTGTTGGATGGTGTCTCTGTCTACAACCTCGAGATAGGGATCAGCCACCGCCACCACCCAGGGTCACCGGCAACATGCCCTTCACCATCTGAGCGATCGCCTGCGATCCCGGAGTTTCCCCCCACGGGGTCGTCTTGTCGGCACCGGTTGGCAGTTCCGGCAGCGTCTTCACCAGCAGTTTTGTCTCGGAATCCAGATCTGACGCCACAACTCCCCCGCCGCCCTCTTCGTCGACGAGCGGCGCGAGAAACCGATCGCGTACGGACGACCGCGCCAGGATGTAGTCGAGTAGAGCAGCGGTGTCGTCGAAGTGGTTCTCGCTGCCCATAACCACCGTAACCAGTGTGCGACCTTCGCTTTCCGCTGCCGACACCAGCACTCTGCCCGCCTTGCCGGTGTACCCGGTCTTCAGGCCTACTACGCCCGGGTAGCGGCCGAGCAGAAGGTTCGTGTTGCCGGCGATACGATCGTTGCCGGTCGGCGCCGGCTTGAACCGGACGATCCGGGTCCTGGTGAGCTGAGCCAGCACAGGATCGTCGAGGACGGCCGCGCCGATGACGCTGAGATCGCGAGCCGACGTGTAGTGCTCGTCGCTGTCTAGACCGTGCGGGTTCACAAAACGGGAATTCTCCAGACCCAATTCCACAGCCTTCTCGTTCATGAGTTCGGCGAACCCCGCCAGATCGCCGCCGACATGTTCGGCAAGTGCATAGGCAGCGTCATTACCCGATCTCACCAGCACCGCGGCAAGCAGGTCGCGCACGCTCCACACCTCTCCCCCAACCAGCCCGATCTCAGCTTCCCCGACATCAGCCGCGGTCATCGAAATCCGAACCCTTGTTTCGAGATCGGCATGGTCTCGCACAACGAGCGCCGTCATCAGTTTTGTGACGGAGGCCATGGGACGTGCCTCATCCGCGTTGAACTCAGCGAATGCGGACCCGGATTCGGCATCCACCACGATCCACGCCTCCGCAGTGAGCTCAGGTGGCTCGGGCGTCGCGGGAAAACGAACGGGCGCAGCGATCAAGCTGATCGCAGCGAGGAACGCAAGCGGCATGCGGTGCTTGATCATCATCCCTCGAGCAGTCGGCGGAGACGGGACCGGACGAGGTTTTCCTGAAGCTGAGCACCGGCGCTGGCCCCATCGGCGAGCACCTCAGCAGCGCGCCGTCGGTTCTTCGGGTTGCGATGGTGCAACAGCGGTGTGACCAGTTGCGACAGCAGATCGACTTCACGGTCGGCGGCGAGTCGGAGGGATCTGATGTGACGGCCTTCGAAGCCGCGAGCGTAAAGACGGTGGGCCGCCCGGGCAATGCTCAGATCCTCATCGCGGAAGACCCGCCGCCCGTCGGGGAGCTCGAGTGGATCAAGCACGCCCTGGGCGATCAGCTCATCGATCTGCGAGCGGCTGAGGCCGCTGGCCCTTGCCAGCTCGTCGCCGGCCATCGAGACACCGGCTCCTCCGAAGTATGCCTCCGGCGCCGGGCCGCTGTCGCGGGGTACCGCCGGGTCCTCGCCCCGATCCCACGATGTGAGCTTGGACTTGATCACCTTGAGGGGGAGGAAGTGATCTCGCTGTTCGCTGAGCACGTATTTGAGCCGATTGAGATCGTCATCGGTGAACATCCGGTAGCCGGAAGGGCTCCGGGTTGGATTGACCAAGCCTTGCGCCTCGAGGAACCGGACCTTGGATACCGTCAGGTCGGGGAACTCCCCTCGCAACGAGTTGATGACCTCCCCGATCGAACGGGTCTTCTTCGCCGCCAGCTGAGCCGGGGCGACGGATTCGTTAACCATGCCCGCCCGCTACCACCAGATGGTACTTGCCGATGATGACTTCATCGCCGGCCTGAAGAGGAGACCGGTCCTGCCGCTCCGCGTTGACGTATGTTCCGTTTGTCGAGCGCAGGTCCTCCACGGAGAGCCCGGATTCGTCGACGAAGAACCTGGCATGGTGCCGCGAGACTGTGACGTCACCAAGAAAGATGTCGGCATCGTCCGACCGACCCGCAAGGGTCTCCCCGTCGCCGAGCACATAGGTGAGCCCGGCGCGTGGGCCGCGTTCGACTATGAGGGCATACCGGAAGGCACCCTCGACTCGGCCTACCTGAGTGCCTACCTCGGTAGTGCCGTGCCTGGGGTCGTAGAAGATGGTCTCCTCGACGTCCTGGGATCGATCTGGCGCGTCAGATTCTTCGGCCATGCTGTCATGGTAGTAGGAAAGCCTCTACAACAGGTTGAGGCTTCGTCGACAGACCGCTATTCGCTGAACTCCGTGTAGGCCGCCGGGTCCATCAGGGCCTCGATTGGACCAAGATCACCTTCAACCACGGCGAACCATCCGTCGCCGTACGGATCAGAGTTGATGATTTCGGGCGTGCTCTCCAGCGCCTCGTTCACGGCAACCACCGTGCCTGAGACCGGCGCATACACGTCGGCTACGGACTTGGTCGACTCGATCTCGGCGAACGGCTCGCCGGCCACGGTCTCTGCCCCGATCTCCGGCAGATCGACGAAGACCACATCGCCGAGAGCATCCTGGGCAAAATCGGTGATTCCCAGCTTGACTTTGCCGTCGGCAACGTCGACCCACTCGTGGTTCTCGGTATAGCGGAGTCCCTCTGGTACCTGCACGTTGCCTCCATCAGTCTTGGCGCACTGCAGAGCTTAATTGGAGTTGGCCGTGTCCGATCGTCCCTGCCGAACGGCATTGAGTGCATCACCAAAGTATTGGAACCCGACGACGTAGTACAGAATCAGCCCGGGGACGCCCACAACCCATGCCGCGACCCGCACCCAGCCCCACTCGACCCCGACGAAGAACCAGGCTACGGCCGCATAGACCATGAGCGTCGCCAGTTTCCCAAGCTTCCTCACCGCCAGCTTGGTGTGGCCCTTGAGGGCCACGTAGATGGCGCCGAGTCCGATAAGGACCTCTCTCGCGATCAGCGCCCACGCAAAGCCACTCGGCAGGTATCCGCTGATGAGACCGCCAATGACGGCAGCGACGATTGCGATCCGATCTGCGAGGGGATCGAGGACTTTGCCGATCTCGGAGACCTGGTCGAGGCGCCGCGCCAGATAGCCGTCTACCCAATCGGTGCCGGCGATGCCGCCGAGCAGCCAGCCCGCAGCGAACGGGTCATCGCGGCCGAGAAGTAGCCAGAGGAAGACCGGGATCAGCCCCAGCCGAATCAGTGAAATCAGATTCGGGATCGTAAGCACGGGGCTTACGGTATCAGCCTACCCGGACGACGCGGAACCGGATCCGGGCCAGCTCGGTGTCTTCGAAGGTCACCACAAAGGCGTAGCCCTTGGCATCGGGGAACTCGATCCCGTGAAATGGACTGACAATGGGCACGATGCTGGACGATCCGGGCGGTAGGTTGGGTGGAGCACCCACGCGAAGCTTTCCCTTTGCCTCGACACCCATGTCGACCCCGTCCTCGTCGATGAGACGCAGAGCGATCTCCAGGTCTCGATGCCTCTCATCAGGCTCGATTTCCGCCACCAGGGCGACTGTGAGGCTGCGATGGATCACCGGAAGTTTGCGCGCGCTGATAGTGTCGAAACCGCCGCCGAGCACGAACAGCTTGCCACCCTGCACCTGTGCCGCGTCAGCGAGCATCGCTGTGGTCAAACGCACCGTCATCTCCTCGTCTTGCGAGCTTTCTCGTGTCCACGAGCGGGTACAACACTACCGCCCGCACCAATTGCTTCAATTTGGACTACTACCTCCCCCCTGTATCGGCCGGTCAGAAGCTCGACTTCAACCATTCGTTCCATACCGCGTGGTCCGTTCTCGGTCGCAACGTGCCACTAGCTCGGGGGTGCACCGTATCCTCCCGCCATGCGACTACGCATACTCACCCAAAACATGTACAACGGGCGCGGCGATCCGAACTCGTTCGCCGATGCGCTGCAGACCCATCGGCCCGACGTGGTCGCAGTACAAGAGCTCTCTGGCAACGCCGCTGAAGTTCTCGCCGGATGGGGCGAAACGACGCTGCTCGATCCCCGCGACGACACCACCGGTATGGGTGTCGCGGTGCGGGGCCCGGCCGCCCTGGGGCAGCTCGACTTTCCGTTCCGCCGTCCCGTGACTGCTCTCCTACCCAAAGGTGCATGGGGCTTTGGAACCGACCTGCAGATCGTCAACGCTCACCTGGTGAATCCGATCGCTCGACCCATTCGGCGCTCCCGGGAGTTCCGGCGGCAGGAACTCGGCGCCCTCACTGCACTTGTCACCGCCGACGACCGACCGCCTGCTCAGATCCTGGTCGGTGACTTCAACTCCTCTCCAGCCTGGCCGCTCTACAGGAGACTGCGGGCAGTTCTAACCGATGGGGCCGTCGCCGCCGGCACTGCACGTCGCACCTGGGGCCCGCTGCCTTCTTCGCCACGGCTGCTTCGCATCGATCACGCCTTCAGCCGCGGCACGGTCAAGGTCACGGCGACGCGGACCGTTTTCGTCACAGGCGCAGATCACCGAGGGCTCTTGGTCGATATCGAATCTGGCTGACGACGGTGCCGCACGGTCGTCCAGCCCAGGTAGGTCCGCCACAGCAGCAACCCGAATCCGTTGGTGAGAATGACAACGACAATGAACACGGGCGGGATGTCTCGCGCCAGGATCAAGCCGCGGAGAAAGGTCGCTAGCGGAGCTGCGATGACCCAGGCCAAGCCCACCCTCCACAGCTCCCGTGGATTCAGGATGTTGGCTTCCCGGAAAACCCCGAGGAACGGGCCGACGACGGACCATGCCGCCAGCGACCCCACAATGGTCACCGCCATGCGCCACGCGGCGTCGAGTGTCATGTGCGTGGCGAAACCGGCAACCGTCAGGGCCACCAGTACCACCGCGTCGCCTGTGGCGGCCCGCCGTTCGATGGCGGAAATGCGCCTCAATTCAACCTCCTGAGCTGACGCCGGATGTTACCGGTGTGTGGCGCATCCGCGGCGACGCCTGGTTGCCCCGCACTAGTCACCCGCCTATGCTCGCCAACTCTCGACCACCGAGTGGCCGAGCAACCATTGAATACGAAAGGGGAAGCAATGAAGAAGCTTCCTGTTGTGGCGATCTTGCTGGCGTTTGCGCTTCTTGCAGCTGCTTGCGGCGACGATTCCGGCGAAGACACAACTACCGCCCCACCGGCGACAACTGCGGCGCCCGAGACGACGGCAGCTCCCGAAACAACGGCAGCTCCGGAGACTACGGCCGCTCCTGAAACCACCGAGGCACCTCCCGAGACCACGGAGGCCCCGGCATTCGAAGCACTCGACGCAGGCGACCTGACCATCGGATATGTGTTGCCGTCGACCGGGGGACTCTCAGTCATCATCGAAGCGCTCGTTAGGCCGATAGAGATGGCCTTTGCTGAGATGGCCGACGCCGGGAACAGCGCCATCGTTGTGATTCCGACTGACAGTGGAACCGATCCCGCAGTTGCCTCGGCGTCTGTGGAGCAGTTGATCAACGACGAGGTAGACGTGATCCTGGGACCGGCCGGAACCGGCGTTGCACTCTCCGTGATCGATCGGATCACCGGCAGCGAGATCCCGATGTTCTCACCGTCCAACACGGCCGCCACCTTCACCACATACGACGATGGCGGTTACTACTTCCGCACCTCTCCGCCTGACAATCTGCAAGGTCAGGTGCACGGGGATCTGATTACCGATGGCGGCGCGTCGAGCGTTGCTATTGCGTTCCGCAGCGACGAGTACGGCCGTGGTCTTGCCACGGCGGTGAAAGATCAGCTCGAGGCCAATGGCGTCACGGTTGCCGAGTTCCTTGAGTTTGACAAAGACGGCACCAGCTTCGATGCCGAAGCCGCCCAGATCGCGGCTGCCGGCGTAGACGCTATCTCGCTGATTCCGTTCGCTGAGGGCGCTGCTTTCACGCAGGCACTCATCGAAGCGGGGGTCGGTCCGGCGGATGTCCAGCTCTATGTTGCCGACGGTTTCAAGGACAATGTCCCGGCTGAAGCCATCGATCCGAACAACCTCGCCGTGATCGAAGGCGTGCGGGCGACCGCACCGTCGGTGGCTCCGCCGGATGGCGAACCAACATTTTCTGAGCGGTTTGCCGCGTTCGCCCCGGATACACCGACGATCTTCAGCGCTCACTCATTTGACTGTGCCACTGTGATGGTCCTGGCGGCCGAGGCGGCAGGTTCCACCAACTCAGTTGACATCGCAGCGGCGGTCAATGACGTGACTCGCGGGGGCGAGAAGTGCACGTCCTATGCGACATGCCATGCGCTGCTGCAGCAGGGTGTTGACATCGACTACGACGGCGCCGCCGGTCCGCTCGACTTCGTCGATGTCGGTGAGCCCGGGAAAGGCGCATACGACATATTCACGTATGACGCCGAGGGTGTCGCCAACACCGACGCGACGGTCACCATCCCGTAGGGATTCTCGACTTCGACCAGATCGCGGCCGCCAGACTCGCAAGAGCAGACACTGATCTATTCCGCGCGACCGAGGGTTCCCAGATAGAGGTCGATGATCTTAGGATCGTGGAGCAGGTCGCGACCGGGGCCGGTATAGGCGTTCTTGCCCTGGTCCATCACGTAGGCCCGATCGCAAATCTGGAGACACCTCCTGGCGTTTTGCTCCACCATGATGATGGAGACTCCGCTGTCGCAGATGTCACGCACTCGGTCGAAGACGTGATCCTGATTGGCCGGTGATAGACCGGCGGACGGCTCGTCGAGCAGGAGCACGTCGGGATTCATCATCAGCGCCCGCCCCATGGCCAACATCTGCCGTTCGCCGCCGGACATGAAGCCGGCCCGAAGGTCGCTCTTGGTACGGAGGTGCGGAAATAGCTCGAGGACCACCGGCAGGCGTTCATCCCACGCATCAGGGTCGAGATAGAGACCCATCCGCAGGTTCTCCTCGGCCGTAAGCGTCTCAAACACGTTGGCCCTCTGTGGAACGTACCCAACGCCTCGCGCGACGAGTTCATGGGCTGCGAGATTCGTGATGTCTTCTCCGCGCATCGTCACCAGGCCGGAGTTGATTCGCACGAGCCCGAACAGTGCCTTGACCAATGTCGACTTGCCGGCGCCGTTGGGTCCGATGATCCCAACCAGTTCGCCACTGCCCAACGTCAGGTCGACACCGGTCAAGATGTCAACACCCGGGAGGTAGCCGGCGACGACACCCTCAGCATTGATAGTGGTCTCGTGCTCGGTCATGGCACCTCTCCATGGTGCCGCCCGAGGTAGGCATCTATGACATCCTGGTTGCTCGCGATGTGCTCGGGGGGGCCCTCTGCAATGACTTTGCCTTGGGCCATGACGATGACCCAGTCGCTGATCTCCTGGACGACGTCCATGTCGTGCTCTATGAAGAGCACCGTCTTGCCGTCTGCCCGGAGGCTGACGATGTGCTCCAGAAGCGACTGCGTCAGCGCTGGATTGACTCCGGCCATCGGCTCGTCGAGCATGATGACATCCGGGGCGACCATCAGCGCCCGGGCCATCTCGAGCAGCTTGCGCTGTCCGCCCGAGAGACTGCCGGCGTACTCGTCCTTCATGTGGTGGAGACCAAAACGTTCCAGGGAGGCGAGTGCGATCTTTTCGTTTTCGGCCTCGATATGGCGCCACCTGCCAAAGAGTGCCCCCCAGAACGACTCGCCGACATGGTCCTTCGTGGCCACCATCATGTTCTCCAGCACGGTGAGGCGCGATAGCGACTTGGTGAGTTGGAAAGTACGGACCATTCCGGACCGAGCATTCCGGAATGACGGGATGCCCACCAACGGGCC
>CAMYKI010000052.1 GCA_947258985.1 uncultured Acidimicrobiaceae bacterium
CTGTCAACGTCGCACACTCAGCCGACCCGCACGGCGCCCACACCAACGTTTCGGCAGGTTCGGTCGTGGTGGTCGTCGCCACCTCAACGTGGGACCCGGTGCAGGATCCCAGCACCAGAACAAACACTGAGCCCAAAACGTAAACCCTCGGACTCTTGCGCATCAGACCTGCCCTCCGGTCCGGATAACGCTCCCTGAATGGCCTAGCTCAATCCTCCAGGAACACACCCCCAAGCGCAAGAGTCAAACCCGAAAATCCGCACAGATCATCCACCACTCCGAATAAAGTCGCGCACCCACCAGCGTCCTCGATCCGGCAATGCCGCGCTTCCCCTGCCGATATCGGGACGACCACGCCACGCGGTCGCGAAATCGACTGACACCTGGTGACGTTCTCGCTGTCAGTTTTGTGACGCTGCACACTTGAGGCGAACGACACCGGTTGTCCTCCTTCATGACGGCACAGGCAGCGATAGCGAAGATGGTGAGCGCTGCATCTTCTGGACGGGTCCGGCATGACAAACGCAACCTAGAATCGTGGGAGCGCGAGTTTCTCGTCGGGGACTATCCCCCGCGATGTGTTCGTGCCGGGGTGTTGCCGAACCCCCTGTTGGGTTGGACAGTGTCCGGGCAACACCAATGCAAAGCTAGGAAGACACCATGGCCATAGAACCCATGCCCCGGACCTCTTTGGAGGACTTGCTGGCACAACCGCCACATTCCAGAGGCACGTTGATCGACAAGCTGTGGCGCAACGGTGCTTCGACCATCGGATCCCTAGGTCTCCTAGTTGACGCAGAACCGGAGTATCGGCTTGATCTGCTGGAAACGCTACGGGTGGTCGCGATGAGCGAGGCCCACGGTGCGGACGTCATCGCCCAGGTACTCGAAAACGCGAGGAGCAGTCAGCCCGGCAACGGTGCGGCTCTCCATTCTGCAGCCACCTTTGCTGTCACTAGGCCTGAAGTGATGAGGTGGGTATCGGCCAATCCTGCCCATGTGGCAGCATCGCCGAATTGGATGGCAGCTCTTCCGGGCCTCGGCGGTGCCGTTGTGTCGGTCCCCCTTGCGGAAGAGGCCCTGGGGCACCTAGTAGCGGCAAAGGCCGATCTGCCGAGAGAACTCACACGATTTGTTCAGTTGAACCCCTGGTTCACGCTCAGATTCGCAGTCCAGTTCCGTCGTTATACCGGCGGGAAGCGCATTCGACTCGCGGACCGTGCGGCTACAGCCCGTGCCTGGTCGCATGGTCGATCCTTGCTTCGATCCCGGATTCCCTCACAGTGGCATTCCCGGCACGGGCGAGGTGCGGGGCGGCCGCTGGACCAGTGGTCTCACCGTTTCCTTGTGAAGTACTCAGCTGCGGTTAGGAAAGCCTACAGAGGCGACGGCATCCCACCTGTGATGGCGGCGCTCTTCTCGATTGCTTCCGCGGCCGATATCGCGAATCCGCCCACTCCGGAGGCTGTGGCCGGCTGGCGGGTGCTCCCTGCGGCCATCGAACGGGATGCGCTCAATTTGATCGGTCTCGGTCCGTCGCCCGAACCGGGCCTGGAACCAGAGATCAATGAGCAGACTGGGGCCTTGCCCTGGAAGAGGGCACCAGCGCCGCTCCCGAGAATCAGCTGGCGTTGATGGCGGTCGTATAGCGCGGCGAACAGAATTCACTGTTCAGAGGTGACGATCCACGGCTGGTTGCGGAGCGGAACAAGAGGGTGGCAGAGCTCACTCGGCCAACCAAGGCTGAGCAAAGCTGACTGACGGCGACAACGTTCAGCTACCGACGCGGTTGGCAGGATCCGGCGGAGATTCGACCGCTGGCTACTCGCCCACCCCGGGAGCGACATCGCACCCCCCCAGGCCAGTGACCCGATCCGAGCTAGGAAGTGATGTCGCGCCTCGCAAAGACAAGCCCGGCAATCAGGATTGCCACGACGGCGTATGCCAGCCCAAGAAGCAGGGCGTTCCCGTATGCGAGGGATGCCGTCCCGCCTGCCGCCACCGCACCGAGGGACGATCCAGGCAGATAGGTCGTAACGCCGCTGTCGAAAACCATGCCGAGCAACCCTTCGACGACCATCAAGTAGCCAATACCACCGGCGATGGCGGCAGTGGCGGACCGGGTGAGGGTCGCTACCGCAAGACCAATCACGCCCCAAGCCAGTACCGACAACACGACGTTTGCCCATGTGCTCAGGACGGTGTCGACGACCCCGCTTGACCACGCTGTTGTGGAGATGCCGGCGGCCCCGGCCAGTGCTGGAGCCGCCGCTACGGAGACGACTGCAGCGGCCGCCATCCCGACCAGGGTGTAGGCAGCGAGGGCAGCGAGTTTGCCTCCGTAGAGACGCCATCTCCGGGGCTCGGCCTGAACGAGAACCCGCATCCAACCCGTTGAGTAGTCGCTCGCCGTCGCCGCGGCCCATAGGGACAGGGTGATGATGCCGAACATGTTGGCGCCGGTGATCAGTCCGGCTACCAAGCCCTCAGGGGATGCGAGATCAACCCCACTCCCGAACGATCCGCCCGGACCCATCTGATCGCCGGCGATGAAGGTGATGGCAGCCGTCATCAGGGCGAAGAAGACGAGCAGGCCGAGTCCGACGCCGGCAAACGAGCGACGGTTGAGCCTCCTTGCCTCACTGCGGGTTGCTCGTAGTCTCAGCCGCGGTTTCTTGCTTCTCCCCCGAGCCGGATTCCGGTGGGCTTCTTGGCTAGCCATTTCGTGTCGCCCCGCTTCATTCTGCTGCGTCTCAGAGCCGTACTTGTCGAGAGAGGCGGTGGTCATGCTGCGACCTCCGTGTTGGCGTCGGTCATGCGAAGGAAGACATCTTCGAGATTCTCGTTGCTACGAATGAGTTGCCTGAGGACGAACCCGTTCTCGATGGCCAGCCGGTTGAGATTGGCCGACTCGACCGGGTCAATGACAACTCGCACGGTGTCGGGCTCGATCGTCACGTCGTACCCCGCATTCGTGTACACGCTGGCAAGATCCTCGATCTCGCTTTCCATCTCAGGCTGGAGGTCCACGTACCGGCGCTCCTGCTCGAGGAGGTCACCGAGCGGACCGGCGAAGAGGATCTTCCCGAAGCGGATCACCACCAGGTAGTCGGCGGCGGCCTCAATCTCGCTAAGGAGGTGGCTGGAAACGACGACGGTCCGTCCCTCATCGCCGAGCCTGCGCAGCAACTGCCTCACCTCAACGATGCCGGCGGGATCGAGGCCATTGGTCGGCTCGTCGAGGACCAACAGCTCAGGATCGGGCAACAGCGCTATTGCGATGCCGAGCCGTTGCTTCATACCGAGTGAATACTTGGAAACACAGTCGTCGGCACGGTCGGACAGGCCGACAATCTCGAGCACGTCGTCTACGCGATCGGAAGGAACGCCGCGAAGCGTCGCCATCGATTGCACGTTGGCCCGAGCCGAGATGTTCGGGAGGAATGCCGGGTTCTCGATGAGCGCCCCCACCCGATCGGCGTATCTCTTGGGCCGAGTGATCGGCTCGCCGAATACCGTGCCCGCCCCATCGGTTGGTTCAATCAAGCCGAGCAGCATCCGGATCGTTGTGGACTTGCCTGCACCGTTCGGGCCGACAATGCCGACCACTCCCCCGCGCGGGATGTCGAGATCAACACTGTCAACGGCGGTGATGGCACCGAACCGGCGAGTCAACCCTCGTGTAGTGATTGCGTGGTTGTCCATGTGAACCCCGGTTGTTGTTGTCGTATCGATAGAGGTCTGATACGTTGTGTCTCACACTTACTATGAGACGTGTCGTCTCACAAGTCAACTGAGATTCACCTAAGAATGCCTCTACCGGAGTCGCGAATGGACCCTCGAGTCGAACGTACGAGAAGGGCCGTCATGAGTGCCGCCCAGGAGCTCTTGCGTCAGGGCGGGCCTGATGCCGTCACCCACTCGGCGCTTGCGGCACGATCGGGCGTGGGTCGGGCCACCATCTACCGGCACTGGCCCGACCGGGGCGCTCTGCTCCAGGACTTGATCACAACCCGGGCTGCCGCGACCCGGGTTGATTTTGTCGGCGATGTTCGCCCCGATCTCGAGGCGGCACTGGAGGCAATGCAGAGGAACCTGACCGGCGAGGATCGCCGGAGCCGCCTGCTGACAATGCTCGAACGTGCAACGAGGGACCCAGAGCTGCAGGGCATGCTGAACACGATGGAGAGGGTGATGCCGATCCGACGGGCACTCGACCTCGCGATTGCC
Organism: uncultured Acidimicrobiaceae bacterium; assembly: GCA_947258985.1. GTDB lineage: Bacteria > Actinomycetota > Acidimicrobiia > Spongiisociales > UBA5794 > JAAETI01. The sequence goes on from CAMYKI010000052.1 coordinate 4,231, forward strand.
AATGGGCAGCTCCCCAGCGACCTGGATCTCACGTTGGCGGCCTCGCTCCTGCTCGGTCCCGTGCTTCACCGCGATGCCATGGCGAGACGACGCATCACGCCGGAGTTCATCGCGGCTGTTGTCGACTCGTTTCTCGGGTCGTATCAGGAGCAGAAGTCATAATCGAGCCTGGTTGCCAACAATCGCAACTTGCTTCAGCGCTCAGTCCCCCGCCGCTGGATAGTCCGAGCGGCGGAGAAGGTTCGTCTTCCATCGGGTTGAGGAGCAACATCCGACTGGTCGAGATCAGTCATGTGGGCGACCAGTGGAGCCTCGCCAGCTGCGTCTACAGCCTTTCGAGAAGGTCGTCGGCAAGGATCGCGCCCATCTCCGGGCCGAGACCGTTGTAGGTCTCGTCGCCGTGGACTCCTTCAGTTGCAAGAAGATCGCGAAAGGCGAAATTGCAGACAGAGTCGCGTAGCGCACACGCCGAGTAGAACAATCCATCCACCCAATCTGGCAACGGCAGACCGGTCAATGACCCATCTCGGGTGTGCGGTGACGGCGTTCCCGATTGCTCGGGATCCGGTTCTGTTGTGAAGTGTTGGGCGTAGGGGTCATCAGCATCCCTGTAGGGATTGGCGAGCACCACTACCCCACCGATGGAGTCCTGCACCTCGCCGGGCATTTCGACGGCCGCCGTGTGGACTACCGAGGCTCCCTGAGAAAAGCCAATCAGGTAGACGATGGTGTCTTGACACCGCTGGTCAATCGTTCCGACGAGAGATATCAACGTTTCTCGTCCCTCAGTGATCGAGTCGAATATGGCATTACCTCCGAAGCCCTCCAGGGCGCCTTCGATGATGCCCGGTGCTCGATAGTCGAGAGCGACGAACCCGGCAGAGACTGAGACGGATGCCGTTTCGTTGAGCTGGCTAGTGAACCCGGAAAGAGCCGATTCAACCTGCGGACCGACGCCAAGAATGTCGTCACGCTGGCCGGAGCCCGCCGCACCGATCAGAACGGCGTCAGGGCAAGCATCATCGATTGTCCAATCCAGCTGCACAACGATCGCGGCGTCATCTTGCGACGCAGTGACAGCGACCACAACCGTAATTGCGCCGAGCACAGCAGCCGCGACTGCAATAGCGGCGATTCGTAAATGTCTTGACAAGAGAGCATGCCCTCCGAGTGAAATCTGCAGCGTCAGTAATCGATCTTCCCAGTCAAGCTTGCTGAGAATGCTCCCAGGAGACAGGTACGAGCACTTCGTTGTGGCGCAGCGCCGGCGGAGTCAAGGGGCCGTTGTAGACCGCGCTTACTGACGTACCCGTCGCCCTTATGCCGTCACCCTGGAGTGCCTGCAACAGCTCCCGTTCGACTTGGCGGTAGCGCCGCTCACTGCGACGGCCCCGATAGCGGGCGGCCGCAAAATGGCCTTCTTCCACTCGAACGATCTCGACGGAACCATCGATTGGTCGGGGCAAGTCTGACTCGTTGTAGGCCCTCTCCATGACAAACCGATACCGGTATTCATCGGGACCGGATTGCTCCCGGGTCACCGGAACAGTCATGCTCATCCGCAGTTGCTCACTGTTGCGCCCAAAGATGAAGCCTGCCAGACGACGGAATGCGGTGTTCCCCGTCGAGTCAAAGTCGCCACGAACCATGGTTTCGGCAGCCAGATAGCTTTCGTAGCGGCGTATCTCGTAGCCATCGAACGATGTGACAACCGAATAGCTGGGTTGCTCGTAGTTGCTCATACTCCCCGTTCGTTGCAGTGATCCAACGCGGATGCAGCTCGCCCGAACCTGCCGGCCAGGAGAACGGCAGTGCTCCGCTGCGGGTACGGCGCAAGGCCAGCGACCCTACTACCGGATCATCCTCGTCCCCGGTGGCTGGGATTCTCCGAACCCCGGAACGACACCACATTCTTCCTCCGCCTCAGCGGCGCACTCCGATCGGAACTGCCCCGCTCTGCTCATCGTATTGGTATGTTCGGGATAGGCTCGAGAGGAGACGACATGGCACACGGTGACATCACTCATATCGACATCCCCGTCGACGACATGGGACGGGCGACAGCCTTCTATGGCGACGTGCTTGGCTGGCAGATCGCCGAGATGACCGGATTCGAAGGCTATCCGATGTGGCAAGCCCCGAACCAGGTCAGTGGAGGCGGGTTCGTATCACGAGACGAATCCATCCCGACCATGCGGAACTATGTGGAGGTCGACTCGATCGACGAAGTGCTCGCAAAGGTCACCGCGGCCGGCGGGTCCGTGCTATTGGAGAAGTCACCGATTACCGAGACCAGTTGGTTCGCAGTCTTCGCCGACACCGAGGGCAACCAGATGGGCCTGTACGAGGGCACAACCTGAGCAGCGGCTCGCTGCGCGCATTGCAGTGCCTTGGCAGTCTCGGCGCGGATGTTTCGACTGCGACTCTGTTGACCCTCGTCTAGAAAAACTGGTCGATGAGAATGGCGTTGCCGTCCGGGTCACTCAGGGTGACATGTGCAGGACCGGTTGGGCCGGCCTCAGGATCGATGCCGGACTGAAGGCCGAGGCCCCCGTCGACAAGCCGCTCCGCGATCTCGCGTACATCCAGGTACCGCTCGAGACGTTCCATCCGATTGGTTAGACCGGGGTTGAACGTGAGGATATTCCCTTCGAATACGCCATGGAAGAGTCCGATTGTCGACTCTCCGTTCTTCATGATGAGGTATCCATGCTCGGCGTCGCCGCCGGAGATCGTGAATCCGAGGGCTTCGTAGAACACCCGTGATGCGTCTAGGTCGGCGACGTTGAGCGAGACGGAGAAGGCTCCAAGTTCCAAATCGCCGGGAAGGTCCGGATCGGCTTCTGGCACAATCGGCATGTCTTGCAGCATCTGCGGGTCTCCTCTTGGTTGCGTCGCTGCCGACCCTATCGGTGAATGACCTGAGGTGGGCCGCATCAGGTTCATCGCCGGACTCGGAGGTGGCCGATGCGGCTCGAAAGTGCGCCGCAATGGGAGCGACACCCCTCGAATTGGCCATACTGAGCACCAATCACGATCACATGGACTTGGTGGCAGAAGTGGTTCGCCTCGTTGATGGTTGAGACCAGGGGCGAACCCAGCGGCCCGATCCCCCACCCGCACGGCCGGTGCTTTCAACCCGCAAAGTGGCAGGTTCCTGCATTGGCTAGAGCGGGTCTTGTTCGAGGCTCTCTGCCTTCTCGGTGAGTTCGAGCCAACGCGTTTCGGCGATATCGATCGACTTCAGCGCGGTTGCCAGTTCCTGAGATAGTTCGAGGACCCTGCTTGCATCGCCAGACACTGCATCGAGTTCAGCCGTCAACCGGTCCCGCTGTCGTTCTAGCCGCGGGATGCTCTTGGTCAGTGTGTCGAGTTCCCTCTGGTCGTTGTAGGTGAGCTTGCGCGAGGGGCGTTTCTGCCTTCGGATACCCGGCTTAGCTGAATCGGTTGAGACGATCTTGGCCATGACATCTGCCCGGTATGCGGTCCAACCGCCGGGATGGTGAACCACCGACGCATCTGGCTCTATCGAGAAGATGTCGGTGCAGGTGCGCTCGAGGAAATACCGATCGTGGCTGGCAACCACCAGTGCACCGCTCCATGCGTCGAGGTACTCCTCGAGCACGTTGAGTGTGTCGATGTCCAGGTCATTCGTCGGCTCGTCGAGGAGCAGGAGATTTGGTGCTTCCATCAGGCTCAGGAGCAGTTCGAGCCGGCGCCTCTCCCCTCCCGACAGGTCACCTACCTCGGCCTGTTGCTGGTCGCGGCTGAATTGGAACCGCTCGAGGAGTTGGGCGCCCGAAACCCTGATACCGCTCTCGAGCAGAACATCGTCGAGATGCTCCCGCACCGCTTCGTGGACCCGTACAGACGGTGATATCGGTCTCGGGTCCTGGCCGTACCAGCCGGGGTGCACGGTCGTCCCCAACGTCACTTTCCCCTCATCCGGAGCAAGCCGTCCAGCAATCAATCCGAGCAGGGTTGTCTTCCCGGCGGCATTTGGCCCCACGATCCCGATCCGGGCATCCGGCTGCAGTTTGTAGTCGACATGCCGCAACACCCATTGGTCGCCATACCGCTTACCCGCATTGTGGAGGTCGGCCACTTTGGAGCCAATGCGGCGGCTGGGGAGATCGATGGTCAGATTGCGGCGCGCCTGCCTACGCTGCTGGGCCATCAGATCGTGAGCCTGGTCGATCCGGGCACGGGATTTGGTGGTGCGAGCCTTTGGTGAGCGCCGGAGCCAGGCAAGTTCAGTCTTGATCCGCTGTTGGAGTCGGTGTTCGACGGCAGCCTCGTGTGTCTCCCGTTTGGCCGCAGCCTCGAGGTAGTCCTCGTAGGTGCCTTGGTGCGTGTGCAGATTGCGATCGTGCACTTCGACGATGCGATTAGCGACCCGGTCGAGGAGGAATCGGTCATGGGTAACCAAAAGCACTGCCTCTCTTCGTTCCCGCAGGTGCTCCTCGAGCCAGTCGATGGATTCGATATCGAGGTGATTGGTCGGCTCGTCGAGAATCAGCAAGTCGCATTCCGTTCCGAGGGCAACAGCCAAAGCCAGCCGCTTGCGCTGACCTCCAGACAGGTTGCCGCACAACGCATCGGTGTCCGCCAGCCCGAGTCGGTGTGCCAGAGCGATCGCTCTTCGATCCGCGCCGACTACCGACGCGACCGTGGCGTCCGCATCAAAAGTCGGATTCTGGTCGAGCGCCGCAACCCGCAGGTCTTGAGAGCGAACAATGGTTCCCGAATCCGGCGTCTCTTCACCGGCAATGATTGCGAGGAGCGTCGACTTGCCGGATCCGTTGCGGCCGATGATCCCAATCCGATCTCCGGTGGCTATCCCAAGAGAGACTCCCGAAAGAACGGGGTTCTCCGGGTAAGCCTTCGCGATGTCCTCAAGACTCAGCAGATGCATGCCTTGGAGGGTAAGCGATCCTCTGCGACCGCGATTGGATCAGGTCAGACCGTCACAGTGGGAGCACATCGGCGCCATCGTCTGTCGCCAACCGCTCAGAGAAGGCCGAACGCAACTGGCTACAGTCCTCGAATGCAGAACAGCGAGCGGGTCTTCGTTTTCATTCGAGCAATCAACGTAGGCAGCCGGCGGCTGAGCAATGACCAGCTGATACAGCCATTTGTGGGTCTGGGTTTTGCCGACGTCGCCGCCTACCAGGCCGCCGGCAACGTCACGTTCCGGTGTGACGACCCCACCGCGATCAAGCCAGACCTGCTCGAAGAGGAACTGGGTCGGGCCTATGGCTTCGATCCCGTGATCTTTGTGCGGACACCGGATGAGATGCGGAAGATCGTTGCGGCCCAGCCCTTTTCGCCTGACGACATTGCGCGGACGGGGGGTCGGGTACAGGTCTCGTTCCTCCGCAAGGTCCCCAACGACTCGATGATTGGCGAAGTGTTCGACTTGGCCCCCGCCGGCGACATGGTGGCCTTCTTCGAGCGGCATTGGTTCTGGCTTCCCGCAAAAGGCGTCAGCGACTCGCAACTGCCGGTCAAATCTGTCGAGGAGATTGTTGGCGCGATGACGATGCGGACCCTTGGCACCGTGAGGCGTATGTTCGACAAGTTTGGGGAGCGGCACTAGCTCAGTCGAGCGGGTAATCGAATACATCTTCCAGCCGACGGCCGAGCACCCTGGAAATGAGGAAAGCTACCTCGAGCGATGGCGAATACTTGCCCTTCTCGATGGCGTTGACCGTTTGGCGAGTTACGCCAACCTGCTCGGCGAGTTCGGCCTGGGTCATGGCGTTCTGGTCAATCCGCAGCTGACGGATCCGGTTAGTTACTCTCGTTGGCTTCGCCATCTCAGATGCCGCGTCGGTAGAGGATCAGGCGCCAGGCGCCGTCCGCCAGCTCACCGATCACCAGCCCGGCCAAGATGACATGAGCGATCCAAAAGTGAGTTATCTCGGCCATCGCGGCGAGAAGCGCTCCAAAGGCCGCGATGCTCACTATCCAGCCGCCGACCACCGAGCCGCGCCGGGCAATCTCGCGATCTCGCTCGTCTGAGGAGTCGGCCTCCGCAGGATCTAGCGCTGAGATCACGATGTGGCCAATCGTTGCGATGACTACGAGGGGTACGACCACGATGAGGATGAGGGGCTGATACATCACCTCGCTCACCGGCTCATCTGTGGCCAGGCGAAACACCTGGATTCCATACCACCCGTATGCGACCGCGAGCGCGGTCAGCATCACAATATTGCTCTTCTCCTGAAAGCCCATCTACGTCCTCGATGTAAAAGATATTTGACCTTGTACGCTATCGAGGCCAACACTATGTGTCAAGAATCTTTGACACGGCTGACGCGACAAGGGCGGCTGGCGCGGCATAATGGCCGCCTTATGCGACCCTCGCTCAGTATCGCCGTTGCGCAGCCGCTGGTTGTCAACGGCGACATCGCCGGCAACGCCATCCGTCACGCCGATGCCGTCCGCCGTTCCGGCGCAAGAGTGGTCGTGATGCCTGAGCTCTCCTTGACCGGGTACACGTTCGACGCCGAAACAATCGAAGTTGGCGACGAACGGCTCCTACCGATCATCGATGCCTGCGAGGAAACGGGTTCAATCGCACTCGCCGGTGCCCCGGTTGAGGCTACAGGAGGCACGGGGCGATCAATCGGAGTCTTTCGTATTGGGGAAGGGACGGTTTCGACCGCCTATCGGAAGATGTGGCTCGGCGCCGACGAGAGAGAGCACTTCTCGGCTGGAAAGGAACCGTCCGTCATTGAGGTCGACGGCTGGCGACTCGGGCTAGCTGTGTGCAAGGACACGAGCGTTGCAGCTCACGCCAAGGTAACGGCCGAGAAGGGCATGGATGTGTATGTGGCGGGTGTGCTCGAGCGCGCGGGCGAGCACGACGAGGTACAGCACCGTGCGGAAACAGTCTCTCGGAAAAACAACGTCTGGGTAGCTATTGCCAGCTTCGCCGGCTCCACCGGGGAGGGTTTTGACGTCGCGGCAGGCTGTTCCGGAGTTTGGAGCCCAGATGGGCAGATGGTTGGAAGAGTTGGAATGGCCTGCGAGGAGATACTCACTGTCACCCTGGATCCCGGCTGGACCTGATTGGGCCCCGGCTTGGAGCGATCCGACGGGCGGCTCTGCCTTGGCACCGGCAACCCTTATGCCGCAGAATGAGGAGCATCCCAGACGACCGGAAGACGCCGAATTGCGACTACTGAACAGATCGGCTCAGCGCTACCTCGTTCGCCGCGCCTCTCCCCTGCCTGTTGTTGGGATTCCCGGCCCAGATCTGATTCGCTCCACCGAATGGGACATAGGAGAAGGGACGATGCGGGGGACCTACCTCATCTCGGCGCCATCTGGCTCGGGTCAGACTCTGACGACTCGGGACGGCACGTTGTCGCTGCTGGATTCGGAGACGGACGGTGCGGTCGACAGTGAGTGGCGACTCGAGCCCGTCGGTGACGGATCCGGCTACCAGCACATCGTCGAGGCAGGCGACTCCACCCGGGGGTTGCTTGTAGTAGGAGACCCGCAGAGCCACGGAGCGGACCTCGAAGTCTCAGTGGGTCCGATGCGGTCCGGCGACCTGACCGCCATGTGGCTGCTCCAAGACCATTGCGTTGCGGATGCCCGTTCGATTCATCTGAGATACGAGGCCCCTTCCGGCCTGGCCTTGCTCTACAACGAGGTCCTCCCCCTACGAGCTCCCCCCGGCACCTTCTTCTGCACTTCCGGGTTCGGTATCGATGCCCGCGGCCCTGATCCCGGCGGATATGCCGGCATCCAGCAGCTCATCGACGGGCGCAGGATCGCCATCTTCTCCGTCTGGCATCGATTGATCGACGACGAGCGGCCGGTCAACGACGCCCTTGCCACTGCCGTCGCCGTGAATTCCGACGCGTACGAGACCCCGTTCAGTGGTGAGGGTTCGGGTACCTCTATTCGACTCCCTATCGACTGGCGAATCCCGCCAAATGAGCCGGTCCGGCTTGTCCTTACAGCTGAACCGCTCGGCGACGACACCGTCCTGACTGCCTACCTGGCGCGGGGATCAGAGCCCTGGATCAGCCTCGGAGCCATCGTCCGCGGCGGAACGGGAGGACGGTTGATGAGTCAGCCCTACGCCTTCATCGAGGACTTCGCCCGTACCGGCAACACCGACACCGTCCCACCCGAGGAACGTTCGCCATACAGGGTCCGGTCGGCAAGATTCTCGAATCCGTGGATTCGCGGCTCGTCGGGCGCCGACGACCTGAAACCGGTCGTGCGAGCGGAGGTCACTGCCTACAGCCCGCATCCGTCCGAGAACCTGGCCGCCGACCAGACGGAGCCCTTCGCAGTCATGTTGGCGACCGGAACACCGGGGGTGACTCAACCCCCTCGGATAGGCGCCACTTTTTACGATCGGCGACCGCAGGACAGAACGCGACCGAAACTCGGCGGAATTCCCCTCCCTTGAGTTCGACCGCCGCATGCTTCGGGGGCCGCCGATGAGCCCACCTTCCCGGCCCTACGATTGTTGACATGCCGCCCGCCGATAATTTGACCGCAGAACATCTAGACCTACTGGCGTCCGTCATCGGGTCCCCGGTCCGGTCCGTTCGGCGGATCAGCAGCGGCCAGAGCGCGACAACAGATGTGCTCGAAATCGTGAGCAACCGCCGCCGTATCGTCCTGCGCCGCCACGGGGCATGGTCGCTCCGGCATGACCCCGAAGTGGCAACTAGAGAGGCAGCCGTGCTTCGGGCGATGCAGTCAACCCCTGTACCAACCCCGGAGGTGTTCTGGTCGGGTTGGATCTCCGGTCGGCCGGCCCTCATCACGGGCCTCTCCCCCGGCTCGGCCGTGCTCAACCCACAAGACCCCATAACGTGGGGGCGGCTTCTTGCGAAGACGCTCACTGCAATCCACGACCTCCCCACCCAGGACGATCTCCAGCAACTTCTCCGGGATGCTCCTCCGGGGCCCGCCGACGATGTCAACGAGGAAGGCGTACACGCGCACATCCGTGGCCAAGACCTGCTCGACAAGCGGCGGGCGCTCCGTCCACCCGACAACGAGGTCGGAATCCTCATTCACGGCGACTACCACCCCGGCAACGTACTGTGGGAAGACGGAAACATCGCGGCGATCCTTGACTGGGAGGCAGCCCGCATCGCTGACCCAGCCTGTGACGTTGCGTACTGCGCTACAGAACTACGGCTCCTAGGTTTGGATGCGGCTGCAGAAGCCTTCACCGCGCAATACCGCGCCACGCGTGACGACGAACTGGCCTCTTTGTCCTATTGGACGGCCACTGCAATCTGTCGCTCAATCGGCGACCTCGAATCGATAGTGAGGTCTTGGAGCGGCCTGGGCCACGATGAAGGCGTCAAGACCGTACGAAGACGCCGAGACCGAATTATCGAAGATGTCCTGGGGTTGTAGCCCTCGGCCCCGGACCGTGGGTCGGCAACTGCAAAGCGAATGGAGTGGAGAGTATGGGGAAGAAGAAGGACAATGCGATCGCTCTCTACATGGAGGGCATCCGTGATGGTCGAGTACGCCAGGCAGTAGAGGCTTACACGGGCGATCGATACACCCAGCACAGCACCGGAGTGGCCGACGGGGTCGAGGGGTTCGTCAGGTTCTTCGAACCGTTCATCGATCACAATCCTTCGCGCGACATACAGGTAGTCAGAGCCCTCGAAGACGGGAACTTCGTGTTCGTTCATGTGTACCAGGACATCAACAATGGCGAGGCCCGATGGGTCACGACCGACCTCTTCGATACGGACAGCGACGACAAGATCGTTGAGCATTGGGACGTGATTGCGCCGTATCTGGGCGAGTCGGTGAGCGGGCGCAGCCAAGTGGACGGGCCAACCGACTTGACCGACCTCGACAAGACCGAGGAGAACAAGACGCTGGTGGAATCGTTCATTGATGACGTCCTCGTCAACCGCCGCATCGAGACGATCGCCGACTATGTCGGATCTGACTACATCCAGCACAACCCCGATGTGGCCGACGGGCTCGCAGAGTTTGTGTGCTTCATCGAGGGACCCGGTGGGGACATGATCTATCGGAATGTGTTCAAGGTCATCGGTCAGGGGAATTTTGTGATGGTCTACAGCCACGTGTTCTTCAGAAAGGAGCTGGCGGTCTTCGATCTATTCCGCGTCGAGGACGGCAAGATCGTCGAACACTGGGACAATATGGAGGAAATTCCAGAAGGCCCGCAGCCCAACAGCGGCAAGTTCTAGCTCCGTTCATCGGCCCGACCACTAGTCCCAAAGGGTGGGAAACAACGTCACCGGCTTGGGAACCGGTTCGTCCGTCACGGGTGGCCCAACGAGTCGCTCCAACAGGGCGTCCCAATCGAAGTCCTCTGTAATCTCGGACGCCCGCACAGTCACCAATCGATCCTCCGGGACATACGACGGCACGACTGCATTGAGGATCATCTCGATCTCATCGCGGAACTTGTCCGAGGTGCTGCGCACGCCGTCGACGATCAGTGGGACATCGGCCACCATCCGGACAAACAGGTCGTACGTGCCACACCAGCGCCGTACCAGAGGTTTCACATCGAATGGGTCCTCTCCCCCGGTGGTCCGCAGGAAGTACGCAAAGTTGTCGATCACTGCACGATCCGTCACCAAAACATCCGCACGATTGCGGAGTTCCAGCTCTTGTTGGATCTGTGCCATCAGCACCCAGAGCTGTGCTTCCGGGGTGGCTCCCTCGTTGAGACCGAGAGGATTGAAACGAATGACCTCTCTCCCCACCTCGACACTGCGCCCGCTGCGACCTACCGCACCGGCAAATGAGTGCACTGCGTTGGTCTTCCTGACGGAGTGGGATCCGATGAATGCAATCTTCGCTGGCATTGGCCGCACGGTACCGGTTCAACTGCCGCTCCGTCCAGATCCGGTAGACGGGGCGGCTGTCGTACGCGTCTATTTGGCTCGAGGCCCGGCCGGCAAACGGCTCTGACTACCGCACCGGGCACACACCCTCGCTACCGTCATGCAACCGAGCAGGCTCCGACCTGAACGCCAGCACCGTCGAGAAGGGATCCAGAGACGATGTCATTGTCACCCTCTACCGAAGGCTTCGATCTCGGGTCATCCGCAGATCAGGATCGAGTTCGGCAACTAGCCGACCAGCTTGCCGACGTCCCCGAGACCGAGCTCAGACAAATCGGATCCGACGACGATGCCGGTATCAGTCTCCGGCTTGCTTCAAAGCTCGCCCTATCAAGGCAAGCTCTGCGGCGATCCAGCTGGACCGGCCGTCTCGGCGTTGTCTTTGGAATGTGGGGCGAGCAGCGAAGGCTACGACCCCGGAGTCGGGAGAATCCGGCCGGTGAAGACTCTCTACACACCAAATTGGATCAGCTCGACTGGTTGTTCCAGGGCACGGCGGTCGACTGGCATCTCTACCCGACCGATGACGGGGACCCCGACGACAGCGCTGCCGTTGCCGAAAGGCGGGCGGCTACGCACCGTCTTGCGGACCACGTCACAGTTCTGCGTCTGAGCGAGGCGGTGCCGGCAGAGTCCGGCCCCCTCCGTCATCTAGCCTCGGTCGACGACTCGCGCAAGGGCGGCGCCGTCGTCCTCGGAGCAACGCGAGCGCTCGAAGACGGCTGCGACGCGATCGTCATGACCGACGCCGACAATTCCGTGAATCTCGGCCAAGCTGGATTGCTTGTCGACCCCTTTTCCCGGGGAACGGAGGTCGCAATCGGTGATCGGAAGCACCCTGAGGCGATCTTGGTGAAGGCCGAGGCACGGTGGGGCCCCGGCATCGTCGTCCTCCGGCACATGCAGCGCATGGTGGGGAGAGCGCTGTTCTCCCGGGGTCTCCGCGACACGCAGGCAGCGTTCAAGCTCTACGGTCGGGCTGCCCTCACCGACATCCTCGACGACCCTTCCACATACGGCTTCGCCTTTGACTCGGACTGGCTGTACGGCGCGATTGCCGGAGGACACTCCATCGAGACCGTCCCCTTTGCCTTTGTCGATTCGTTCGAAGAGTCGGCGTCACTGGCACAGGGACCGATGACGACCTGGGAGTCGCTGCTCCGCGGGCTGGTCGCGGCTGCAAGGGCACGTGGTGTCGACCACGACGAGGAGATGGCTGCGGTGGTGGACGATCATGCGTCAGCCGGGGAACTCGAACGCGTTGTACGGGAAGTCCCCCGCGAGCTCCAGCACGCCGGCGACGAGGAACTCGGCAAGCCCGAGCTGATGTCTCCACAGCAGCTCCGCGCCTGGCTGGAGACACTCCGCTGAGGAACTCAACGGACAGTCCGTGCGCTCCTGCCCGGATATGTCCGGCCGCACTGGTACGGTCGCGCCATGGAAACTGAAGTCGTCCGCAGCCACCGCAGAAAGAAGACGATCGAGGCGAAGGTCGTCGACGGTGTCTTGCGTGTGTACGTCCCTGCCTCTTTGACCACATCTGAGGAACAGCGCTGGGTCAGGACCATGCAGCAGCGGATCAGCAACCAGCGCCAGAGGCAGGAAGTGGATCTGCCGCAGCGAGCGCAAGATCTTGCCGTCCAGCTTTCCCTTCCCCGGCCAACCGAGATTGTCTTCTCAGACCGTCAACGGAAACGATGGGGGTCATGCACCCCAAGCACCGGCCGAGTGAGGATCTCCAGCCGGTTGGCCGTCTACCCCGGCTGGGTCCTCGACTACGTCATCGTGCACGAACTTGCGCATCTTGCCGAGTCAAATCACTCGACTGCATTCTGGGCTCTCGTAGAACGGTATCCACTCACAGAGAGGGCTCGAGGCTACCTCCTGGCAAAGTCCGAAACCGAGAGCATCTAGCCCCGATTGGGGCGAATAGAATCCGGGCTATGGCTGAAGAAACAAACGGAAGAGAGCAAGCCCCGGTTCCCGAGATCATCCTGCGGATGGAGCACACCGGTCCTGTCGATTCTCTCGACCGACTCTCGGCATCGCTTTTCTTTGCCCAGATCTCGCGGATCTCGTACCTGCAACCCCACGCAGTCGACGTCTACATTCCCCGGCTGGGGATGCGCCTCGAGCACTTCGCCGATCGCGAAGGTGCGCAGGCGTACATTTTTGGCAGCGACACAGATGTCGTTGTTGCGTGCAGGGGTACGGAGCCAGACGACTGGAACGACGTCAAAGCCGACGTCAACGCGTTCATGGTTGTTGCCGAGACAGTGGGCCGTGTCCACCGCGGCTTCAAGCAAGAGGTGGACGATCTGTGGCCGCAGCTCGAGGAGATCATCGCAGACGAAGAGCGGACTCTCTGGTTTACCGGGCACTCTCTTGGCGGTGCGATGGCCACCATTTCTGCCGGCCGGTGCTACCTCGCCCACATACCGGCGATTCCAAAGGGTGTCTACACATTCGGTTCCCCCCGGGTCGGGACCAAGCGGTACATCAACCATGCCGACGTGAACCTCGTCCGTTGGGTCAACAACAACGACATCGTGCCGCGGATCCCTCCCACCTGGATGGGCTATCGGCACACAGGACGCCGGATCTACATCAACACCTACGGCAAGGTCCGCCGTATGACCAAACGCCAACGATCCAAAGACCGGTGGCGCGGGTTCATGGAGAGCCTCAAGAAGGGCAAGGTCGACCACTTCTCCGACCATGCCATCGCCCGGTACGTAGATCACATAGGGGACGCCGTCGACGAAGCAACTCGGCCACAGTCGCCGCTGTAGGCGCCTGCGTGCGACGATAGGCCGGCGGAGAGGGCATGAAGACCACAGTCGCCATTCTCATGATCATCATGGGGACCGGGATTGGCGCCGTCTGGACCAGGGACATCACGACCGGCGAGAAGGTCGACCTTTCCAATGGGTTCTTTCGGGCGCGGGAGGACGGTGATGGCTCACTGTTCTGGCCGCATTGGATTGCGGAGTACGGCACCGCTGCGGCGTTGGTTGCAGGGGCCCTCGGGCTGCTGGCCGCGACCAAGTGGGGACCACCGCTTGCCGCGATCGCCCTTGGTGCTTTGTTCTACACGTCGGTCAACTCGCTCGGTTGGGCGTTCGCCCGACCTGATCGTTCTGCCTACACGATCCCGATGATCGCCGGGATCGTCGTCAGCCTGGTCGGAGCCGGCTATCTGCTCGTCGGATGAAGCTCGGCTTGGGGCGCGACGCCACGCTGAGCTACCGTCGCAGCATGGACGTTCCACCAGTACTCCTGACCGAAGACGAGATCCAAGGGCGGGTGGCTGAGCTGGCTCGAGAGATCGACGAGACCTATGCAGATGCGGGAGGCCTGGTTCTCATCGGTGTGCTCAAGGGCTCGTTCATTTTCCTCTCCGACCTTGCTCGCAAGCTGACAATCCCTCACCGTATCGAGTTCATCGCTGTCTCGAGCTACGGCGCTAAGGAAAGCGAGACCGCCGACCCCGTCAGGCTCATCATGGATGTACGGCACGCCATCGATGACGAGCATGTGCTGCTTGTCGAGGATATTGTCGACACCGGGCACACACTTGCCTACCTGAAGCGCCTCTTTGGGGCTCACGACCCGGCCTCGGTCAAGACCTGCACGCTGCTACACAAGCCGGACCGCACCGAGCAGGAAGTGGATCTCGACTTCCTCGGGTTCACGATTCCCGACGTTTGGGTGGTGGGCTACGGACTCGACTATGCCGAAAGGTATCGCACGCTTCCGTATATCGGGGAGCTGCCCCCGGAGATGCGTTGACCGCTACTGGTCGAGTAGCGAGTCGAGTTCCGCCTCGAGCTCTCGGAAGCCCGCAGAGAACGTCGCTTCGATGACGGCGTCGGCGCATGGTTGGGCTCGCTCGGGATCTGCCTGGATCAGTTTGGCGGCGTGTTCGGATGTGTCCTGAAGCCACTCCATCAGGTCATCGGCCGACTCTGTGTTCTCCAATTGGAAGCGGACTTCGGCGGCGTTTTCGACGCAATTGCTCGCACCGCTCGAGCCACAGGCGGAGCCGACCAGAACAAGGGCGATCGAAACCAGTATCAATCTCATGCCATTTGATCGGCCGCAGCCGGCCAATGCTTGATGATCCCTGGGAGCTACTCTCCAATGTCCTCGTTCCACAATTCCGGGTTCTTGACGATGAAGGCCTCCATGAGCGCAATGCATTCGGCGTCGTCGGCAACGACGACGTCGAGTCCCCGCTCACGCAAAAGGTCTTCGGCGCCCATGAAAGTGTGGTTTTCGCCGATGACAACACGAGGGATCGAGTAGAGCAGGATCGCACCGGTACACATGTCGCACGGTGAGAGCGTTGTGTACATCGTGGACTTCCTGTAGACGGCGGCCGGTTGGCGGCCGGCGACCTCGAGAGCGTCTGTTTCGCCATGCCGGATCGGTGAGCCCATCTGAATCCGGCGATTGTGACCGGCTCCAAGAAGCACGCCTTCAGCAACGAGAGCTGCTCCGATCGGTATCCCGCCCTCCTCTAACCCGATCCTGGCTTGCGCGATCGCTTCGTCGAGAAAACGGCGGTCGAGTTCATTCATCTCGCCTCCTTCGGGGTCGCAGCCAACACGCTACCGTCGTACCTTCCGATTGCAGAAGGCACCGACACAGATGGCACAACCCCTCACCAATGTTGGATCCAGGACCGATGCGTACGGGCCCACCGAGTGGGGGCTCACACTTGCCATTGGGCTCATCTGGGGCTCCGCCTTCCTGTGGATTGCGCTCGGTGTCGATCACCTTGCGCCGGGAGTGGTCGCGTTTGGGAGGGTGGCCCTTGGGGCTGCTGCTCTGGCGGCTTTTCCTGCTGCACGCCGAACCATCGCCAGGCCGGATTGGGGCCGGATAGCCGTAGTTGCAGTGCTGGGTAACGCCGCTCCGGCTCTTCTCTATGCCGTTGCTGAAACGGAACTCGACTCTGCCGTCGCCGGGATGATCACCAGCGGAGTTCCCATCCTCAGCCTCACCGTGGCCGGCTTCATGATGCGTCGCCTGCCCGGGAGATCACAGGCGGTCGGCATCGGCCTCGGATTCCTCGGCATCGTTCTCATGACCTGGCCATCGATGCGTGGTGCCGACGCCACCCCGATGGGCGTCGGCCTGGTCTTTCTAGCCACTCTGGGTTACGCCATCAGCGGCAATCTCCTCGTCCCGTTGCAGCAGCGATATGGAGGCCCGGCAGTAACGCTCTGGGCGCTCGTCGTTTCGTCTGTCGTTCTGGCGCCGATTGGGGCGGCAACGCTCGCAGAATCCGAGTTCACCGCGGGTTCGGTGGCGGCCGTTGTGGTGCTCGGCGTCGTCGGCACAGGGATAGCGCGCTCTCTGGCAGCCACGCTGGCAGGACGGGTGGGCGCACCTCGCATGTCGACGACGACCTACCTGATACCGGTGGTTGCGATCGTCCTCGGGGTGACGTTCCGGGACGAGACCGTCGCGCCGATGGCCCTTTTCGGTGTCGGTATCGTGCTCCTCGGAGCCTTTCTCGCCAGCCGCGCTGTTGTGGAACGGGAGTAGGCGACGCATCCGACGGCGTTGAACCGCGTACCAGCCGCTCGACCAGGGCGATGCGGTGTTCGCATCGAAGAACGGGACACCAACGAATCCCGACTGGTACTACAACGTCGTCGCCAATCCCGAGGTTGAAGTCGAAGTCGGCACCGCCCGGTTGCGGATCGTCGTACGAGTTGCCGACAACGGTGCGCGCGGCCCAATCTGGGCTCGGCAGAAACAAGAGGTTCCCCAATTCGCCGCGCATGAGGCGGGGACCGAGCGCACGATTCCGGTGATCGCTCTCGAGCCGCGTTAGCCGCCTACTCCTCGATGATTGAGTTGATTACCTGGGGCGGGCCGAGTCCGAGGTAGAAGATGCCGGGATAGCCGCGTGTCTCGAAACCGTCGCTTGGATTCCGGCGCAATCGAGAGTCCTCGATGCGCAAGGTTCCGCTGCGGTCGTTGCTAACGAAGAAGACGGCGCCACCGCCTTCGTTGGCGTGGTTATCTTCGATGACTGTGTCGACGATTCGAAGCGTGAACGTATTGCCGTCGTTGTAGATGGCTCCGCCGCTCCCACCGCCTGGAGCCCCTGGTCTCGTAGGGTTGGCTCCGTTACCGATGGCACGGTTGTGGGTGAAGAGGCTGTTGATGACTGTGTACGACACGCCGATACTGCTCAGCCCTCCGCCGTTGGAACACACATTTGCGTAGTCCTCCCCACCGCCGAAGGTGCTGTTGACGACGTATACCGGCAGGCCTTGATACTGGCTGAAGACCCGGATTGCGGCACCGCCGACGTCGGGCCCGGTGTCGGCACATACGTTGTTGAAGAAGCGGGAATTCACGACCTTGAAGCGACCGCCCCTCACCCATATCGCCCCGCCACCGTCGTAGGTGTGCTCGCTCTTGGAATTGCCGTCGGCGAAAGTCAGATTCTGCACTGTGAGACGTGGGTGATCCTGGTTCTGGCAGTGAGATGTGGTCCACACCTGGGCGGAATCGCATGTGTTCATATAGAGAATTCGCCGCCTTCCGTCACCGCTCAGAGTGACGAGCCCCCGGCCGTCGAGCACAATCTCAGGACCCGTGTCGTTGAAGACCTTTGCGGTCTGCTGCATCACGATTGTCACGGGATCGGGTCCGCAATCGAAGACGATCAATCCGCCCCGGGCGACGGCGTCCACCACTGCGTCCGACGTGCAACTCGCAGGCGTACCGTTACCGATGACAATGTCGGGGTCTGAGGTATCGACGGCCTGCGCTTCGGGAGGTATCGGGGCGGTGCCTTCGGGGTTTCCCGTCGGCGGTCCCGGTCGGGGCGGTGGGGTGAGAGGTGATAGCCCAAGTCCGCGGGTGAGGAACGAAGCCATCTGCTCCCTGGTCACCAGAGCCTTGGAGCAGTACCGGTCATTGGAGGGTGGGTTGCAGCCTCGGGTGATGCCGGCGGCGGCGAGGCGGTTGATGTCGTCTTGGAATACGCCTGCGCTGTCGGTGAAGGGCGAGTTGGAGGTGGC
>CAMYKI010000053.1 GCA_947258985.1 uncultured Acidimicrobiaceae bacterium
CGATTGACCCCCGGTATCGGGCAATGGTCATTGCTGCCGCTTACACCGGGTGCCGCTTCGGTGAGCTCACCGCTCTCGACCTAGACCGAAACGACCCTGAGCGAATGGTCATCCGGATAGACCGATCCCTCGGCGAGGTTCGCGGGCACCTCAGGTTCTCCGAACCAAAGACGCCAGCCGCACGACGAGCTATCTCCATCCCCGACTGGCTCCCGGACGTGCTCGGTGAACACCTCGCCACACATCCCGCCAGCCCAGATGGGTTGATCTTCACCGCACCCGAAGGCGGACCAATCCGTCGCAACACCTTCCGCAGCCGATTCTGGCTCCCCGCTGTTGCTGACTCGGTTGGATCTCCGATGCGATTCCATGACCTCAGACACAGCCATGTCGCCCTACTCATCGAGCAAGGAACCCACCCCTCGGTCATCGCAGCCCGACTCGGACACACCAGTGTCAAGACAGTCCTCGACGTCTACGGACACCTCTCCGAAGGCCTCGACCGAGACGCCGCCAACACGCTCGAGCGGCCCTGGAGCCAATCTGATGTGCACAAAATGTGCACGCAGCCCCCAAACAGAACGAACCCCGGAAGAGGCCTAACGTGAAGAAACCCCCGCTGACCGGGGGTTTCTTCTGGTGGGCGCTACTGGGATCGAACCAGTGACCTCTGCCGTGTCGAGGCAGCGCTCTTCCGCTGAGCTAAGCGCCCTTAGGGCGACATTCTATCGCCGGAGGCGACGCCGGGAATCGAACCCGGGTTCAGGGTTTTGCAGACCCTTGCCTAACCACTCGGCCACGTCGCCGAAAGAGGGCGGTCGGGTGACCGCCCTCTGAGGAGCGGACGACCGGATTCGAACCGGCGACCTCAACCTTGGCAAGGTTGCGCTCTACCAGCTGAGCTACGTCCGCAAGCGTCGGCGATGTTACCACCTCCGCTCGCCATCGCTACCTCGAGGAAGCCCAGCTCAGATCCCCGAAGAACCAAACCCGCCACTGTCACGATCGCTGTCGGGAAGGCGCTCGACTTCCTCGGTCTCCACCATCGCCACCGGAACTATCAGCATTTGAGCGATCCGATCGCCGCGGCGCAGCGTGAGGCTCTCTGTGCCATGGTTGATCAGGATTGCGTTGATCTCGCCTCGATACCCGGCGTCTACCACACCGGGACCATTCACCACGCTGATGCCGTGTCTTGCCGCCAGACCGCTCCGTGGGGCTACCAGCCCAACGTGGCCTACCGGGATGGCCACGGCGATCCCGGTAGGAATCATCGCCCACTCCCCCGGCTCCAATGTGGTCGTCACCCGCGCTTGAAGGTCGATTCCGGCGTCGCCGGGATGGGCCCGCGAAGGCATCGGTAGTTCAGGATCGAGGCGCAAGACGGGTATCTTCATACCTGTAGATTCTTGTCGGGCACGAGATCAACAGCAAAGGCGCGATTCTTGGATCAGATCGAAAAGCGTGAGCTTCCGGGCAACGACGCCTCCTGGTACCAAGCGATGGTCGCCGACCAGGCGGACCAACCTACCGAAGAGGCCCAAAATGGCGGTGCCGGCGCCGGGGTCGCTGTCGTGCTTGAAGCTGTAGCCAAACCGCCCCCCGAAATCGAAACCGATGAGTCGGCCGAAACCATCGAGGCTGCTGACGTCGATGTCGCAGACGATGCTGCCGACACTGCCGACGCCGCAAACGAGCCAAAAGTAGCTGCCGACGTTGCAGACGAGCCAGAAATAGCTGCCGACACCACGGCGGAAGAAGACTCACGAGCTGTCGAAGAGACCGCCAACGCCACGGCAGACGAAGACCCTGCAGAAGAATCCGACACAGAAGAGTTAGCGATGGTGGCTGCTGTGCCGCCCGTTGTTGAAGACGATTCTCCGCTGGAGAACACCTCGGAGATGGTTGGGCAGCTGTGGACCGCTCGCGATTCTTTCGGACCTCTCGAGGACTGGGAACCCGACGCCATGGACAGCAAGATATCCTCGTCGCGGTCCTTCCGCTGGCCGACGTTGATCGGGGTCGTGGCCGTTGTCGCTCTAATCGTCTTCGGACTCGTCCTACTCCCCTCTATCACCCAATCCCGAGCAGATGCGCATCTCAGCACCATCACAACGGCTCTCCGCGACCTTCGCGCCGAGCTCCCCGACACTCAGACATCGCTTTCTGTAGCTACCGACCCCAGCTCGGATACATCCGATCTGTCGTCACTGTCGACGCAGCTGACCGAGCTGGCCGCAAAAGCCTCTGCACTCGATGGGGCCACCCAGGCGGATCTGCCCAAGGCACCGCCGCTCACCTCCTCTGCCCCGATCGACGAGATCGAACCGATCAGACAGCGAGCCGAACCGCTCGGGACCGTCGCTCTCACCATTCAACGCCGGATCTCAGACCTGGTCGAGTACCGGACACTCATGAGTGGATTCCTCGTGCTCCCCGATCTGCCGACGACTGCCGATGCCGCAACCCAGGCCGAGCTGCGGGTCGAACTGGCATCGGCTCAGGCCGATTCGGCAGCGATCCTCGCCGACTTACCCAACGATGTTTCCCTCGAGGAGCACAAGGCGTTGGCGAGGGACATAAATGAACGGTTTGCTACCTGGCAGGTCGATTACCTCGAGGCACTCCGCACGGGGGATGCAGCTACAGCCGAAGCTTTGATTTTGGAGCTCGAATCCGCTCTGAACGAGTTGGACGAGGCGCTGGTTGCGCCGCTCGCCCAGATCAGAAGACAGACCGACGCCGACCTGATCGACCTGGCCCGCGATATCGATGAAGTAGTCGCTCTCGCCGATGCCTCGGGAAGCTAGGAACCTTCTTCGAGGGCCGCCATCTCCCGCTCGAAGTCATCGGCCCCGGTGAATTCCTTGTACACGGATGCAAAGCGGAGATAGGCGACTTCGTCAACAGCCCGGAGGCCACTCAGCACCGTGTCGCCAATCTCGCCGGCCGACACGATCTGGGTCTCAGAATCGAATAGGGACTCGGCGCGCATGACTATCGCTTCGACCGTCTCTGTGGGCACCTCACGGTCGGCTATCGCCTGTTCGATCCCGGTCCGTACCTTGTCCGCGAGGAACGGTTCCAGCTGGCCATCACGCTTTCTCACCAGCGGCTGATAGGCGGCTCGTTCATAGGTCGTAAAACGGTGGCCGCACTCAGAGCATTGACGGCGCCGACGAATCGCCCGACCATCTTCGGCGGAACGACTGTCGATCACACGGGTATCAACCGACCGGCACATCTGGCATCGCATAACCCGATCAGCGTACCAGTCGGTTTGTGGCGGACCTTCGGCAACCCGTCGAGGCACCACCCTGTGGCTTCGACGACGGGTCAATGCGACGATCAATCGCCGGGGACGACCAGCGTCTGCCCAGGAGCAATCACGCTCGATCCAAGATCGTTGAGATCTCTGATCTCGGCAACCGTGCCGCGCACATCACCGTCTTCTGCAATGACGAGCTCGGCGATGCTCCACAGGGTGTCACCGGGACGCACCCGGTAGTCAACGGTCACCGGCTCCGGCCCCGCCGCCATGACAGACGTCGCCAGAAGGAGGACCAGGGCCACGACCATTGTGGAGATGATGACCAAGAACCGAGATGGAGCGGTCATATATCGTGGCATTCTGGTGCCTCCTCTGGGCGTCTCACTAGCTGGCACGGCCCCTGCCGGTGCCGCTGACCGTCGGCCCGGCTGAGCCGGACCAACAGATGTAACGTATCTGCCGGGTGTGACACGTTTTGCCGCTGCATCACCCTCACAAGGCTGCATTGCCCTGCTTTCGCCCGACAGGCTCGAACATCTGTTCGCATGATTCCACAATAAGCGAACGTGCGTTCGACTGTCAAGTCGAACATATGTTTGGCTTCTCGCGAAAACCGAACTAATCTCGTCGCAACACGAGAAAGGCAGCCACATGGAGCGCAAGCAGCTTTCTGCCAGGCAACAGGAAATTCTCGACTTGATTCTCGAGACGGTTACGGATCGGGGTTATCCACCTTCGGTCCGCGAAATCGGCGAAGCTGTGGGCTTGAGCTCCCCTTCTACGGTTCACAGCCACCTGTCTGCGCTGGTGAAGGCCGGCTATCTGCGTCGTGACCCCAGCAAGCCACGGGCAATCGAGGTTATCGACCCCGGGGAGGATCGCCGCTCGCTGCACCGCGCCCCTGTGCGCGACGTTCCCAAGGTCGGTCGCATCGCAGCTGGGACCCCGCTGCTGGCAGAAGAAGACATCGACGAGGTGTATCCGCTTCCGGTCGAGCTCGTCGGCAACGACCCCGTCTTCATGCTCGAGGTCAAGGGTGATTCCATGATCGATGTCGGTATCTTCGACGGCGACTACGTCGTGGTGCGTCGCCAGAGTCACGCCGCAGACGGAACCATCGTTGCCGCCCTCATCAGCGGTGAGGAGGCAACCGTAAAGAGGCTTCGCCGTCTCGACGGAAGAGTGGTACTGAAAGCGGAGAACCCCTCGTACCCGCCGATGGTCTTCAGCGATGGAGTCGAAATACTCGGGGTTGTTGTGGCGTTGATGCGCCGGGTCGCCTAGGTGTGACAACCGGGGACGTTGTCCCTGGGTGAATGGTGTGTATGAGGGAGCCCTCCGAGCGAGACTGTGGGTTGAAGGACTCACATCTCTCAAGGAGGGCTCATGACTTACGCTAGATCACAGCATCCAAACGCGCCGCTTACACCGGTGGGGCGGCGCCGGATGGTGTTGTGTGTCATCGAGCAGGGTTGGACGGTTGTGGCGACCGCGGAGCGGTTCCAGGTTGACGCGAAGACGGTTCGGAAGTGGCGGGATCGGTTTTTGGCTGACGGTGACTTGGGGTTGCGGGATCGATCGAGTCGTCCGAAGCGGTCTCCGAATCGGACACCTGGGTCGATGCGGCGTCGGGTTGTCAGGATGCGGCGGAAACGTAGGTGGGGTGCCGACCATATTGCTTATGAGGTTGGGTTGGCCGCCTCGACGGTGCAGTCGATTCTGAACCGTGCTGGGGAAGGACGTCTCGATCAGGGCGACCGGGCCACCAAAGTTAAGCCTCGGCGGTATCAGCGGGAACGGCCCGGTGAGTTGATTCATGTCGATATCAAAAAGATCGCTGGTATCCCTGACGGTGGCGGGTGGCGCAGCCGAGGCCGCGGCTACCCAGGGGAGAAAGCCACCAAGGCCAGCTGGGCTGGCTACCGATACATCCACTCAGCACTCGACGATCGTTCCCGGGTTGTCTACTCCGAGATCCTCGACGACGAGGCCGGCACAACAGCAGCCGACTTCTGGAAACGAGCCGCGGCCTGGTTCGGATCGATCGGGATCACCTGTGAGCGGGTCATCACCGACAACGGCGGCTGCTACCGATCCAGCGACTGGCACAAAGCCTGCAAAACCACCAACACCACCGTCAAGAAAACCCGGCCCCGCCGACCGCAAACCAACGGCAAGATTGAACGATTCCACCGCATCCTCCTCGAGGAATGGGCATACATCTGCCCGTGGAACTCAGAAACCGAACGTCACCACGCCTACAACGGATTCATCCACTTCTACAATCACCACCGATCCCACGGATCACTCAAATGGGCAACCCCCACCAGCACCCTCAAGGACAACCTCCCCAAAGAGCACACCTAGAGGATCCCACTGAAGACGGCATTCGCCGGACCTTCGATCCAGGCGCCTTCTTCGTCGAGGAAAACCCGCAACTCTCCACCGAGCAAGCGCACTGTGACCGAGGAATCGACATACCCTTGTTCATGAGCCAGGAACGCGGTCGCCGCGGCGCCGCTGCCGCAAGCCAGAGTCTCGCCCACGCCACGCTCCCACACCCGCAGGTCGATGCGATTCGGGCCCGACACGGTGGCGAACTCCACGTTGGTTCCATCGGGGAAGCGCTCCGACATCTCTATCTCGGGACCCACCTTCTTGACTTCGGCACGTCTTGTGTCCTCCACCCACGAAATCGCATGCGGGTTTCCCACCTCAACGGTATGTACGGTGATGCCGCCGAGTTCCATCTCCTCGCCCGCCGTTGGCGTTCCCAAGAACGCCCGCACCTGACCGTTGTCGCGAAGTTTCACAACCCTCGGACCAACCGCCGTCTCGACTGTGAATGAATCACCGTCGACCCAACCCCGGTCTGAGGCGTAGCGAGCTACACAGCGCAGCCCGTTGCCGCACATCTCTGCAGCTCCGCCGTCTGCATTCCAATACCGCATCCGGACACGCACGTTGCTCAGGGGGGTGACCTCGAGGACGCCATCTGCGCCGATCCCCCGCCGTCGATCGCACCACTCGGCAATCTGCTGGGGATACGGATCGACCGGGCCATCGACAACAACAAAGTCGTTGCCCAGTCCCTCCATCTTCGTGAAGTCCATCACGCAATCCCGTCTAGGAGTCTCAGCGCCTGTTGGAGGCGTTTCTGTGGGTCCGGCTCCCAGGTTATCCATTTGATCCGGGGATCTCGACGAAAGAACGTTCGCTGCCGCTTGGCAAGTGCCTTGGTTGCAGCAATGGCATCCCGACGACCTTCGGCAAGCGGCTTCTGCCCAGCTGCGACGGCAAGCATCTCTTTGTACCCCACGGCTTGACCGGCCAGCCGGCCCAGCCGGCCCAGCAGCCCGGCAACTTCATCGAGCAGACCTTGCTGGAGCATTTCGTCGAAGCGCCGCTCGATTCGGTTGGCGAGTTTCTCCCCGGGATCGACACCAAGGATCACCACGTCTCGGGCCGGCTCGTAGCTACGGACCGCCTTCGCCTTTTCTGTCTGTGCTCTATCGCTCGGAGTCAATCCGGTGATCTCGGCGATCTCGAGTGCCCTGGCTACCCGCCGCGGGTTTGCCAGGTCCACATGGCGGGCGACTTCGGGATCGATTACTTCGAGCCGGGAACGGGCATCGGCCTGGCTGAGCGCGTCGATCGTGCTTCGCACACCAGCGTCGCTCGGCGGAAACTCCAACGGGTCGACCAGGGATCGAAAATGCAGTCCCGACCCGCCGCATATGACCGCGACCGCCCCTCTCTGCGCGATGTCGTCCAGGACCTCGTGCCCGTATCGCTGAAACAGTGCAACGGGAAGATCCTCATGGGGATCCACCAGGTCGAGCAGATGATGCCGCAACTCCCGCTGCATCTCGACGGTGGCCTTGGCAGTGCCGATATCCATTCCGCGGTATACCTGCATCGAATCGACGGAGACGATCTCACCGGACCGATCCCGGGCGATGCCGAGCGCCAACGTCGACTTGCCCGAAGCGGTGGGGCCGACGACGGCGATGGTCCTCAGGTGACGACCCTCCCCATGAGGTGGTGGGGAGACGCTCGAGTGATCTCCATACGGAGGTAGCTTCCCGGCTCGTACCGACCCGGGGCGTGGACCGGTTTGTTGCCGCGGGTCCTGGCTGTTGCCATTTCCGGGTCCTTCTTTGAAGGACCTTCCACAAGTACTTCCTCAACGCGGCCGACCATTGCCTGATTGGATTCCAGGGAGATCGCACGCTGCAGCTCCACAAGCCGATCAAATCTCGCCTGCACGACCGACTTTGCTATCCGACCGTCTAGTTCAGCCGCCACCGTTCCGGGGCGCGGCGAGAACTGGAACGTGAACGCCTGGTCGAAACGAGCCGTCGCAACTACCCGCATTGTGTCCTCGAAGTCCTCGTCAGTCTCGCCGGGGAAACCGACGATGATGTCCGTAGACACGGACAAGTCGGGCACGATTTGCCTGGCCATGGCAAGACGGCTCAAGAAACGCTCACTGTTGTATCCCCGATGCATCGCCGCCAGGATCCGATCACTACCGGATTGCAGCGGCAGGTGGAGCTGCTCGCACACAGCGGGAGTGTCTGCCATCGCCTCGGCCACGTCCTCGCGGAAGTCTTTCGGATGCGGGCTGGTGTATCGAATGCGTCGAATCCCATCAACCGCACCAACCTGCCTCAACAGGTCGGCGAATACCGGTCGTCGCCCGTTGAGTTCCAGATCCCTGCCGTAGGAGTTGACGTTTTGGCCGAGCAAGGTGACCTCGGTTACCCCTTCGGCTGCAAGCGCCTTTACCTCGCCTACGACGTCACCCACCCTGCGACTGATCTCCTTTCCCCGCACAGCCGGAACGATGCAGAACGTGCAGGAGTTGTCGCAGCCGATGGCGATCGTCACCCAGGCTGAATGGGCGGTTTGGCGTTGGGCGGGCAGGTATGAGGGAAAGTCGTCAGCGGATGAAGTTTCCTCCCAGATCTCTGTTATCGGGCCCCATTCGTCGGCATGATCTATGAGGTCGACAACCCGGTGCACGTTGTGGGTTCCGAACACGACGTCAACCCACGGAGCCTTCTCCATGACGACGTCGCCGTCCTTTTGCGCCGAACACCCTCCGACGAGGATTTTGAGATCGGGTCTCTCGTTCTTCACCGCTCTGAGGGCACCCAGATAGCCGTAGAGCTTGTTGTCGGCATTCTCCCGGATCGTGCACGTATTGAGCACGATCACGTCCGCTGCGGCCGTCTCCGGAGTAGATACCATTCCGTCGGCAGCCAGCAGGCCCGAGATCCGCTCGGAATCGTGCTCGTTCATCTGACATCCGAACGTGCGGATGTGATAGGTCAATCCGGTGCGCGCCGGACTACGCGGCGTACGCACCGCCGGCATCCCGAGGACCGTAGGTTCAGTCACGGCTATCTGGCGTAATCCGTGGCGCGATACTCACGGATAACCGTCACCTCGATCTGCCCGGGGTAGTTGAGGTCCTCTTCGAGCCTGCGAGCGATACGTCGAGCGAGGTCACCTGCGGCAAGGTCGTCGACCTCCGACGGTGCCACCGCGACGCGTACCTCTCTGCCCGCCTGCATCGCAAATACCCGCTCGACCCCGGTGAAGGAGGCAGCAATTTCTTCGAGCTTCTCCAACCTGCGCACGTACGATTCGAGGGCTTCGCGCCGGGCACCAGGCCTGGCGGCTGACACCGCATCGGCAGCCTGAACGAGCACGGCAGTCAGCGTACGGGGCTCAACCTCGTTGTGGTGCGACTCAATGGCGTGAACAATCGAGGCGTCCTCGCCAAAGCGGCGAGCGATTTCAGCACCGATCATCGCATGGGAGCCGCCAACCTCGTGCGATACCGCTTTGCCGATGTCGTGAAGGAATGCTGCTCTTCTCGCCTCCACGTCGTCGATACCCATCTCGGCTGCGAGCATTCCGGCGATGTTGGCAGCCTCGACAAGGTGATTGAGGACGTTCTGCCCGTAGGAGGTCCGGTATTTGAGACGTCCGAGCAGCGTCACGAGCTCCGGGTGGAGGCGGGTCACGCCGACTTCGAGCATCGCCCATTCACCCGCGTCTCGCACCGACTGCTCCACCTCAGCGCTGGCCTTCTCGTAGGACTCCTCGATGGATGCGGGATGGATACGGCCGTCTTCGACGAGACGCTGGAGGGCGCGCCGGGCGGTCTCCCGGCGAACCGGGTCGAAGGTCGAGATGGAGACGGCTTCCGGAGTGTCGTCCACGATGAGATTGACACCGGTGACTGCTTCGAACGTACGGATGTTTCTACCGTCGCGACCGATGATCCGACCCTTCATGTCGTCCGACGGCAGCGGCACCACCGAGACCGTCGACTCGGAAACGACTTCTGCCGAGAGACGCTGCACCGCAGTTGCGAGAATCCTCCTCCCGCGGCGATCGGCCTCCTCCCGTGCCTTCATTTCGAGGTCGCGGACCATCACCATCGCCTCGCGGCGCGCCTCGTCCTCCACCTTCATCATGAGCTCTTCTTTTGCGGCCCTGGAGTCAAACCCGGCTATGCGTTCGAGATGGCCCCTGACCTCCTCACGGAGCAGTTCGGTTTCGCCACGAGCATCGCTCAGCGAACGCTCTTTTTCGATCAACATCTCTTCGCGATGCGCCAGGTTTGTGGCTCGCTGCTCGAGAGTTGCTTCACGTTGGACAAGTCGTTCTTCGAGGGTGTCTGCTTCAACCAGCCTGTGGGCGAGGGCCGCTTCCTCCCGTTCCCGGTAGCTCTCGGCTAGGGCCCTGGACTCCTCTTCGGCGCGGGACAGGATGCGTTGTGCATCGAGCCGCGCTTGATGGAGGGCCTCAACCGCAGATTCTCCGGTTTTGGTCGTGTTGCGACGTTGGAATTCTCGTCCTCCCAGGAAAGCGAGCAGGGCAACAGGTAATCCGATCGCAACAGCGACGACCCATGGCTCCATGCTGTCCTCTTTCCCGGTCCCTGAGAAATGCACAGTGCCGAGCCCAAATAGGCTCGGCACACGCATGCCAAGAAGACAAATCGGCGCGGGGACAGCTAATCAGCCGTCTGTTTGCTGCACCTCCGTGCGATCCATCTCATCGGTTTTTCCTCAGGTTCCGTGTTCTCAAATGGTTATGCGTGTGTCTAGTACTGATCGTACCGCACCGACGGCTGTTCCGTAACCGCGAAAACCGGATTTGTTACCGTTTCGCTTGTTTTGGGTAGTGCGAGGCTCGGAATCACCGCTCCGAACCTCGCGCTACCGCCTACTCCGAGTCGCCCCTACCCAGGATCTCCCCGGTTTCTTTGTCGATTTCGACGACCTCGTCGGCCTCATCGTCCTCGATCAGGCCGACGGCGTGGAATACCTTGTCCTGCAGCTGCATGGCGATCTCCGGATTCTCCCGCAAGAAGAGCTTCGCCTTTTCGCGTCCCTGGCCAAGCTGATCACCGTCGTAGGTGAACCAGGCACCCGCCTTGCGAACGATTCCGTGTTCGACGGCAACGTCGATGAGGCTTCCCTCACGCGAGATTCCCTCGCCAAACATGATGTCGAACTCGGCAAGGCGGAACGGCGGGGCGACCTTGTTCTTGACGATCTTGGCCCGCACCCGGTTGCCGACATTGTCGGTTCCCTGCTTGATCGCTTCGATCCGGCGTACGTCGATCCGGACGCTCGAGTAGAACTTGAGAGCGCGGCCTCCAGGCGTCGTCTCGGGTGAGTTGTGCACCATGACTCCATCGACGAGGTAATTGTGATGACCCTCCACCTCGATATCGAACTTGCGCATGCTCCTCGTCTCCGGCTTCTCCCGAACAGAGAGAATCGGAACCGGAACGAGCTTCTGCGTAATCCTTGCCGGCTCCACATCCAACGCGTATTTGCCGCGCTGATGTGCAAGCAGCTTGTAAGCCATGGCATCGGGAACGTACGGCGCAACCAGTTCATGGAGAGTTTCCGTGGCGTCCCGGCCAAACACGAGGACCGCCTTCCCGGCTCGATCACGCATCGTCGAATCGATGCCATAGGTGTCTGCCAACCACATGCGCACACGATCGCGGCTGGTTGCCTCAAATGCCTCAACACAGATCTCCGAACGGCCGGCCGAACCGTCAACCCGACGTTCCGCAAACGTGCCGTCGTCCATATACCAGATAGCAAGCGCCAGAGGCGTCAGCTCTTTGATGTAATCCCAGCTGAACACCTTCTTGCCCGCCAGGTATACGGCATCGCGTAGTTCGTCGAGTTCGACGAGCGGTGTGCTCTCGACCATCTTCCCGCCTTTAGAGTGGCGGCTGATCGAAAGCGGAACACCCTCGAGCAACGACGCCTTCCATTCTGCATAGGCGTCCTGCTTGGGGCCGTGCCCGAACCGGAATCGTGACTTCATGGTTATGCCGGCCGCTCCGACTCTCTTGCGGGAGATCGCCCCGTCGCCCATGAGACCACCAAGTATCACCTGGCGCTGCTGCCCCGACAGATAGTGCTTGAGCGGCATCAGGACGTGGTCGCCGGCCTGCAGCGTTCCCGCCTCGACCCAGCCTTGCGGGGTGGAAATGAGGTGGTTCTCGGTGGCGGCGAACTGAGCCTTGCCGTTCTTCTCCGGCTTGTAGACCGTGAACTGCAAGAACTTCTCGGCGTTGCCATTGTCGTACCAATTGACGATCCGCCTTGGTTCCACCTTGCCCGTCTCGGGATCGGAGGCCAAAACCTCGACGTCCATCTTCTGGTTTACGATCTTGCCGATCTTCTCTTGGGTGCCATCAGCCAGCGTGACGCGCGTGTTGTACTGGAAGCAACCAAACATCACGCCTATCTTCTCGCGGAGTTGGTTGATAAAGACGGCGGTGGTGTCTGAGCGGTTGATGGTGCCGGCCAGCTTGCGAAGCGCCTGCGACATCAAGCGGGCCTGGAGACCAACGTGGGTATCACCCATATCGCCCTCGAGTTCGGCTCGAGGCACGAGGGCAGCAACCGAATCCACCACGACCACGTCGAGCGCACCCGAGCGGATCAGCATGTCGGTGATTTCGAGAGCCTGCTCGCCGGTATCCGGCTGCGAAATCAGCAACTCGTCTACATCCACTCCGAGTGCCTTGGCATAGATCGGATCCAGAGCGTGCTCGGCGTCGATGAACGCGGCAACGCCACCATTGCGCTGCGCTTCGGCGACTACATGAAGCGCCAGCGTGGTCTTGCCGCTCGACTCTGGGCCGTAGATCTCGACGATCCGGCCCCGGGGAACTCCACCGATACCGAGGGCGAGGTCTAGTGAAAGGGCCCCTGTGGGAATGGCAGCGACGTTCTTTACCGCACTGTCGCTGAGCTTCATGATGGCGCCCTTGCCAAACTGCCGCTCGATCTGCGACATCGCCATTTCGAGGTTCTTATCCGACTCCACTGGAGCTTTGAGGTCCACACCCTAGGCGAACATGTGTTCGGTGTCGAGTATCCCGCCACCATCGCCGGGGGCCTCTCTACAGAAGCACCTTGTCGACGACTTCATACCTCGCCGGGCCACTCCCCAGAACCGAGCGGTACAGGGTCACGGCCCCAACATCGAGTTTGATGCCGGCGGGCTCAACCGCATCTACCAGCGGGCGTACGTCGACAGGTGGCCGGATCCGGCTCAGGGTCAGATGGGGATGAAAAGGGCGCCCCTCGGGTTCGAAGCCTGCCGCAACCGCAGCCGTTTCGCAGATGGTCGCCACAGACTCCATCTCCTCGACTCCCCCGGCAACACCCAGCCAGAGAACCGATGCCCTGGACTCTCGAGGGAATCCACCGAGTCCAGTGAAGGTGACCCGGAAAGGCTCCACCGCCAGGTGCTCGTCGAGGTCTGCCAGCACCTGGTCTCGTTGCACCGCCGTCGTTGCTCCCAGGAACCGCAAAGTCAGATGCCAGTTCTGCGGCGGCACGCGCCGTCCCGGAAATCGATCACCCTCCAGTGATGCATCGAGATGAGCCGCGATTGCGTGACGAGCTTCGTCGTCGAGGGACACAGCAAGGAATGTCCTCTCCCCCGGTCCGCTCACACCCACCGTCCATGCTTCGGTTCACCGGACCACCACACCCCCGACATAGCCAGACGAGCCAATTGCAGAGCGCCTGTGGTGGTGTAGGTGCGCACCCGCTCCCTGTCCCCCGGCAGCCGCACGGTGCGAGCCATGGCCTTTTCGGGCGTGCGCACGGCAATGACCATCGTGCCCACGGCCTTGTCCTGCGGATCCGGGCCGGCCGAACCCGTGACTGCAATGCCAACATCGGCTTCGAGGAAGTGGGCTACCCCCTCGGCCATTGCTATGGCAACTGGCTCGCTGACGACGCCATGAGCCTCGATCAGGTCCGCGCTCACACCCAGGTTCACTCGTTTCACCCGTTCGTCATAGGCAACGACCGATCCGCGGAAGACGCGCGATGCCCCGGGAACGGACGTAATCCGCGACGCCACCATCCCTCCGGTAGCCGACTCCGCAGTGGCAATCGTCCAACCCTTCTGCTCGGCTAGACCAAGCACGATGCTCTCGATTGTCTGGTCATCGGCGCCAAAGACAAGGCTGCCCATACGCTCTCGAATCGCCGACTCGAATGGGGCAATCAATTCCTCTGCCTCTTCCGCCGTTGCAGCATGTGCTGTGAGCCGGATTTTGATCTCGGCCGCGGTCGCCAGGAAGGCCATCGAAGGGTTGCCGCTCTTGTCGTAGACGTCCGCCAGCATCTCCCCCACTTGTGATTCCGACTCGCCGTACGTCCGAATCACCCGGCTGAGGACCAGGCCCTCTCCTGATCGCTGGCGCAGCATCGGCATCACGTGCAGATCCAGCAAAGCTTCGAGCTCTGCAGGGACGCCGGGCAAAGCGAAGATCAATACCCCCTCGTGCTCCAAGAACACCACGGGGGCTGTGCCCTTTGGATTGTCGAGCAGTTGCGCACCGTCCGGGTACTCAGCCTGCTTCAGGTTCGAATCCGGCATCTCCCGCCCACGGCTCGCCCACCAACGTCGCAGCCGGTCTGCGTACTCTTCGCTGAAGACCATCGACCTGCCGGTTGCGCCACAGATGGCCTCCCGGGTGATGTCGTCCTGGGTGGGACCGATCCCTCCGGTAATGACGATCACGTCCGCCCGCTCCAGGGCCAGCCGGATTGCGTCCACCATCCGGCCGAGCTCATCCCCCACCACCGTCGAGTAGTGGTGTTCCAACCCGGCATCCGCCAGCCCCGATCCGATCCGGGCGGCATTCGTGTTGACTGTCTGACCGAGTAACAACTCCGTACCGACGGCGATCACCTCGGCGATCATTCGAGCACCGTCGCTTCGAGATCCGTCCCGAAGGCTCCCCGGACCTCAGCCGTGAGCCACTCCCCGGGCGCACCGGCGTCGAGCAAGATCACCCCGTCGATTTCCGGCGCCTCCCGATAGCTGCGGCCCACCGCCTGGCCGTCCTCGACCTGGTCTACGAGCACTTCCAGGGTCCTCCCCACCTGCGCCGCATTTCGGCTGTGTGTGATGTCATCCTGGATCGACTGCAGATAGCGAAGCCGCTCCATTGTGATCTCGTATGGCACCTGCTCGTCGAACCCAGCCGCGGGTGTGCCCTCTTCCGCAGAGAACGGAAACAGCCCCACCCAGTCGAGCTGGGCCGATGACAGAAACCCGGCAAGCGATTCCACGTCATCGTCGGCTTCACCGGGAAATCCGACGATGAAACTCGACCGCAACGCCGCATCGGGCGCTGCCATCCGAATGGACTGGATGAGCTCCATATGCCCATGACCGCTGCCTGGTCGCTTCATCGCCCGCAAAAGGCGGTCGGAAGAATGCTGCAATGAGAGATCGAAGTAGTCAACGACGTTGGGCGACTCCGCCATGAGATCGATCAGCCCGGGACGTATCTCTCGGGGATACAGGTAATAGAGGCGCAACCGCCGCAGATCGGGCACGGCGGCAGCCTCTTCGACGAGCGCCTCGATACCGCCCTTGTCCCCGGTGTCGCGACCGTAGGCGGCGAGGTCTTGTGCTACCAGCACCACCTCGTGGACGCCGGCTTCAACCAGACCCGAGATTTCTGCGGTGATGTTGCCCCGCGACCGGGAACGCTGTTTGCCGCGGAATTGGGGGATGGCGCAGAACGTACACAGCTTGTCGCAACCCTCGGCGACCTTGACGTAGGCGTACGGCGTTGCCGGTGTCGGCCGTCGGGTCTCATACAGAATATCCATCGACGACCGCTGTACCGGCCGAATCTGCAGCGGCTGCCACTCGGTCAGCCGGTCGAGGCTTCCCACGATCTCGCCGTACCTGTCAAGGCCGATGACGGCATCGGCTTCGGGGAGGGCCTCCACGAGTTCCTGCTCGTAGCGCTGGGCCATGCATCCCAGAACCACGAGCTTGGCGTCGGATCGTTTGGATTCGGCGAGTTCGAGAACGGTGTCTATCGACTCGCGCCGCGCCGGTTCGATAAAGGCGCAGGTATTGACCATGACGACGTCGGCCGACTCGGGCGAGGTTGCACCCTCGTATCCGGCATCTTGAAGCACGGCCGTTACCTTGTCGGAATCGACCTGATTCTTCGAGCAGCCGAGCGTGGTCAGCCAGACCGTGGGGATGGATGCAGACACTCGGGCGAGTTTAGGGGTCGACTGAGTGGCAGCGAGTCGCTATTCGAGCCCGGTGTTGGCCACCGTGCCTTCTCCAGAGCCACACGCCGTTAGCAACGCACATGGTGCGATAAAGGCAAAACACCTCAGCTCGGTGAGATGGCCGGCGCTACCCCGCCGCCGTTCAGACCAACTTGCGGTAGGCGCCACGGAAGTACACGAGAGGCTCTTTGATGTCGGAGAGCTCGAGTTTGTCGATGCGGCCCTCGGCAACGATGAAGAATGTCTCCTCGTCACCTCCCTCAAAGGTGCAGTAGGCCCGCGTTTTGATGTCCGTCAGGACGGGACCCCATTCCGACTGTTCGACGGCGACGCTGGAGAAGCGGCCGCCCGGGCTGGGGCGCAATCCGGCGAAGATATCGGCCGCCGCGGCGTCGTCCCCTTCCAGGACGTGCACTACGAACTTGCCCGTCTCCTCGAGGCCGTAGAACAGATCAGTCGTCGACCCGAGCAAGAAGTAGACGCGCGAGGGATCGCCTTCTGCGACCACAAGCGACGACACGGTCAGCCCCGTCCGGTGGTCGCCGGAACCCGATGTGATGATTGTTACCGGGGCAGCCAGGCGGCCTCGGAAACGCCGTGCCGGATCGCGTTGATCCGCTGGAGTCTCGAATGGATGATCTTCGTGAACGCCGCCTTGATCGGCCATTGCTCCTCCATCGTCTGCCCTCTCCGGAGGGCGAATTGTACGGACTGGTATCCCCCGCGTCTACGAATGTAACGGATTCACCCGGGCAACACCCTCGTGGCGGGGACGCGTTGATCGAAAACCAGGTGCTCGGAGTACCCTGCCGCTCGTGCCGCGCCCACCAGTTGCTGAGCGTCGCGCCCGCACTCCTCGGGAGCATGCGCATCGGACGCCAGGGTGATCGGGACACCCGCCGCGCTGAACATCTCGAGAAAGACCGGAGCGGGATAGATCTCACCAACAGGCTTGTGCAGACCGGCGCTCGACACCTCAACCGCCGTCCCGGAGTCGGCGGCGGCCTTGACCACTCGGGCATAGAGATCGGTCGGCGGTTCCGGAAGGACATGACCGAACCTCTTGACGACATCGGCGTGAGCAAGAACATCCACCGCGCCCGATGCCGCCAGCTGCGTCTTCAGCGCAAAATAGTCCTCGTATGACCGGCGAACACCGCGCCTGGCGAACTCATACGACGAGATGCCGTAGTCGACCGACCAACCCCCGACCCAATGGATTCCGCCAATGAGGAAATCCCAGGGATAGGGTTCGAGAAGCTCGAGCACAGCGTCGAAGCTCTCCGGCATGAAATCGACCTCGAGGCCCAGCTTCACCGGCAAACCGCGGTCCTTCGCCGCGACGACGGCCTCCACGTATGCATCGAGAGACAGGGTCCTATCCTCCCCGATCATGGCCTCGGTCTCGGCGGCCAAGTCCCGGCGGGGCTCGTTCTCCCAGAACCGGCCCAACACCGGCTCCGATTCGACGCATCTGTAGAGGTGCTCGGTAAACCCAACCTCGTTGAGTCCCCGGCGGGCCGCCTGCTCCACGTACGATTCGATATGCCCCGGCGGATATTCGCCGAGCGGCGGACCAAACCCCCGATAGGGCCCGTGGTCATGGAGATGTACGTGATAGTCGCCCATGAGCGGGAGGGTAACGGCTCTAGTTCGCTTGGACTCCACGGTGATCGAGAATCGACTCGATACGCTCTATCTGCTCGTCAACGTCTGCGATACCCAACCCGGCCTCGACCTGCTGATAGATGCGAGTCTCCACACCTTGCTTGACAACATCGATACGCTGCTTGCGCAAGCGTTTTCTTTCACGGCGCAAGCTCTCCAACTGCGCCAACAAGCGATCGGTCGGACCCTCCGCATCAGAACCCTCGCGCAACCTGCCAATCTCGGCCCGCAAATCCAGCAGACGGTCTCGCGCTTCGATTCGATCGACAAAAGCCTCGGGGTCGAGTTCGCCTAGCCGTCGTTCGACTTCGGCGGCTTCCTTCAAGACTCCGTCCAACGTGCGACGCATCAGCGAATATCGATACCGCGCTTGCGTAACAGCGATTGGATTCTGCCTACTCTGGCCTCGATCCGAGATTCGCTCTGCGGTCCCGTTGCCGGCCTGGTTCTGGCCTGGCCACGCACGGTGGGCCGATCCGGTGCGGTGGCGCGCTGCCGCTCGAGAGCGCCCAGCTGCCATCGCAACTCGGCCAACCGGGCCAGCAGATCCTGAGTTGACCGGCCCTCATCGATCTGGTCGGCAAGACGGGCCGCCCGGGTATGCAGTTCATCCTGGCGAGCCAGAAGACCGTGTTTTTGCGCTTCTGCATCCTTCGGCAACGACGTGAGCTGATGCTGCACCTCGGCGAGCTCGCGAAGGATCGAACTCATTCCACCTACCATCGACGCTCCTTCCACTGGAAGCAATCACCGACAGTGTCAGGGGCATCGGTACCTAAGTCAAGAGAAAACGCGCTGCGGCGACAATCGCCGCAACCACCAGGATCCAACGAACCCATGCCGATCCTTTGAGGATGGCGAAGCGAGCCCCGACCCAAGCGCCGGTCATCTGACCGGCCGAAAGCACCAGGCCCACCTTGAAGTCCACCTGGGCGGCCGAGGCAAACAGGAAGAGCGCCACCGGCGTGTAGGCGAGGATCAAGACGACCTTGGCGGCGTTGCCCCGGACCAGGTCCATACCCGATCCGAGCACCAGGCCGATCAGCAGCAGGAACCCGACTCCCGCCTGGACGGAACCTCCGTAGAAGCCAATCCCGAAGAACGCCAGACTGCGCCACGGTTCGGCGATCTCCCGCTCGTGGCCCTCGACCCAGCGTGAAGGCCGCAGCAGTACCGATGCAGCCACCAGCACCAGCACAACTGCAAAGACCCGCTTCATCACCTCACCGGAGATCTGGGTAGCAACCCAGGCCCCACAGGCCGCTCCCAGGATCGTGGGAAGGATCAGCTTGGTAACCCGTGCCCACGGCACCGCCCCACCCCGCTGAAAGCGGGTAAGGGCGGATGCG
The DNA here is from genome assembly GCA_947258985.1 of uncultured Acidimicrobiaceae bacterium. GTDB lineage: Bacteria > Actinomycetota > Acidimicrobiia > Spongiisociales > UBA5794 > JAAETI01. The sequence goes on from CAMYKI010000053.1 coordinate 18,912, forward strand.
TTCGCAAGGAGGATGGCGATTCGGTTCGTCCCATTGGCGACGTTCACCCCGACGATCTCGGTCAATATGGGAATCGTGATGGCGGAGCCGCCGCCGGCGAGAGCGTTGATGAACCCGGCGGCAAGGCCGCCAAAGAGAAGCAGAACGATATCGAGACTGGTCACGGCGGCAGCCTAACCGGCAGTGCCGTAGCGGCTTATTCCACTATTTCGACCCGGCGCCAACCCTGAATGTCGTCAAGAACTGCGATGTCGGAAGCTCCGCTCAGCTCCGCTCGGCCAATCAACCGTTCGGCAATGGCACCCGTTCTCACGAGGTGGTCGCGGTATCCGGCGGGCACGTTGCCGCTTTCCGCAGGGGGCGTCACCCACTCTCCCCCGATGCAAACCGCGGGATTCCCCCCCGTAGCACCGGCCAATTCGTCTCGCTCGTTGCAGTACAGAATGACCGAAGCATCGGGATGCTGTCTCTGTAGGACCTCCACAAATCGAGCATTGGTGGTGTTGTGAAACAGGTAGACGTTCTCGGTCGACACCGTCGCTCGGGCCAGCACACCCGCCAGCGGCTCGGTACCCTCGGGGTCGTCGACCCACGAGGGTGCAGGGGATACTTCACTGCTGAGGTGCCCTTCTCTGTCGAGCAAAACGGTCAAGGCGACGGGAACAGCTTCTGGATCGTGGTCCCCGAGCACGTCCCTGATCTCCTTGATGTCGGCGTCGTAGCCGAAGTAGCCGGCAGACGAGATCAACCTGGCGACTTTCGCATCCACGAATCGGATACCGTCTTGATCGCAACGAAAGGCCTCCGCCAGCATGAACTCCGGTCGCCGTTCGACCAGAACCTTCGCCTTGAGTCGGGCCTCTTCATAGGCGGTGACCGCTTCGGATCGTGTGGTGATGGCCGTCCCGACACCAAATTCGGCGACACCTTCATCCTGGTCGACGACCACCGTCCGCACCGCTACGTTGAACGATGCTTCACACGAGCCATCCACCCCGGGCGACATGAAGCCAACCGCGCCGCAGTAGACCCCGCGCGGGCTGTCCTCGGTTGCCGTGACGAGGGCCATCGCCTCGGCCTTGGGTACGCCGGTGACCGATACCGGGGGAAAGATCGCACTGAATACGTCGCTCAGCCGCACGTCGTCGCGAACCCGGGCTGAGATCTCGGTTGCAAGATGCCACAGAGTCTCGTACCTCTCTAGGAAGAACGGATCTCCGATCTCTCTGGGAAGCAGCTCACCGAGCTCCGCGAGTTCGGCTTCCACTTCCCTGACAACCATGCGATTGATGTACGTCTCTTCCCCCTCGATTCGCAGCAGCTCAGCCTGGTGCTCGTCTTCCTCCAGCCAGCGGCCTCTCCTGATGGCAGCGAGTACCGGTCGCATAGTCAGGGTATTGCCTGACTTCCTGAAGAAACTGGCGGGCGAGGCGCTCACCACCCTGAAGCGGCCTGCATCGAGACATGCGCCGTGAGGACCCCGCTGCGACAGAATCAAGTCGGTATACAGCGCCGCCGGATCCCCACTGAAGGCGGCATGCAACCGGAATGTGTGGGTGAGCCGGGCGACTTCGCCGGCCATGATCGCCCGCCCGATTGTGGCATGGTCATCGCGGTATTCATGCTGAGTCGAGTCCGCCGTCCACCCCGAGACGTTGTAGTCCCCGGCAGGGAAGTACGCCGAATCAATTTCGGGCAACTCGACCCTGCGACGAAAGGCCTGGAAGCGGGCCAGTGGCACGTCGCGCATTGGATCATGAAGCCCCGCCGGACGAACTGTGAGCAGGGGGTTGAAGGCGGGAGCGGCCTCGTAGGAAACGTACCCGGCGACCCACGATCCCGCTCGCGCTGCCTCCTCGGCTGCGGCCATGGCCGGCACGACTTCGTCAAGACGCCGGGCAACCATCTCACCGACGGGCTCGAGCAGCCCGAACGAACCCGATCCCCCAGGCGAGAGATCATCGAATCGGACGCAAGGTATGTCCACCACTCGAAACCTACCGGTAGAACTTGCTGATTGGGTCGACGACCGTTCTAGCCAACCAGCATCTGGTCGAGCTCTTCGACAGTCATCAGAACCTCACGAGCCTTCGAGCCCTCCGACGGGCCAACGATTCCCTTGATCTCGAGGATGTCCATCACCCGACCCGCTCGAGCAAAGCCGATACGTAGTTTGCGTTGCAGCATCGACGTCGAGCCCAGTTGTGACCGCACTACCAGTTCCATTGCCTGCCTCATCAACTCTGGGTCTTCACCTTCAAATTCGTCTTCGACCTCGGCGGCTGCTTGGGCAACCTCGAACACCTCTTCGTCGCGATACTGCGTCTGGCCTTGTTGCCTGACCCAATCGACAACAGCATGGATTTCGGATTCAGTGACGAAGGCGCCCTGGATTCGTTCCGGTTTCGGATCGCGAGCGGTCACGACGAGCATGTCGCCAAGCCCGACGAGTTTCTCCGCTCCGCCGGAGTCGATGATGACCCGCGAGTCTGTCTGCGAAGCGACGGCGAACGCCAGTCGAGACGGCACGTTTGCCTTGATCACACCGGTGATGACGTTCACCGACGGGCGCTGCGTCGCCAGGACGAGGTGGATACCCACCGCCCGCGCCATCTGCGCAATCCTCACGATCGAATCCTCGACCGCACGACCGGCCACCATCATGAGGTCGTTGAGCTCGTCGACTATTACGACGATGTAGGGGAAGCGGTCGAACATCTCTTCGTCTAGCCCACCGGCGTCGTACTTCTCCCTGTAACTAGTTATGTCCCGGACGCCGGCGTCGGCTACCAGGTCGTAGCGGCGGTCCATCTCCGCAACCGCCCACTTGAGTGCGTCGGCGGCCTTCTTCGGGTTTGTGATGACTCTCGTCAGGAGGTGAGGCACGTCGTTGTATTGCCCGAGTTCGACACGTTTCGGGTCAACCAGAATCATGCGGACCTCCTCCGGTCTTGCCCGCATCAGCAAGGACATCACAATGGAGTTGATGCACGATGACTTGCCGGCCCCGGTGGCTCCGGCGATCAGTACGTGCGGGAGTTCATCGAGGTGCAATAGCCGGGCGCGGCCGCTGACGTCCTTGCCGAGACCAACGGCAAGAGGATTCGCCGTATGCCCGGCGATGTCGCTTGCCATGATCTCCCCGAGCGTCACCAGATCGCGATGCGAGTTCGGGACCTCGATACCGATGGCACTCCGTCCAGGTATCGGGGCCAGAATGCGGACATCGGCCGAAGCCATCGCATAGGCGATGTCCGTGGCAAGACCCGTGACCCGGGACACCTTGACCCCGGGCTCCAACTCAACTTCGTACCGAGTCACGGTCGGACCGGGGACGATACGGGTCAGCCGGGCATCGACGCCATGCTGAGTAAGAGTCTGCTGGAGTTCATAGCCGGCCTGCTCGAGGAGGCGCCGGTTCTGGCCGTTGGCTTCGCCCACTGCCAGCATTTCGAGGGGTGGAAGGCGGTATCCCTCTTCGCCCACCGGCTGGGGCACCGGCCGGTTCGCCCCTCTCGGCTTGCTCTTGGGCGGACCGGTCTTCTTCGCCTTTCTCTGCGGTGGCGCCTTCTTCTCGACGGGGGGTGTCAATTCGAGCGGTTGGGGCACGGTCACCGCAGGTGCCTCATCAGGATTGCTAGCGAAGATTGCCCGGACTTTCCGCATCATGGCAACAATGCTGAGCCCGACGTCGCGAATCGTCGCCTTTGTGAGAATGAGCGACGAGATTGCCGTGATCGCCACCAGAACCACGAGCGCTCCCCAGAAGCCGATCAAGCGGCGGAGTGGGAAAGCAATCAGGGAGCCGACAGCGCCGCCGCGTTCTACGACCAGGTCGACGGACTCGGCTAGAGAAACCGTCCCGGTGAGAAGATGGAACAGCGCCATTGAGCTGATGAAGAGCACTGCGAGGCCGACCGTGATCCTGCCGTAGTCGGCTCGAGGCATGGTCGAGATCATTGCGAAGCCGATTACTGCGAAGACCCAGGGAACAAAGAAGGCCCATAGGCCGAATACGAAGCGGATCCCGGAGGCAACCCACGAGCCCATGGGGCCGGCGAGACCGAAAAAGGACAGCATCAGTATGGCCGCAACGATGATCAGGAAGACACCCCAGACGTCGTCGGTGTGACGCCCGAGTCTGGCCCGCATTCTGCCCTTCATCCCCTTCAGCGCGTCGGAGATGCTGGCCCGCTGCCGTTTCTTCTGCTTTGTCTTTCTTGCCGTCTTCCGCCCGGAAGCCCCACGGGTTTTAGTCCGTGTTGCCATGGGGCATCAAGCATACCGAATCGGCGGGCAAGAACAAACAACCCGGCGCGCGATCATTCGCGCGCTCCGCGCGATAGGGGTTTAGACACGGACCGCTCCTGCCGATAGAGGAACTCAGACAAATAGAATCGCCCCGTCAACGCGGGGTCGAAGGGAGCCGCAAGGCTGTGAGTGTTCCACTCTCAACGGTGCCAGAAAACGAGGAAGGCGACGGCGAAACGACCGAAGTCGCCTCGTCGGCACAGGCTAAGCACGAGGCTGCCGAGATCGTTGCCCGCGCTCGAAGACAGGCGGAGGCGATAGTCGCCGAAGCCCGATCATCGGACGCGCCTTCAGCACCCTCCCCCCTTGCAGCCCTCGGCGACAACGCTGAGGAGATCATCGGCCAGGTCCGAAAGCTGATCAAAAAGCAACGCCAGTTGCAGGATGAGCGACAGGTGATGCAGGAAGAAATCGTTGCGCTCAAGGCAGAGCGGGACGAGTTGGTGCAACGCCTGACCGATGCGGTCGAGCGTATGGAAGAACTGGCCTCGATGGCGCAGCAGGCTCCCGCCGAGCGCCCCGCCGCCGATCATCCGGCTCCTCCGACGCCGTCCTCGCCGCCCCCGATGCAGCGAGACACGGAGCGCGAAAGGGAAGCGACGTCACTAGCCGCCCGCCTCGAACAGGCCGAGAAGGAACGCCTCGAGGAAGAGGCCAGGAATGGCGACGGCGACTATGAGCCGGCGGCACCTCAACCGACGTTTGACGACGACCTCGACGAGAGCTCAACACCCCACGTCATCGGATCCGATGGCAGGTCGTTCTACAGCAGACACTCGGCCAAGCTCCCGCGCCTTGAAGGCGATGGTGGTCGGTCCGTGCTGAGCGTGGTTGGTGACATGCGGCCGGACTCGGAACCGAAGGGTCGCAAGGGCCGGCGCCGCAAGAAGGGCTGACCCAATTACACCTCGATGATCACCGGTATGACCACGGGTCTGCTGTTGATCTGCTTTTTCACAGACCGACTTGCCGTATTGCGCACTCTGCGTCGCACCGTATCCAGATCGGCAGGCCAGTCCAGACCCCCTACCGCCGAGGTAACAGCTTCGGCAACGCGCTCATGTAGAGCAACAGCGTCGTCGCGCACTCCGTGGCTATCGACATCGGGCCCGATCACGATTTCGCCGGACGCCATGTCGACGCCGAGCGTCACTATCAGAACGCCATCGTCGGCGAGGTGCCTCCTATCGCGCAGGACGTCTTCGACATCCCCGATGTCAACGCCATCGAGGTAAACGTAGCCGGCCGGAATGGCAGTGCGTTTGACAGTCAGGTCGCCGTTGTCAAGAACCACGACGTCCCCGTCGACACACACCTCCACCTGAGGGACGCCAACCTCCTTGGCCAGCTTGGCGTTGGCGTAGAGATGGCGCCGCTCCCCGTGTACCGGCACGAATGCCTGGGGCCGCACGACGTTGATGAACGTCTTGATCTCGTCTTGTGCAGCGTGACCGGAAACATGCACGTGCGTGTTGCGGCCGTGGTAAACATCGGCTCCCGTGCCGACCAGGTTGTTGATGACCCGCGACACTTTGGTCTCGTTGCCTGGAATGGGTGTCGCCGAAATGATCACCGTGTCTCCGGGATCGAGCTTGATCGATCGGTGTTGGCCTGACGCCATCAACGACAGCGCGGCAAAGGGCTCCCCCTGACTGCCGGTGCAGATGACGGCGGTTTCAGCGGGATCGAGATCAGCCAGATCCTTTATGTCCTCAACCATCTCATCGGGGTAGTCGAGAAGACCCAGGTTCTTTGCGATTTCGGTGTTGCGAACCATCGAACGACCAAGGAAGGCGAACTTCCTCCCGGCACCGACAACGGCATCGAGCACCTGCTGGACCCGGTGTATGTGAGAGGCAAAGCATGCGAGGATCACCCGCCCGTCGGCCCGGCCAACCAGGTCGCGGATCTCCCTTCCGACGGACGCTTCGGACTCGACGAAACCGGGTACCTCGGCGTTTGTGGAATCCGCAAGCAGCAACCTGACGCCCTGCCTGCCAAAGCCTGCGAAAGTCGAGAGGTCGGTCGGCTGACCGTCAATGGGGGTCGGATCGAGCTTGTAATCACCGCTGTGCACGATCAGGCCCTCCGGCGTGTCGAACACCACCCCGGTCGCCTGGGGAACGCTGTGGGCGACTCGCACAAATGTGAACCGGAAGGGACCGTGCTCGACCCACTCGTTAGTTTCGACGGCGCGCATGTCGGGATCTACACCGATCTCCTCTACCCGGTTGCGGGCGAGGGCGACCGCTAGTTCGCTGCCGAATACCGGCACGTTGGCCTCGCGGAGGAAGTATGCCAGCGAACCCACATGGTCTTCGTGCCCGTGGGTAAGCACAACGCACGCGATGTCGTCGACTCTGTCGAGCAGCGACGAAAAATCGGGCAGGACCAGGTCGACACCGAGCATGTCGTCCTCGGGAAACATGATGCCGCAATCCAATAGAGCGAGCTCTCCGTCGATTTCCACGACGGCGCAGTTACGGCCGATCTCCCCGAGGCCGCCCAAGAATCCGACCTTGACGCTCATAGCCCGATGGCCCAACGCCGAGCGGTCATACGGCCTGCGCTGCCTCGTAGGCTGCTTTCACCTTTTCGAGCGTCTCATCCGACGCCGGGACCAGCGGCAGTCGGGGCTGTCCAACGCTCTCCCAAAGTGCCGTCATCCCGGCTTTCAGCGGCATCGGGCTCGGTTCAACGAACAGAGCCCCAAAGAGCGGCGAAAGGGCGTCGTGGATACGGTTCGCCTCATCGTGGTCTTCGGCAAGTACAGCCGCTATCAGCTTCTGAATCTGATTGCCGACGAAATGCGCCGCCACCGACACTACGCCGACGCCTCCGGCATAGACGATGTCCTTGGTACGCGCGTCGTCACCGGAGTACACCGCAAAGCCTTCTGGCAGGTCTGCGATGGCGCGGCTGGTGAAGTCGTGGTCGCCGACGGCGTCCTTCACCGCAACGATCCTCTCGTGGCCGGCCAACTCCACAAGCGTCTCGACTTCGATGAGACGAGATGTCCTCCCCGGGATGTTGTAGAGCATCAGGGGCAGCTCGGTTGCATCCGCGATGGCGCTGAAGTGTTTGATCAGACCCTGCTGAGGCGGCTTCGAGTAGTAAGGCGTTACGGCCATGATCCCGTGGACGCCAACTGCGGCCGCTTGCTCGCTGAGAGCGATCGACTCGGCGGTGTTGTAGGTCCCGGTACCGGCGATCACCTTTATACGATCGCCGGCCGCTTCTACCGCAGCCTTGTACAACGCGATCTTCTCCGGTTTTGACAGGGTCGGAGACTCCCCGGTCGTCCCGGTGACGACAACACCGTCGCAGCCGTTGTCGGCCAGGTGACGGATCAGCTTCCAGAAAACTCCGTAATCAACGGCGCCGCCCTCGTCGAACGGCGTGAGGACGGCGGTGAGCACGGTTCCAAATGGGGGTGAAGGACGTGTTTCCATGCCAGAACGCTAGCAGTGCACCGCGTTACCGCTTTGTATTCCGGGTCGGCGCGGCGCTCGTCTTGACCTCGGCGGCAACTATCCTGTTGCGGATGGAATCGACCAGCCCGTACATCAAAAACATAACGACGGACGACTTCCAGCAAGCCGTCCTTCAGAAGAGCCACGAAGTACCCGTGGTCGTGGACTTCTGGGCGGAATGGTGCGGTCCTTGCCGCACCCTTGGCCCTGCCTTGGAGAAGCTGACCGCAGAGGCAGCCGGAGACTTCGTGCTGGCGAAGGTCGACGTGGACGCCAACCAGGAGCTGGCGGCCCAGTTCAATGTTCAAGGCATCCCTACCGTCATTGGTTTTCGTGGCGGCGCCGCGGTTGACCAGTTCACCGGGGCTCTGCCGGAGCCGGCCATCAAGCAGTGGCTCGAGGGCCTCCTGCCTTCGGAACTCGACAAAGTGGTCGAACAGGCGCGAGATGCCGCTATCGCCGGCAACCTCGAGACCGCAGAGAGGCTGTTTGCTGCGGTGCTCGGCGAACAGGCCGACCACCAGGAAGCCGGAACGGGTCTCGCGGCGCTGCAGATAGCTTCCGGTCGCCATGACGACGCGCTCGTGCTGCTCGGCAAGCTTGCCGTCACCGACGAAGTTGAGCGGTTGCAGTCGGCAGCACGGCTGAGCGCTTCCCGGGGCACCGACCTGTCCGAAATCGAAAGTCGCCTAGAAGCGCAACCCGATAACGACGCCGTGCGCATCGAGCTAGCGCTGGCTTTGGCCGGTCGTGCCGAGTACGAACCAGCGCTCGATCACATGCTGTCCGTCGTCAAGGGGCGCGGCACCGGTAAAGACAACGCCCGCATGGCCATGCTGGATATCTTCGAGGTTCTGGGCGACGGCCATCCGCTGACGACGACGTATCGCCGCCAACTGGCAAGCGCCCTGTTCTAACGGCCTACGGCACCAGTTCCATGTACATGTGCGTCGAGCCGTTCATGTTCATACCAACGGCGCGTCCACCGGTGTTCGGTAGACCCGACATCTCCATGCTCATCGAAACGTGGCCCGTCACGTCCTGAGCAACCGTGACCCCGAGATCGGGTTCGAACCAGGTGTAAGACGTCGAACCGGTCGGTGAAGACCGCATCGACATTGTGAACGCCGGCGGCATGCCTTCATCGATACCAAGCTCGCCGATTCCACCAAGGGCTTCCGCCATCGTCACTAGATCGTCCCAGGTGATGGTGTAGGCCGCGGTACTCGACTCGGTCTTGATGAGCCAGGTGTCGTAACCGCCCTTATCTTCTCGACCCATGATGGTATGGGTCTGCTCGGTCACGATCGGATCCATACCGGGAAGCTGCTCTTCTGAAACGGTGGTCCAGGTGTCACCGATGTCGACCGGCCCGTCTGGCAGCTGTGGTCCAAACATCTGACCGGTGGCGCTGCCAGTCGAAGTTCCTCCGAGGATCCCACTGACGTCGATGGGGACGCCGGCGATCTCCATGGTCAAGACTTCGCCTTGATCCGTGATGATGTATGAGACCTCTGTGACCTGCTGGTCGAGGACGTCGTTCAGGTCACCCTGGGGCAAATCGGAGAAATCGAACGAGTCACTTCCCATCGTCACGCTGCCACCGCCGAGATTCAGGTCGGAGACGTCCATCGTGACCCTATAGGTCCCCGGTTCGTCCGCAGGAGAGATCCGGTATCCAGTCTGGAACTTCATCTCCATCGTCATATCCATGGAACCGGGCATGCTCGGGTCCAACGCACGGAAAGCGTCCCCGAATGTCGTCGTCATCTGCGTGTCCATCTCGACCTGGTAGTCGAGGTCAACATCACCGGTCAGGCTGTACGCAAGCGGGCGAGCAATGGTGACGCCCCCCTTGTCTGCTGACGGATCGGAACTGCCACCACAGGCGGCGGCGAGGAGAGCGAGGACGGCAGCGAGCGCCATCAACCGGCGGTTCATGTTCAACCCCTTGTCGACGTTTGCACGTTTATCGGCAAGTGATCGCGTCAACCTGAGCCGCAAGCGAGCGGTCAGATGCCGAGTAGCGCGTCGAGGCCCACCGTTACCGCAAGCGGCATCTCAGGCACGCGGCGCACGGCCAGCACGACCCCGGGCATGAAGGCTTGACGATCGGTCGTGTCGTGGCGAATGGTCAGCGTCTCGCCCATCCCTCCCAACATGACGGCTTGATGGGCAACCAGTCCCGGCAGTCGCACCGCATGAACCGGCACATCGTCTACGTCGGCTCCGCGTGCGCCGGCCACCAACTCACGGCTTTCCACCTCCCGCCTCTGTTCCTGAGCGGCTCGGGAAATGCGTTGGGCTGTGGCCATGGCCGTGCCGGATGGGGCATCTGCCTTGCGATCGTGATGCATTTCGATTACCTCAGCGGCATCAAAATGTGGCGCTGCTATCTCGGCGAGGCGCATCATGACGACGGCACCTATCGAGAAGTTGGGAACGATGAGGCACTTGCCGGTGCCTTCCCTCCAGAACGCTTCCACCTCGGCCAGCCTTTCCTCGCCGAAGCCCGACGTTCCCACAATCGCGTGGCGACCCATCGTGTGCCAACGCCTGAGGTTCTCCATCACGACGTCGGGGTTGGTGAATTCGACTACTACGTCGGCGTCGAGCATCACCTCCGGGGTTGCAGAGACCTCGACGCCACCGATGCTTTCGCCCGCCGCCCCGGGATCGAACGCGGCAACCAGGTCGAATCCGGTCGCGTAAGCGATGGTCTCGGCAGTAAGCCGCCCCATGCGCCCTCCGGCACCGGATACTCCAACCCTGGTCACAGCACGAACTCCTCGAAATCTGCTTCGTCGAACGGTCCCACCAGGCCGAGCACATAGGGTCCGGAATAGACGTTCCGTGCCGCTGCGATGATGTCGTCGTGCGAGACTGCTTCTATCCGGGCAACTGTTTCGTCGACGCTCAAGTGTTCCACACCGGTCAATTCCTGACGGCCCAGCTGGGTCATGCGACCATTCGTATCCTCGAGTGATAGCGCCAGGCTGCCCTTGATGTTTCCCTTTGCCCTGTCCAGCTCCTCATCGGTGATGCCGTCGGCCATCACCTTGTCCAATTCGGTGCGGATGAGCTTGAGCACCTCGAACGTCTGGCTGGGTGTCGTCCCGGCGTATATGGCTGCTGCGCCGGTATCGAGAAACGGCATTCGGAAGGCGTGGACTGCGTACGCAAGGCCACGTTCTTCTCGGATTTCCCTGAACAGACGCGAGGACATACCGCCGCCGAGCACGTGGTTGGCAACGGTGACGGCGAAGCGGCGGTCGTCGCCGCGCGGGAGCCCTTCTGCCCCGAAGACGATATGCGATTGCTCCGTGTCGCGACGGCGCACCTTCACCCGTGGCCCGATGGTGGGCTTGACCTCCGGTCTCGTCATCGGGCCGCCATCCCATCCACCCATGTGATCACCTATCAGCGAGACAAGAGAGTCGTGCTCGAGATCTCCCACTGCGGCCACAACCGTCGATCGTGGTGAATAGCGACGGTCCCAATAGTTGTGGATCGTGGCCCGGCTCATTCCGGTAATCGAGTCCTTGGTGCCGAGGATCGGAGGTGCCAGCGGGTGCTCGTCCCACAGGGCAGTGACAAATTGCTCGTGGGCAACGTCTGTCGGATCGTCCTCGTTCATGTTGATCTCTTCAAGGACAACATGCCGTTCCGAGTCGATCTCGGTCTGGCGGAATGCCGGGCGCTGCAGCATCTCTCCCAGGATGTCCGCAGCAAGCGGCATGTCAGCGCTGCGCAACCTCGCCCAATAGCAGGTGTATTCCTTGCTGGTGAATGCGTTGTTGCGAGCGCCGACGGCGTCGAAGGCTTCGGAGATGGCGCGCGCCGGGAGGCGTTCCGAGCCCTTGAAGAGGAGGTGCTCGAGGAAATGGCTCGCCCCCGCCTCTTCCGGAGTCTCATCTCTGCTGCCGGCGTCTACCCAACATCCGATGGCCACTGATCTCACCGAAGGCATTTGCTGGCTGATAATTCGCAGCCCGTTCGGGAGTGTTGTCAAGTCGTAGTGCATTCCGAAGATGATAGGTCGCAACACCTATGTCGGGAGCGTTGCGCCGCATGCGATATCGGGACGATCCGCGTTTGTCGACCGAATCCTCGACTTCGCCGCTTTCGTCTAGGTACCTGCTGAACAATGTCAGTTTGGCCTCGCAGCCGCGCCTGTGGCCGGACGTTCTTCGTGGCCGAGCGAGTCCGCACGCCATTTGGTAAACAGTTTCCTAGTCAATCTCGGGGCGACGACGCAGCTGCTTGGTGACGGAGCGGCCGCGCTTTTTCGCCAAACGCCGTTCCTGCGATGCCCTGGTCGGTCTTGTCGGTCGTCGCTGGGGAGGGGGCGGCCGCAGCGCCTCCTCGATCATCTCCGCAAGCCTACGCCGAGCCAGTTGCCGGTTGCGCCATTGCGACCGTGACTGATCTGCCCGGATGCTCACGATCCGATCAGGGAGCTTGCCGAGAACCCGGTTTCGCTGCGCATCATCGAAAGCCACGGATGAGCCCGCGTCAAAGCTGAGCTCGACCCGGGTGGAGCTCTTGTTGGCATGCTGACCCCCGGGACCACCGGCCGGATCGAACCTCCAGTGCAGCTCGCCGGCAGGGATCACGACGTCATCGGTGACACGTAGATCGTCCATGGTCGGCACGATAACGACCTCCACGACGTTGCCTGCCCGCAGGGCTTGACGTGTGTGAGAGAATCCAAAGTTATGCGCGGGCGAGATCAGTCAGTACTCAACGAGGTCCTTCCCCCGGAAGACCGGGTGATCGAAGCCGTCGTGGCGCGTTATCAGCGCGTTGCCCCGGCAATAACGCGCTTCGCCAGGGCTATTGCCGGCAAGGAGGATCTTGTCGTCCGGCTCGGCTCGCAGGCCGCCGGTGGCGAGGATGAAATCGTCCTCGACCCCGGAGTTTTCCAAGCCGCCTATGCCCGCAGCGCCCCGGTGACACCGGCCGAGGTGGCGTTGACCTCGGCCCTGCACGAGGTCATCCATCTGATGGCGTCCGATTTTGATGAACTCCGGCCGATACCCCGGGCATGGCTGGCCCATCAGGCCGAAAGAACGACCACCGAGGAACCTGAGGATCTCGAAATCGAGAACCCCGATCTGGCTCCAATGCTCTTCGACGACTTCGTCGCGCCGGCCCCGTCGGAAGCTCCAGCCACTGCTGAAGCACCTGTGGCGACGGAAGAAGAAGTCCCCCTCCTCGATGCGATCAGCAGCATTGGTGGGCCTGCTGCTGAGGCGCTCTTCTTCTCGCTCGAGGACGCTCGCCAGGAAAGGGTCTTGCTCGACGGCTTCAGCGGGGTCCGCTCGGTCCTGTCCGACCTCTACCTGGCGGCGATGCCCGGAGGCATGGCCGAGGCCCGGCCCCTGGGACAGTACGCACTCGCCTGCTTCCTGATCGTGGGGGGATACGCCGGCCGCCAGCGTCTCCAGCGGATGCTTCCGCCTCACGTCGGAGGCGCACTCGATGACGCTCAGCCGTTCATCGATGATGTCGTCGACGCCGACGACCCGTGGACGGTTGGCGGGCTTGCACTGCAGCTACTGGAGGTGGCTCGCATCCACGGCCTCGCCCATCAGGTGCAACAGACCGACAGCAGGACGGTCAAGAACGCCAAGAACGAGGACGACAGTTCTGCCATCAGCGACTCGGTAGACGCGGTCCGGATAATCACTCCCCCGCTGCGTGACGCCGACTCCTACGACGAAACCCGCGCCGCCGCACAGGCCGTTTCTGCCGAACAAGGCAAGGCGGGCGAAGCGGACCAGGCGGGTGATCCCGCCACCGAGCAACTGGTACGAGTCTCTCAGGCTCCTTCCATCTACCTACCTACCGGACAGACGGGGAAGCTCATCGTCGGAGGTTTCCCCAGCCAGTTCCGTGTCTTTTCCGGCGAGGGGCGCCAGTTGCTCAACCAGGCCGCCCGACAGTGGGGTGTTGTCCAGCGTCGTGTTGCCGGCGAGTTGTATCCATTGTTCCTGGCGAACCAGCGACGGGGTCTTCGCTCGGGTTTCGACGCCGGTGACCTTTCGCCGTACGCCGCCCTGCTTCTCGGTGCCGGTCTCTATGAGCGCATGTTCGAAAGAAGGGATCTGCCGACACGCCGCAGTTACGCAGTCAGCCTTCTCGTGGACGGATCTGCTTCGATGTTGCAGCCTCTCCAGGTGGCGGGAGCGGTCCGCAAAGCGCCGTGGGCGCTGGCGGCGGCTTCGCTCGGAGCGTGGTCTCTCGCGTTGCTGTGCAACGAGCTGCAGATCGATTTCGAGGTAGCTCTCTTCAACCGTTCCTTCCCGGCATCGCTCGATGATACGGAGCGAACATTCTCCGACCGGCGCCACCGCGCCACCGGTGGCCTGCGCCGCGCCCACAGCGGGTCCGCCGACCGGCTCAGCCGCACGGTCAATCACTACCTGATCAAGCCGTTCGATGACCGATGGCGGCGCCACGAGGACGTACTCGCCGGTTTGTTCTACATGGCCGCCTCGCCGCGAGATGCCGGACAGGAAGCCCGGCGGAATCCGGACGGGGCACCCCCGGTGTCGATGTTCGACAAGGCCGCCAATGTCGACGAGTTCAATGTCACCTACGCCGCCCAACGCTTGGCATCACGGCATGTCTCCACCAGGATCCTGGTGGTCCTCGCCGATGGAATGACGAGAGGATCGGTGCGGGCCCTTGCAGAATCCGTCGAACTGGCCGAGGCGAACCACACCACCGTTCTCGGAATCGGAATCGGTGATGACACCGTGACCGCCGCCTACAGCAGACACCAGGTCGTTGAACGGCCGGAAGAACTCACTCGAGCCATGATCGAGGGGGTCCGGTCCACTCTGTTCAGGACCATCGCCGCCGCCGGTGGCGAGACCTGGTGGGCCCATTCTTCATCGAAGTACCTCGAGCGACAAAGGAGCTCCACCAATGCCTGAGAAAGTCACGTTCGTTGATCCCGCCGGAGAGGGACCGCCCATCGAGCTCGACCGGATCACGGTCCCGGCAGACGTTCCGGATCGTGATCTGCGCATGGAGCACATCCCGGAGCCCGACCCTTATTACGTCGACCTCGGCATGCTCTATCGGCTTGCTCAGCTGGAGCAGGTGCGACGCGATCACTTCTCCGACACGCCACTGCACCTGGCGTTGCGCGGGCACATGGGCACCGGCAAGGATCATGATCTCGAACAGTTCGCCGCAATGATGGGTATGCCTCACTACCGGATTCCGCTGACCGGGGAAGTACGCGACATCACTCTGATCGGATCGGTCAAGCTCTATGGCGACGGCAAGGGCGGTACCGAGAGCCGCTGGGAAGACGGCGACATCACCCGGGCGTTGCGCGGCCCGGCGCTGATCAACCTGTCAGAACTCAACGCCGCCGGGGCCGAAACGTTGTTCGCTCTGCACGGCCTCCTCGACCGTCATCAAGCGCTCGAGTTGCCGACGGGTGAGATGATTCACTTGCGTCCGGACGTGCGGGTATTCGGAACCCTCAACCCGACGGATCTGCGTGACTATGCGGGAACTCAGACCCTCAACAAAGCCTTTGCCGACCGCTGGATCATTTGGGAGAAGGACTTCCCCGATGAGCAGGACCTCATGAGTATCCTCGAGCGCCGTCATCCCGACCTGAGGCCTGCGTTCGCCGAGCTGATCGCCAAGCTGGCCATCG
>CAMYKI010000054.1 GCA_947258985.1 uncultured Acidimicrobiaceae bacterium
GGCGAGCGTCCGCACGCCATTTGTTCAGCAGTCACCTAGTTGTAGTGCTTCAACTCGGCCCAAACGTCGCCAAGCTGGCGGGCCGGATCGAGGCACAAGAACAAGGGAGCACCCGCTTCCTCGTTCTCCACTCCGTACGAATTGCCTATCTGACCGACCTGCTCTACTCGAGGACAAATCGACAGCAGAGCATCGCCAATGCGACCCACTCCGATCACGGGCCCGTGAGGCTCGGGCGGCCCCCAGAGCCAGTAGTTGTTGTGAGCACTGTTCGCCGCAGGTAGACCTAGTTCGGTGCCGAGGACATCGATAGCGCCCGCCTCACCGTAGGACGCTGTGTAGATCACCGTCGCCGCTTGCCGGTCCTCAGGTATCGAATCATGGACGGCTGCGACCTGGTCGACCATCTCGGGCCAACCGACCGTCTCCCCGAGTTCCCCCGTCGGGTCGATGCCGGCCGACGCCGGTAGCAGGGGGAGAGCGATGAAGAGCCCGATGAACAGCCCGATTCCCGTTGCAGCGGCCATCACCCTCCCCGCAGTCGATCTCAGCCTTTCGAACCACAGAGCACCCGCGGCGAGAAGGACCGGGTAGATCGGCGCTACGTAATACGACTTGCCGCCCGTCACCAGAAAGAACACAAACAGCAGCGCGAAGGTCATGCCGACGGGCCGCCACCTGGCCAAGTCCGCGGATCGCATCAAGAGCCACCATCCAATCACCGCCGGTATCACCAGCACGATGGAAAGAAGCCCAATCTGCTCCAGCACAAACACGACGGGACCGTCGCTTCTGTCCGCCAGTGAGCGTGCCATCTCCAGCTGCGGGAAGTCATTTGCCGCTTGCCAGATGATGTTCGGCGCAGCGAGGAGGGCGGCGATTCCGGCCGCCGCCCAGGGCCAGGGCCCTGCCAGAAGGCGACGCTGTGGAGTCGCGAGCAACGAAATGAGCAGGGCCACGGCGAACAGGCCGATCAGATGCTTGTTCTGCAGGCCTATCCCGACCACGACACCCAGGACCGGCCACCGCTTCGGATCGGCGCCGTCGAGAAGTCCGCACAGCAGCCAGATGGCCACCGTCCAGAGGAGGTAGTCGAACGTCGAGGTACTGAGCAAGTGGCCGACGGCGAGCGCATATCCCGTACCCCCGGCGGTGACGGCGGCGAAGAACTGGGCCCGGCGTCCGCCGCCGAATCGGCGTGCCATCGACGCAGCGAGCAGAACAACCAAACCGATCGCCAGCGCCGGCAGGACCCGGATCGCCGTGGGAGAAGTGCCGCCAACCAGTTCCGACAACCGCGCCAGGAGCGGCGTCAGCGGTGGTTGGTCGACGAAGCCCCAGTCGAGATTGCGCCCGGCCACGATGAAGTACAACTCGTCACGATGGAAGCCATACCTGCCCGACACGGCAAGCAGTAGCGCCACAATGCCCGCCGCCGTCAGCCAGATCTCCCAACCGAACGACCGAGTCGCCGACTGGGCCTGAGTGACATCGTTTGCAGGTGATCGCTGGTTCAATTGAGCCCCTCCCGTGCCGGAACCGTAGTGAGTTGGTGTCCGCCCCGCTCGTTCGCCCGATCGGCGGGACGGACTCTCTTGCGAGCTCCGATAGACTCGATCCAACGCGAAGTGGGAGAGTTAGGTATGGCCACCCGGGAAGAAGTCAAAGAGGTCGCTTCCGACGTCGCCAGGTGGTGGTGGCTGTGGATGGTTGCCGGCATTGCCTGGATCCTCGTCGCGATGATCATCCTCCAACTGGACGCCGCTTCTGTGCGGACTGTCGGTTTCATCGTCGGTGCCATGCTCTTCGTTGCGGGAATCCAGTATTTGCTCATCGCCATGTACGCCGAAGGCTGGAAGTGGCTGTGGGGGGCGTTCGGGACCGTGCTGGTGGTGGCCGGAGCAACCGCGATGATCAATCCCGCCAAAGCGTTTGGCAACGTCGCCGATATGCTCGGATTCCTCTTCGCCTTCGTCGGCATCATCTGGATCGTCGAGGCCCTGGCCATGCACGGTCTCAATGACTTCTGGTGGCTGACCCTGGTGGCCGGCATCCTCATGCTCGTGATCGGTTTCTGGGCGGGCGGGCAGTTCTTCTTCGACAAGGCATACATACTTCTGGTATTCGCCGGAATGTGGGCGATCATGCGGGGCTTGCTCGACATGATCCGGGCATTCCAGATCCGCATGATTGGGAAGATCGCCGCCGAGTTGTAGCGGACTCCGGCTGAGTTCAGCCGCCGAAGACCGTGAGCCGGTCATCTCGCAAGCTGGTGACGGTCCAGCCCAGGCGCGCTGCAGTGTCGAGGTCGGTTCCCGTGCTCAAAGGTGCCTGCCTCGCTCGCGTGGGAGTACTCGCGGTTGGCGTCATCGTGGTTGATGACCACGTGTCACCTCGTATGTGACGCAGAAACAGCGACCTGCTCCGGGGCGACGCCGTAGGGTGATCGCCAGCGCACGATATTCGGGAACGCTCTCTCCCCTCAGCGACTCAGCCATCCCGCCAGCCACTTCGTCACCAGTGGCATGAGGACAAAGGACAGAGCGGCCACACCGAGCACATTGGCAATGAACACCGCCAGGACCATGTTCATGTCCGGGGCCACCTCAGAGCGGATTGCCGTTATCAGCAGGGATACGGGGAAGAGCGCCAACAACACGGCGGCCGCTTGCTTCCACCGTTTCGGGCCTTCACGATCACGTCCGGCGGCGGGGAACCAGCCTCCGAAACCACCAACGACGTTGATCGTCCTGTCCCCCTCGATCAACCCGGCGGCATCTTCGAGCCAGGCGCTGCGCTGGTCCGAACCGAGCCAGCGGTCCAGGTCGGACCGGGAGGCAAACGAAGCAACGATGACATGATCATCCTGGATCCCTGCCACCGGCAGAAGTAGCTCCGAGCCGAGGAACCCGGGAAACGCTTCCAGTTTCCTCTCCACATCCGCGTAAAGAGAGCCGAAAGCGGCACCGCCATCGGCCGCGACCCGCTGCGAGAAGACCACGGTGACGGGCTCGGGAGCGGTTCTGAGCGTGGCAACCCTCTGCTCGCGAGCGGGTCCATCGAGAATGTCCCCGGCTTCGGCTTCGATACGACTCCGCTCTTCGGAACTCAGCCACTCATTCAGCCGGTCCGCATCGGCAAACGAGTAGACGGTCACCCATTCGTCGGGATGCGCCGAGTCCGGAGGCTGTAACTCGCTGTTCAAGTAACCCGGATGAGCGCTTGCCGCCGCACGAATTCGCCGGTGCCATGCCTTGAACTCGTCCTCACATCCGGATCGGACGCGGCGCGCCACGATCACGGTTGGTGCGGGATCGGATGATTCGGCCATCTCTTACCGCGCTATGCCGACCCGGGACGGTTCTCCGCAACCCAGGCAACGGCTTCCTCACGAGCACGACGCACGGTGGCACCGACCCGCTCATCGCTGGTGTAGATGTTGCGAACGCCAACGACGGCCGTGACCCCGGTGACTGCCAATTGCTTATTCAGCTGGTCGTCGCCGGACACGATGACCAGCTTGCCGCCGACTAGCTTGAGCGACTCGCCGTAGCGAGATAGAACCTCCATGAAGGTGGATCCCATGTCGCTGCGACCCCGCAGCCGCAGTATCACTACGGACCCGCGGGACTCCTCGTCCACATCGGGTAGCCCGTCCTCGAAGACGGCGGCGGCGGCGAAGAACAGGCTGCCGTACGGCTGCAGGACGATCACCTCATAGGCGCCGACTTTGTCGGGAGGCGTCTGTTCGATCACCACGCCGTCCTCGCGGACGAACCGCTGCTTGAGGGTCACCTGATTCGACTGCCTAATGACAAACAGGATGACGGAGATACCAACACCGGCTACAACAGCGTTCTGCAGCGGGATGATCATCGTGAGTACGAAGGTGACGCCCATCACCACCTGCTGCGTGTGGCCGGTCTTCCAGACTGAGATGAGGTCGTGCGGCTTCACCGTGCGGTACCCGACCACCATCAGCAAGGCGGCAATGGCGGGCATGGCAATCAGGCCGACCATGCCGCCGAGGACCAGGACCAGAACCGCCATCACGATTCCCGCAATGAGGTTCGCCTGGCGCGACTTGGCTCCCGCTCCCGTAACCAGAGACGTTGCCGACATCGATCCGCCTACAGGCATGCCCTGGAAGAAGCCCGAGGCGACATTGGCCGCTCCCTGACCGATGAAGTCGCGAGATGCGTCCGGGTAACTGCCGTCCGGATTCACGAAGTTCGCCGAGATCCCGGCGCCTTGTACCAGGCCGACGAACGCCAGCGCCGCCGCCGGAATCAGCAGGCCGGGAATCAGGCTCAGATCCGGCAGTCCCGGCAGCGGTAGCGCCCTCGGAACCTCCGCGATGTCGCGCAACTGAGCGACCTTGTCCATACCGAATATCTCGACCACGGCCGACGTCACCACGATTCCAGCGACTATGCCGAGGGGCCCGAGTCGGGTCTTCTCGAGCACGATGATCAAGACCATCGTGGCGACGCCGATCAGCACCGTCGGCCAGTGCAACTGCAACGGGCTGAAGATCGTATCGATTGCCCGGAGCACGCGGTTGGGTCCGTCGGAGGTGTATCCGGTGAAGCTATCGAACTGCCCGAGCACGATGTTGATGCCGACGGCATTGATAAACCCGACCATCACAGCGTTGGACACGAACCTAAGGATTGAGCCGAGCGTGAAGATGCCCGCGATGAGCATCACGAGGCCGGTCATGATCGCAAGGGTGAAAAGTGCTCGCGAGGGATCGTCGCTGTCGTGGATCTGGGGCACATCCGAAACGACGATGGCCATCGCCCCCGTTGCCTGAACAGCCATGAACGCAGAACTGGTCAGGAGCGCCCCGGTGAAAGTACCGAACATGTAGGCATAGAGGCCGTAGAGCGGGTTGACCGTAGCAAGCAGGCCCCCGGCCAACCCATCCGGGATGCTTTCTACTCCGAGCACCAAGCCGGCAACTCCGTCCTCACGCAAAGTCTCCCGCTGGAACGGCGACTTAAAGCCGGCAAATGGGTTACGCAATCTCATACGGCATCCTCGGGGCAGCAACCGCCACTCTCGGCGGTGCGACGATTGTACCCACCGCCTAGACGGAAAGGACGATCACACAGCCGGGCAAGGGGTCCAACCGGATATGCCCCAACCGACGAACAGGTGCTCTGCTGAGCAAAGAACCCATCGCACAGCAGAACGAGGCTCCAGCGGCCGACGAGTTCGCCGATTTCGACGATGATATGGCGCCGTTCGAGGCCGAGTTCGCCTGGAGTCGGTTGGTCACCCCGCCCACCTTGCGGGGGTCGTCTGCCCTCGTCGGTGGCCTGGCCTTTCTCTTCTCCGTCGCTCTGTCTAGCGGAAATCAGGATCAGGCCTCTTCGAGGGCTACCTGTTCATGGGCATCGGCCATGAAGATCCGCTGCGCCTCGAGTAACAGCGCGACCACCGGGATGGCGAGCACTGCCCCGAGAGCGCCGGCAACTAGCACCCCAACCGTGCTGACGATGAAGACAACAAAGGTCGGCATCTCGATCGTTTCGCCGACCAGCCACGGCCTCATCAGGTTCTCACCGGTATTGAAGATGAGCAGGCACACGACCAGCACGAGCAAAGCCGCCCCCCCGCCTTCCGTCCCCAGGGCGACGGTCACCGCGAGCACCGTCGCCACCACCGCTCCCACGTACGGGATGAACGATACGACGAACGTCAACACCGCAATCGGAGCAATCAACGGAACACCGATCAGCCACAGAGCAAGACCGAGCGCAACTGCATCGAATACCCCTATCAAGGCCTGGCCCTTCCAGTAGTTGCGCAGGACGACGTCGTAACGGTCCAAGAAGAGTCGCGCTCGCGGCTTCGTTTCATCCGACGTATTGCGAACGACCCAGTCCGTGAACTGCGGCCAGTCCCGCAAACCGAAGTAGAGAGTGACAATGAAGAAGAAGAATCCCACGAGCAAGGACCCGATGACCACAACTCCCCGGGTCGCCCCGCCTACGAGAACCGAAGAAACGGTTCCGATCAGGTCGGTCATGTTCTCGCGTATCTCGGCAAGCTGAGCGTCGGTCAGGGCCCCGATTGTTGTGTCCATCCAGTCGGCGACAACGACGACTGCCTCGGCCATGCCATCCCATAACGCCTGCCAATTTGCCGCAATCGAAGCGATCATGAGCCATCCGGTAAGGCCGAGGATCGCCAGCGCCAGAAGCAGAACCAGAGCCGCCGCAAGTGCACCTGGAATACGACTCTGTAGCTTCTCGACAAGGGGGCGCCCCACCGGAATCACCGCAACCGCCAGCAGGGCGGGAACGACGATCGCAGCCAGCGAGATCCCGACCCACACCAGGACGGCGGCGAGCGCCACCACAACGAGTATCCGCCACGCCCAGTCCGAAGCTCGCACCAGCGGCCCATGCCAACGATTCATAGAGTCCCTATCCCAACCGGTATCGACGCCCGATTCTGGCACGCCGGCCCCAATCGCCGCCACGGCACCCAAACTTCGCTGCTAATCGCCGACTGGTATCGTCGTTTCGAAAGGTGTGCCATGACTGCATCAGAGAACTCGAGCGCGATGTATCGGGAACCATTGGTCGAGGTCAAACTCCTGCCTTGCTGCAGTACGGCACCTCTCTCCGGTGTGACTATTGCGGTTGCCGCGGTGGTCATCATGCCTCGTGGTCCTCAACAACCTACGGCCTGAGAAGAAGTCGAAACCCGGTGGGAAAACCGGGCCAGGCACAGATTCATGAGATCGATCCGCAACACCGCCGCCGCACTGTACGCACTGCTGCGCGATACGTATGAAAACTGGCGGGAGGATCGAGCCATTCGTCTTGGTGCCGGTCTTGCCTACTACGGGGTGTTCGCCGCCGTTCCCCTCCTCACAAGCGCCATTGGCGTCGCCGGCATGGTGTTCTCCGAAGTGCAGATCCGCGATTTCCTGGCCGGAAGTGTCGAAGCCCTTTTCGGCGATGTCACCAAGGGATCGGCCGAATTCATTGCCTCATCCGCCGGCACCCTCGATGTCGCTTCAACATCGCGCGGGTTGGCAGCGATAGGCGCCGTGGTCGGCATCTTCGGCGCTTCGCTCCTCTTCGTCGCTTTGCAGGACGCTCTCAATGTCATCTGGGATATTCCCGTCCGCAGCGGATTTCGATTCACGATCCGGAGACGTGCATTGGCATTTGGCATCGTCCTACTCGCCGGTGTGGTCCTGGTGGCAAGCTTTGCGGTGCAAACGGTTGCGATGGTCGTCGATGAGCTTCTCGGGGGCAGCATCGGTGAGATCTTCCACTTGAATGATCTGCTGATAAGCGCCGCTACCTGGGGGCTCGGTTGGCTGGCGATCGCAGTGTTGCTCCAACTGCTGGTCGAAGAACGACCGGGCTGGCGCAACACGTTGATAGCGTCGGCTCTCATCGGACTCCTCATGGTGTTCGGTACCTGGCTGGTCGGCAGGTACTTCAATAACTGGGGCACTGCCTCGGTCAGCGGCGTTTCGGGCGGGGTTGTAGTGATTCTCACCTGGTTTTACTACCTGGCACAGATCTTCATCGCCGGGGCCGAATTGCTGAAGACACTCGAGCAGAGGTCCCAGCCGGCCGCGAGCAACGCCCCGCAGGCCGGCAACGGTTCTCGCTGATACCCACGATCGGGCATGGGGGTGCTCGGCACGAGGGATCTATGCCCAAGAACCGGCCAGATCGGTAGGTGACTCCGAGCAATCCATCGCGGTGCGGCGATCATGGCTGTTACGGAATACGTCGGCCCGGAAGGGCCGACGCGGGGGTCCGGAACCATGGCCAGGGATCTGACGGTTTGTCACCTACATCCCCTCAGGACACATCGCTTCGGTGTCGATAACAGTTCTGAGGCCGTCCTTCGCCGCGGGCCATTGGTCCGCCGCGCTCCCTATTCGACGGCAACCAGGACATGGTCAGAATCAAGCAGCCAACCGAAATTCGTCTGCGAGGCACTCGATGATCGCCGATGACGCCCGCGTCGAATCAGGGGCAACCGTTGGGGAGCACACCTTTGTGTGGTACCGCGCCCACATCCGCGCCGGCGCCACTATCGGAACGGGCTGCGTCATAGGAAGCAATGCCTTCATCGACACGGACGTGACGGTCGGCGACCTCTCCAAGATTCAGAACAGCGCGCAGATCTTCGCCCCGGCCACCCTCGGCAACGGTGTCTTCGTCGGCCCCGGGGCCATACTCACCAACGATCGCAATCCGCGAGCGGTCAATCCCGATCTCACGAAGCAGACGGGAGAGGATTGGGACGCTGGAGGAGTCTCTGTGGACAACGGCGCCAGCATCGGCGCCGGAGCCGTCATCGTCGCCGGTGTCAAAGTCGGAGAATGGGCCCTCATCGGGGCCGGCGCGATCGTCACACGTGATGTCTTGTGCCACGAGTTGGTCGCCGGCAACCCGGCACGACACATCGGATGGGTCGGCAGGGACGGACGGCGGCTCGCATCCGACGGTGATCACTGGGTTGATGACGCAGGCCTGCGCTATGAGTCCACGGCACAGGGACTCGCGGAGGTGGGGCGATGATTCACCTCGCGGCTCCGATAATCGGCGATGAGGAGATCGCCGCCGTCACCCGTGTACTGCGCTCGGGACAGATCGCCCAGGGATCCGAGGTCGCCGCCCTGGAAACCGAATTTGCCGCCGAGTTGGATGCCGGTCACGCCGTTGCCGTCGCCAACGGCACGCTGGCATTGCTGCTGGCGCTACAGGCGATCGATCTCGAGCACGGCGACGAGGTAATCGTGCCCTCATTCACGTTCGCCGCCACGGCCAACGCCGTGGTGATGGCCGGCGGGATACCCGTCTTTGCGGACATCGAGGAATCCTCGTTCTGCATTGACCCGGAAAGCGCCGCCGCCATGATCTCCGATCGCACCAGGGCAATCATCGCCGTCCACCTCTACGGCCACATGGCCCGGATGGGGCCACTGGCCGACCTGGCAGCCGCCCACGACCTCCGCCTCATCGAGGACGCCGCCCAAGCTCACGGAGCCCGGCGCGACCACCTCCCGGTGGGAGCGCTCTCCGATCTCGCTACCTACAGCTTCTACCCGACGAAGAACATGACTACCGGCGAGGGCGGCATGGTCACCACCCGCGACCCGGTACTCGCCAGGGCGGTGTCGCTTCTCCGCAATCACGGGATGGAACAGCGCTATCACCACGACCGGGTAGGAACCAACGCTCGCATGACCGACATCGCGGCGGCCATGGGGCGGATACAGCTGGGCAAGCTCGAAGGCTGGAACGGTCGGAGAAGAAGGACCGCCGCGGTCTACGACCTCCACCTGGCGGGCACGGTGAGCATCCCGCAGAACGCGCCAACGACGCACCACGTCTATCACCAATACACCATTCGCAGCGAGCGCCGCGATCACTTCGCATCGGCGTGCGAGGACGCCGGCATCGGGTACGGCATCTACTACCCGATCCCGTGCCACCTCCAGAAAGCATTCGCCAGATACAAGAACGACTCACCCCTGCCCGAAACGGAGCAAGCCGCCGATGAGGTGCTCTCCGTCCCGATACGGCCAGACCTGACAGACCGGGAAGTCGAGCGGGTGATCGATGCAATAGAAACTGGAGGCAAGACATGACTTTGCGTGTAGGGGTCATAGGCGTGGGGGCAATGGGGCGGCATCACGCCCGCATCTGGCGTCAGATGGAAGGCGTCGAACTGGTCGGCGTCGCCGACCCGGCAGGCGACCACTGGCGGGCCGCCGTCGGCGTGCCCAACGTGGCCGGCGTTGCAGAACTCCTCGAACTGGGCATTGATGCTGCTTCGGTTGCGGTCCCTTCGAAACACCACGAAGCGGTCGGCGTGGCCCTGGCGGCTGCAGGTGTGCACGCCCTCATCGAGAAGCCGGTGGCCGATAGCGTCGATGCTGCGCGCCGACTGGCCAAGGCGTTCGACAATGCCGGTTTGGTGGGCGTGGTCGGCCACGTCGAGCGGTGCAACCCCGCCCTCATCGAGATGCGGCGGCGCCTCCATCTCAACGAGTTGGGCCAGGTCTACTCCATCAGCACGCGGCGGGTGGGGCCATATCCCGGCAGAATCAATGACGTCGGCGTCGTATTCGACCTGGCGACGCACGATATCGATCTGATCCGATGGCTTTGCGGGCCATTTCAGTCGATGCACTCGGTCTCTCAGTCGGTGGTCAACGGACCACGTGAGGACCTGATCGAGGTAATCGGGGTACTCGATTCCGGTTCCGTGGCGACAATGAGCGTCAACTGGGTCAGCCCGGTGAAAGAACGCAACATCAGGGTTGTCGGTATGCGTGGGGCGTTTGTCGCCGATCTACTGTCGGCAGACCTCACGTTCTTCGAGAACGGCGAGCTACCCACGGAGTGGGACGATCTGAGCCGTCTTCGCGGCGTGGCCGAGGGAAATCGGACAACCTTTGCGCTCCACAAACGCGAGCCGCTCACGGTCGAACTCGAGGGCTTCCGGGATGCTGTGCTCGGCGACCCAAATGCTCCGGTAGTACCCCTCGCCGACGGCGTCGGTGTTCTGGAGATGGCAGAGGAACTGTTGGGACGTCAAGGTCCGCCACAGGTGGCGGAACCCAAGTACATATGCCGCTGAAGACTCTGACCGTTGTCGGAGCCCGGCCGGAATTCGTGCAGACCGCCCCGCTGGCGCGGGAAATCACCGCACGCAAGGACATCGTCGGCGCCCTCGTCCACACCGGCCAGCACTACGACTACGAGATGTCGCAGGTGTTCTTCTCACAATTGGAGTTGCCCGAACCGGCTCATCATCTCAACGTCGGCTCCGGTTCGCACGGCGTCCAGACCGGAGCGATGCTCGCCGGCCTTGATGACGTCTATCTGACGGAGCGGCCCGATCTGGTCATTACCCACGGAGACACCAACTCGACCCTGGCGGCGGCGCTCTCGGCAGCCAAGCTCGGGATCCCGGTTGCCCACGTCGAAGCAGGACTCCGCTCATGGAACCGGACGATGCCGGAGGAGCTGAACCGGGTGGTGACCGACCATCTCTCCACATGGCTCTTCTGCCCCGGTGAGGTCGCGGCTGACAACCTGCGCGCAGAGGGGCTCAGGAACTGCGTCCACGTCGTCGGAGACCTCATGCGAGATTCCCTCCTGTGGACGATGCGCACCGTCGACGTTGCCCAAACCCTGGAGCGATTCGGCGTTGCCCCCGGCAGGTTCTTTCTGGCAACGGTCCATCGCGCCGAGAACACCGACGATGCCGGTCGACTGCAGTCCATCCTGGAAGGGCTCCGGCGGGCGACCATTCATTATCCAGTTGTGTTTCCCGCTCACCCGAGGACCCGGCCGCTCCTGGAGGGTCTTGACATGCCAACTGGAGTACGCCTCGTCGAGCCAATCGGTCACGCCGACGCCATGGCGCTCGCCGGTGAGGCAGCCGCCGTCCTCACGGATTCGGGCGGGCTCCAAAAGGAGGTCTACTGGCTGAAGACCCCTTGCATCACCATGCGCAACGAGACGGAATGGATCGAGACCGTCGAGACGGGATGGAACAGACTCACCGGAGCGGACCCGCTCGCCATCGAGGCCGCAGTCGAAGCGGCCCTGCGTGAGCGGCATCCCCATCCCGAGCTCTACGGGGACGGCAACGCCGCCCGCCGCATCGTGGACCATCTAGTAACGAGCTAGAGGTCATCACCGATCAGATCAACAGAACAGGCACCCGGAATGAATATCGTTCCGAATAGGACGACAGGAATAGCGTGACGGGCCAGAGAACCAAGTGGGGAATAGTCGGTGGGGGCGTACTCGGCCTCGAACTGGCACGACAGCTCGCCCAGAGCGGCGATCGTGTCGTTGTGTTCGAGGCGGGCACCGAACCGGGTGGGCTTGCCGCTACCTGGCCTATCGCCGGCACCCGGTGGGACAAGCACTATCACGTCATCCTTCCCACCGACACCCGACTGATCAGCCTGATCGAAGAGCTCGGAATCGGCGACGAGCTCATCTGGCGAAGGTCATCCACCGGGCTGTTTGCCGACGACACGCTCTATTCCGTTTCCAGTACCAAGGAGTTCCTGGCCCTGCCGTCGCTGCGGCTGGTCGACAAGGTACGTCTGGGCGTAACCATGCTGTACGCCTCGAGGATCAACAACTGGCGTCGGCTGGAGAGGATTTCGGCCGCCCGGTGGTTGTCGCGCTGGTCGGGCAAGAACGCCTACAACAACTTCTGGAAGCCGTTGCTGCGCTCCAAACTAGGTGACAATGCCGAGCAAGCGTCCGCCGCCTTCATCTGGGCGATCATGAAACGCCTCTACCGTGCCCGAACGTCTGGGGCCAAAGTGGAGAAACTCGGTTTTGTGCGCACCGGCTATGCCCGCATCCTCGATGCGCTACTCGAGGCTGCGATGGAGCGCGACGTTGCCGTCATGACCGACGCCCGCGTAGACCGGGTTGTGCCGGACTCCGAGGGCGGCGTGGAGGTCGTCCTCAGCAGCAGCGAACGACACTCATTCGACAAGGTTGTTGTAACAACGCCCGCACCAACGGCCGCCGGGATCATCCCCGATCTCACCGCGGCCGAGCGAACCAACCTCGAGCGGATCGTCTATCAGGGGATTGTCTGCACTTCGCTCGTTCTCGATCGGCCTCTCAGCGACTTCTACGTGACAAACATCACCGACGACGGGTTCCCCTTCACCGGCGTCATCGAGATGACCACATTGGTGAATCCGGACACCTTCGGCGGGAAGAGCCTGGTCTACCTCCCCCGCTACACGACGGCGGACGATGAGGCGTGGGAATGGAGCGACGCTGAGGTTGTCGAGCGATCCGTCGAGGCGCTCCGCCGGATATATCCCCATTTCGAAAAGGCCGACATCACGGAAGCCAAGGTGTCCCGGGTACGGCACGTGCTTGCCGTTTCGGTGATCAATCACTCCGCATCGATACCCTCGATAAAGACCTCGGTGCCGAATGTCGCCATCGTGTCGTCCGCCCAGATCTTGCACGGCACTCTCAACGTCGATGAAACCCTCGGAGTCATCGCAAACGCGATACCGGTACTTCGTTCCATGACCACACCGGCGAAAGAAGTCATCGCATGAGCAAGGCGTTTGCACCCCTTTCACTCGATCTGGACAACAAGTGGTCGTACCTGAAGACCCACGGTGACGATGCCTGGCGTAGCTTCCCCACCTATCTCGAAACCATCGTCCCCCGGGCACTCTCGGTGTTGGCGGAGCGAGACCTCAGCATCACCTGGTTCATAGTTGGCAAGGATGCCGAGATGGCCGGGCATCACGACCTCCTCGCCTCGATACCCGCTGCCGGACACGAGATCGGGAACCACAGCTTCCTTCACGAGCCCTGGTTGCACCAGTACACGCCGGCGGACCTGAAGGACGAACTGAGCCGGGCTCATCACGCCATCGGGGAGGCAACCGGGGAAACGGCTGTGGGATTTCGCGGTCCCGGTTTCAGCCTCTCTGAAGAAACCCTGGACGTGCTTGCCTCGCTGGACTACCGCTACGACGCCACCACGTTTCCCAACGCCCTCAATCCGGTGGGGCGGTTCTACTACCTGCGCACCAGCAACCTCTCCGATGAGGAGAAAGAGAAGCGCAAGGCACTCTTCGGCACCATGAAGGACGCCTTCCGCTCCAATCGGCCATACCGATGGATGCTCAGCAGCGGGGCATCGCTGGTCGAGGTGCCGGTAACGACGATGCCGCTCTTCAGGGTCCCGATTCATTTCAGCTACCTGCTGTACCTCGGCGGCAAGTCGCCTGCTCTCGCTCGTCTGTACTGGAGAATGGCCCTCACCATGTGCAAGGTCGCCGGCACGACCCCATCGCTGCTGCTGCACCCACTGGACTTCCTCGGCTCTGATGACGAACCGGACCTGGCTTTCTTCCCCGGGATGAACATCGAATCGAAACGCAAGCTCGACCTGATGGCGGAGTTTCTCGGCATGTGGCAGGAGCGCTACACGACGACCTCCCTCGGCTCATATGTCGAGAGTCTCCACGCACTGAAGGAGAAGAGCCCCGCCGACCTCATGAAGCGACCCGACTAACGCCGAACACGATCCTCACGCCACTGGATGGTGTTGCTCAACACCGAGGTTCCCAGATGGAATGATTCTTCGAAGTACCGCTTCTGCTGCGCCGAGATGATTCCCAAACTCACGAGCTGGATCGATACCAGGAGAGCGATGCCGCCGACGAGAAAACTGTGCGGCGAGAGCGCATACGCCCGGGCGACGGCTGCCGAGAAGCTGGATTCGGCGCCGGGGGGAACGTTGAGCAGCTCCTGGAACGTGTGCCAACCCGCCCAACCGAGGGAATAGAGGGCGGCGACGAGAACGATGAGTCCCGGAGCGATGAAGTACACGAACGGGCGGAAGAGGAAGCTGGAGAATCCCTGACCCAGTATGCCGCGCATGACCCGGATGCTCGATCCTCGTTCCGGCACCTCCAGCTGCTCGCTCCAATCGAGGTGTGCCGGCACCTCGATTATCAACGCCCGCAGAACCTGCGCCTTGTAGATGATCTCGGTATTGATCTCAAAGTCCCATGCCTTCAGATTGAGTTTCTGTAGAAAGACGGTGTCGTAGGCCCGCACCATCCCGGTAAGTGTCGAAAAATGGCCCTTTGCACTCATTGACAGCAACCTGTTGGCCCAGCGGCTCAGCTTCTCCCGAAACCAGGGCACTGCGGTCACCTTGCCACCCTTGACGTACGGTGAGGCGATAACGACCTTGGCGTGCGATTCGACGATTGCATCGGCGAGCAGCCCGATGTGTTCCGGGCCGTAGCTGAGGTCGGAGTCGAGGACGATCGTGTAGTCGCCACGGGCGTTGGAGAACGCATATCGGAGCGCCTGCCCGAGATTGAAGTTGGTGTGGTGGTGGAGGGCGCGTATCCGCTCGTCGGCGGCAGCGTAGCCATCGAGGATCTCGCCGGTGCGATCCCGGCTACCGTCGTTGATCGCAAGGATCTCCCATTCGTACCGGTCCTCGATACCAATGAGGTAGTCCCTCACCTGGTCGAGAGTGCGAGCGATCAACGCCTCCTCGTTGTATGCGGGGAGGACGATGGTCAGGGATCGTCTCGAGACTCCGGTGACGGCCATGTCAGTTCCATCGGCCTTCTCAGGCAGAAGCTTCATGTGTTCTCTGTCTCGCTGCCGCTACCCGCCGGAGGTGAAAATCTGACCCGTCCCCGGCATTCTGGGTTCACCGGTTCGAATCATGTGTCACAATGACGACATGCGGACGCAGCGACCATTCGATAGACGCCGTCACCTCTTTGCGGCTCCATGACGGCTGCGACTCGTTCATCCGTCCGCCTTCCCCGATAGGAGCCCGAAATGACCGACCTGGTAGCACGCCAAAACCAAGTAATCGCCCCTCTCTTCGCCTTCGAGACCGACGAGACCGTCGTTGCCTCCGAGGGCTCGTGGCTTGTCACGACGACGGGCCGCCGCATCCTCGACTTCACGTGCGGCATCGCAGTCTCCAACCTCGGCCATCAGCCCGAGCACGTGAAGCGCGCAATCATCGACCAGGTGAACCAGGTGTGGCATTCCGGCTCCACTTTCAGATACGACTCGCTGGTCCGGTGGGCGGAGAACCTCAAGGAGATCACTCCCGACGGTATCGAATCCTTCTTCCCGATGAATTCGGGCGCCGAAGCAGTCGAGGGTGCCATGAAGCTGGCGAGAAAGACCAGCGGCAGACAGGGCATCATCACTTTCCGTGGAGGGTTCCACGGCAGGACGATGGGATCGGTCTCGTACACGACTTCCAAGGCCCGATACCGGCAGGGCTACCACCCGCTGGTCGGGTCGGTCTTCGTCAGCCCCTACCCATGGCCCTTCCGGTGGAAAATGGACCAGGAGGCTGCCTCCGCCCGGGCGCTGGAAGAACTCGACTACACGCTCAAGCACGTTGTGACCCCTGGTGAGGTCGCCGCCTTTCTCGTCGAGCCCATGCAGGGGGAAGGCGGCTACTACCCGGGTGGGAACACGTTCTTGCAGGGGCTGCGGGACCGGGCCGACGAACACGGGATCCTGCTGGCGTTCGACGAGGTGCAAACGGGCTTTGGTCGCACCGGGAAGTGGTTCACCTCCCAGATCTACGACATCAGGCCCGACATTCTCATAATGGGCAAGGGCATTGCCAACGGACTTCCGTTGTCTGCTTTCGGGGCGGCGAAGGAACTGATGGACTCCTGGCCGATGGGTTCCCACGGAACAACGTACGGGGGGAACCCGATCTCGTGTGCGGCTTCCGCGGCAACAATCGAGGCGCTGCAAGACGTCGTGCCCCAGGTGCCAAAACTGTCCGACCACGCCTTCGACAGATGGAACGAACTGAAGGGCGAGTTCCGCACCGTTGGTGATGTGCGCGGTCTCGGCCTGATGATCGGCGTCGAGCTCGTCGGAGACGATGGGCACACGCCAAATCCGGACGCCTATACGGCAATCGGCAAGTACGCCCTGGATCATGACCTGATGATCCTGCCGTGTGGACCCGACACCAACATCATCCGCTTCATCCCCCCGCTGAACGTCTCCACAAACGAACTGGACAAGGGCATAGACATCCTCGCCGACGGATTGGCAGCGTACGAAGCCTGAGCTTCTAGGAGACTGCTGGACAAATGGCGTGCGGACTCGTTCGGCCACGAAGAACGCCCGGTTACAGACGCGGCTGCGAGGCCAAACTGACATTGTTCGACAGGCTTCTAGCGGCGGCGGCCGCCCCGCAGACCACCTTCGGGTCGTCCCGGCCCGGGAGTAAAGATGGCGGCGGCCCCTCCGGCGAGGGCGATGAAGACGAGCCAATCACCGAATCGGGTGAAGATGGTCGGACCGGCGTTGCGGAACTGGAGGTCGGCAACGATGACCGTCTCCTCGAGCGGTTCGGTCTTGATACCGACCGTGCCTTCAGCTTCGATGAACGTCGACTTGCCGGTGATTGCGGCGAGGGCAAGATCCTGACCTACGGCGGCGGCGTTGACCCTGGCCATCTCGATGAACTGGTCTGACGCCGGCGCATCGGGGCCGTAGCTGCTCTCGTTGGTTGCCACAACCATCAGTTCGGCCCCGGCCGCTGCCGCCTGGCGCACCTTGCGGCTGAACGCACCTTCGAACGAGATCACCGAACCGAGCACGCCACCCTGTATGGGAAACACAACCGGCCCCGATCCCGGGATCATGTCGCGAGGCACTTGGTCGAGTTGCGGAATGAAGCTGAATAGGCCGCGCAGCGGGACGTACTCACCAAACGGGACCGGATGTTGCTTGTCATACCTTCCGACCTGGGTGCCGATCGGCGTATACACGATGTTCGCATTGACGAAGAACTCGGAATCGACGCGATGGGTGCCGCTAACGAGCATGTAGGCGCCGAGCCGTTGCGCTTCTATCTTGAGGTCCTGGTCGATGTCCTCGTTGCCGATGGGGTCAAACGGCGTCCCGAACGAGTTCTCCGGCCAAACCGTGAGATCGACCGAATCTCGGGGTATCTGACGAGACAGCTCGAGATGTCGCTCGAAGATTCGCTGGTTCTCGTTCTGGCAGTGGACCTGCGGGCACGGTGAACTGCCCTGGATGATCGCAACGGTGAGAACTTCACCGTCGGTGTGCGGCGGGAACAGCACACCTCCCATGACCAGGAGCAGCACGATGACGGCAGGATCTACGAACAGTCGCCAGTTTCCGGCGTCTTCGACAATCAGCGCAAGACCGGCGGCCACCCCAACGGCCAGAACCGACCATCCGGAAGGTCCCACCCACTGAACGGCTCCTATCAGCCCGGGGTTGCCGGCGGCGGCGTAGCCGACAGATCCCCAGGGGAACCCGCCCCATGGGAAGTAGGAGCGGACCAGCTCCCACAAAGCCCAGCCGCCGACGACGATCAGCCACCAGCGGCCCGGCGGCCACAGGCGGAACGTCCACACGAGCAGTCCATATGCCGCCGCCATTGCCGCCAGCCACAGCGTGAGGGGAATCCACGCCACCATGCCCAGCACCGCTATCCATCGCAGCAGAAGCCCAAAGAACACCGCCCCGTAGACGAAACCGACACCGAGAGCGGCCCCAGCGTTGTCTGCCCGGCGCAGGCCCCACAGGAATGGTGTCGGGGCGACGAACGCGAGCAAGCCGCGGACAACAGATCGTGCGGCGAGATATCCGAGGGTTCTGCGGTGCCGTAGGCTGCAAACCATGAACGACCTTGAACTCGCAAAACTGGCCGCGGCAACCGGTGCCGCCATCGTCCGTGATGGCTTCGGAAAGCACCGCACGACGGAGCAGAAGGGACGGCTCGACCCGGTGACGGAGGTGGACCGGGCCTCCGAGGCCGCGATCGTCGACATCCTGACGACGCATCGACCCGAGGACGGGCTGCTCGGAGAGGAAGGCAGCAGTCGGCCGTCGGAGGGTCGCCGCTGGATCATCGATCCCCTCGACGGCACAGTCAATTTCGTCCACGCCATCCCCCATATTGGGATCTCAGTCGCGCTGTACGACGGTGACGAACCGCTGGTCGGCGTCGTACATGACCCGATGCGCGATGAAGTGTTTGCGGCCGAACGCGGCAGCGGAGCGACCTGTGATGGCGAACCGATATCCGTTTCGAGCACGACCAAGATGCACCGGGCCGTCGTCGTCACCGGGTTCCCCTACGACCATGACCGATACGCAGCAGCGTACGGACGGGTCGTGGCTGCGGTGCTCGCCGAGGTCAACGGGGTCAGACGTCTTGGTTCGGCAGCCCTCGACTTCGGCTGGCTCGCTGCCGGTCGATTCGACGGGTACTGGGAATACGGCCTTGGTCCCTGGGACATGGCCGCCGGAGCACTTCTGGTCACCGAGGCGGGGGGAACTATCACGGACGGCCATGGCGAACCCTTCTCATCCGAAGGCAAGCACTTTGTGGCCGCCAACCCTCATCTGCACACGCGCCTCCGGGAGGTGGTCGAACCGGTGCTGCCTTCCCATCTGTGAGGTTGACTGCAATATGACAACGAAGCTCTACAGCGCCGAGCTCTGCCGGATACCCGGCGTCGCCGAATCGGACTGCATCCTCGTTGAACGAGGCAGAGTGGCGGCGGTCGGCACGAGGGGCGATTTCTCCGGTTACGAGTCACCGGTCCACTACGAAGGGGCTGTTCTTCTCCCCGGCATGCGCGACGCTCATCTTCATCCCGTTGCCTATGCGGCGGCGCTGCGGGGGACGACACTGGCCACGGCCGCCGACTTCGCTGAAGTCGTGGCCCGGCTCGCCACAGCTGCGGACCTGGCCCCGGGCCCCGTGCTCGGGATGCGGCTCAACGAGGAGACCCTCGCTGAACGGCGGCTTCCCGATCGTTTGGTCCTCGATGCGGCGGTCGCCGAACGGCCACTGCTGGCCCACCGCTATTGCGGACACGTGGCCATCGCCAACACCGCCGCACTTGTGCTCGCCGGGATTGACTCGATGACCCCCGATCCGGTGGGCGGGTCCATAGACCGCGACAAGGAAGGCAGGCCCACCGGGGTGCTGCGGGAGACCGCCATCGAAATCGTGGCCGAAAGATTCGAGGGCGGCAATGCCGTCTCGACCGATGAACTGCTCTCGGCGCTGCGCCGGTTGGCCGCCGTAGGCGTCACATCGATCGGGGCGATGCTGCGTACCGGCGCCGGGGCATGGGCCAGTCTCGGCAACGAGGTGGATATCACGATCAACGCCGCCGATCGGTTGCCGATCAAAGTGGCGGCGTATGTCATCGAAGAGTCCCCCGAGACTGTTTCCATCAACAAAGCACGGATCGACGCCGCGGGCCCGCGGTTGAGGTGGCGTGGCATCAAACGATTTGGCGACGGCAGCTTCGGCGGCCACACCGCAGCCATGCACGACCGGTTCAGCGACGTCGACACCTCGGGGACCATGCGGCTCTCCGACCTGGACCGCTCAATTGCGGTGGAGAGTCTGCGACTGGGCGGGGCATCGGCGATCCACGCCATCGGGGACAGGGCCTGTGGAGAATTGATCGACATGTATCTGGAGTTGATCGATGAGGGTGCCGCTCCTCGCAAGCTGCGTATCGAGCATGCGTCGGTGATGACCGCGGCCGACATCGACCGTCTCGGGAGATCTGGCATCATTGCGGCGGTGCAGCCGCCGTTTCTCGGTTCCGAAGCGACGTGGCTGGAGCAGCGACTCGGGCCCGACCGGATCGAACTCACCTATCCGTTTGCCGCAATGGAAGACGCCGGCACTGTGCTGGCCGGAAGCTCCGACTGTCCGGTGGAGCCCCCCGATCCATGGCTGGGAATGGCCCTGGCGCAGGACCGCGCGGGCATGTCGATCGGGCAGGCCCTTTCCGCCGAAAGCGCCCTCGCCATGTACACATCCGGGGCGGCAACGGCGCTCGAGGAACCCGAACCGCTGGCCGTGGGAAGCCCCGCCGACTTCATCGTCGTGGATCGGGATCCACTGGCGATCACTCCCGATCAAGTCGCGGAGACGCAGGTGCTCGCCACGTATGTAGACGGTGTCGAGGTCGATGTAAACAGATCCCAACCGCTCTGGCTCGACTGAACTTCTCGTTCTTGCTCGAGCCGCCAATTGCGCCGGCGGATGCGGCGCTAGCGGACGCTTGCCGCCAGGGCGCTCGCACACGAGGAACACCAGAAGCCGTCGCCGACAAAGCGAGCGTCCGTATCAACGGGGTTGTCGCAGAAGCCACAGCGCTGTGCGACGAAGTCGTCGGCGATGGTCGAGAAGGGGCCGTCGCCGCGGAAGAGATCCCCGACCAGGACGGCCATGCTGGTTCCGTTCTTCATGAGAGGTCGAGGTTAGTGGGGTCTGAGACCAATCCGACATCCCGCGTCAGGTGAGCCGATCCCTCACCAGCGGGCCAACCTCGGCATAGTCGGTGTGACGTCCGGTTTCCTTCTTTGAGTAGACCAGGTTGTCGCCGAGCATGACCTCGAACACGCCTCCTCCCGATGGGATGAGGGTGAAGCTCTCGATCTTCTGCTCGAACTCCTCGAGTATCTGTTCAGCCATGCTCACGGCACGGTCGCGATACCCTCAAACGGAGCAGTATTCGATACTTAGTTTCATGTCGGCATCCTAGGAGCCCGCTGACCAATGCGAGTTCCGACTCGACAACTGCTCCGCGAACAGACACTCCGTTGGCCCGGCGAGCCTTCACCGCCTTTGCTCAACAGTCTCCAGGAGCCGGCTGACCAATGCGAGTTCCGACTCGACAACTGCTCCGTGAACAGACACTCCGTTGCTCCGACAAGCCTTCACCGCCTTTGCTCAACAGTCTCCCAGGCCGCTGACCAATGCGAGTTCCGACTCGACAACTGCTCCGCGAACAGACACTCCGTTGCTCCCGCGAGCCTTCACCGCCCTTGCTCAACAGCCGCTGCCGGGTGCGCTCCGGAAACAAGGCTGCGAAGGCCGACCCACTGCGCCACGCCGAGGGCAAGCACGGCCAGGGAGAACAAACCGACCATCCAGTTTCCTGGAGCCGACATCGCATCGGGGAAGCCGAAGATAAGGACGCCGGCGACAACCGCCCATCCCACATTTCCGGCCACAATCACGGCGACCTCTGTTGGACTCAGCGGATACCGCCGCACTGTATGGACGAGGAGCGCGACCCATGGAATCAGCACAAGACCGACGGCGAAGGGAATCCACGCCGACACCTCCAGCCGGGTCCCCAACCATGACGCGCCGGCGAGGGTAAACACAGTCGACAACCCCGACCCGACCGCATCAATCCGAAGCACGTTTCTCAAATTCCGCTCACTCATCTCGATCAACTCCTCGTCTTTCCCTCATGGCGGACACCGCACCGAAATGCCGGCAACGACCACACACGGCGCGCTCGCGGGTTCGCAGGAGCAATGATGGGGCGGGGAGGTCATCGCTTCAATTACCTGCAAGGTAGTTTCCTTGCGGCGCGGCGAGGCATAGAGTCCGAGGCATGCCAATCACCTACGGAAGCGCCTTGAAGGATTGGCGGTCTACCCGTCGTATGAGCCAGCTCGATCTGGCGACTGCCGCCGAGGTGTCGCAGCGCCATGTCAGCTTCCTCGAAACCGGGCGGGCCAAACCCAGCCGTGAGATGGTGATTCACCTGGCCATCGCACTCAAGGTGCCCCTCCGCGAGCGAAATGACATGCTCACGGCCGCAGGATTCGCTACCGAATACCCGGAGACACAACTCGGCGAACCCGCCCTCGATCAGGTCCGCGGCATCCTGGAGACGGTGCTGCGGTCACACGAACCGTTTCCGGCAATCGTCGTGGACCGCCGCTGGGATGTCGTGCTGGCCAACGACGCCGCCATGAAGTTCACGCTGTCGATGATTGACCCATCAAATCCGGTTGCAGTGGACGGCATGAACGCGTTGCGGCTGATCCTCCATCCCGAGGGCGTGAGGAAGAACATCGTCAACTGGGAGCAGGTAGCGGCGGCGGCATTGCGCCGGCTGGAGCACGAACTGGAAGCGAGACCAACCGACGCTGCCCTGCAGGTACTGCGCGACGAGGTGCTCGGCTACCCGGATGTACCCGAGGTGCGCCGGGCACCGGCTCGCCCAACAGCGGACGATCTGCTCGTCCCCTTCCACTACCGGATCGGGAGCGTCGACCTCAAGCTGTTCTCCACGATCGCCACAATCGGCGAAGCGCATGACATCACCCTGGAAGAACTGCGTCTCGAGACCTTCTTCGCCGCAGATGCCGCGACCGAAGAGCTACTCCGCTCCGGCGTCCTCTGATTCCACATCGGCCTCATCGGCACGCGTCACAGTCACGGTGCCTTCTGTCACCAGTGCCGCGATCATGCCGATTGCGGCGGCGAATGGGGCAAATAACGCTCCCACGATTCCGAGGGTGAGGGGGACGTCGAGGAGGATCCGACCGTTGCTGTCCTTGATGGTGAGACGTCGCACGTTGCCTTCGCGGATGAACTCCTTGACCTTGCCGACGATTTCCTCGCCTTTGACCTCGAACTCTTCAGTTTGACCCATGGCAGCTCCTCGATGTGCTCCCGATCAGGATCGCGCATAGGGCCTCGCGACGCCAGCTAGCGTCAGACCGTCTGATGACAGGAGACCCATGCCAGCCCCCATCCCGGACGACGTTCGCGCCTTACTGACCGAGCCGATCTTTTTTCACGTTGCCACGGTCAACCCGGACGGCTCACCTCAAGTATCGGTGGTCTGGGCTGATCTCGACGGCAACCTCATCCGCTTCAGTACCGTCGAGGGCAGGGCCAAGCCCCGCAATCTGCGGCGCGACCCCCGCGTTGCCATCTCGTTTCTCGCTCCGGACGATTCCTACCGCAATGTGGTCATTTCCGGCCGCGCCGTCGAGATCGAGCAACGCGGCATGGACCTGATCGATCACATGGCGCGCAAGTATGTAGGTGTCGAGAAGTACCAGTGGTACCAACTAGGTGAGGTTCGCGTCGACGTGGCTGTCGAAGTCGACCGCGTGACCGGCTGATTGGCGTCTGGCGTACGTGGTGGCGCTATTAAGCGCCTACGTACGCCAGACGCGTTGAGAGCCCGCTATTCGTCGGTCACGCAGCCTTCGGATGCGGGTTTTACGGTCCTGATGTAACGGTGCAGGGTGCCCCTGGTTGCCTTGAGAGGAGGCGCCGACCAGACCAGCCGCCGCCGTTCGAGATCTGCATCGGCAACATCAACGCTGATGGACCTGGTGGCGGCATCGATGGTGATGGTGTCGCCGTCCTCGACAAGCGCAATCGGACCGCCCACCTGCGCCTCCGGTGTTACGTGCCCGATGATGAAACCGTGCGATCCCCCGGAGAACCTTCCGTCGGTGATCAGCGCAACATCGTTGCCGAGACCGGCGCCAACGATTGCCGACGTTGGGGTGAGCATCTCCGGCATGCCGGGCCCGCCCTGGGGGCCTTCGTATCGAATGACGACGACGTCGCCCGGGCCGATCTCGCCGCGCTCCAGCGCCGGCAACATGTCTTCTTCGCAGTCGAAAGTCCGCGCCGTCCCGGTGAAGCTGAGGCCCTCCTTGCCGGTGATCTTGGCCACAGCACCGTCGGGTGCCAGGTTGCCGCGCAAGATCTGAATGTGTCCCGATTCCTTGATCGGGGCATCCCACGGCTGGACGATCTGCTGGCCATCGCTGAGTTCCGGCAGGTCGGCGAGATTTTCGGCAAGTGTCCTCCCGGTAACGGTGAGGCACGACCCGTCGATGGCGTCGTGATCCAGCAGCATCTTGAGCACAGCCGGAGTGCCACCAACGGCGTGGAGATCTTCCATGACGTAGCGCCCGCTCGGCTTCAGGTCCGCAAGGAAAGGGACCCGATCGCTGGTCCGCTGGAAGTCCTCGAGCCCGAGATCGACGCCCACCGCTCGCGCCATTGCGATCAGGTGCAGCACTGCGTTGGTGGAACCCCCCAGGGCCATGGTGATGACCATGGCGTTCTCGAATGCGGCCCTGGTCATGATGTCTCGTGGCGTGATGTTCAGCTCCAGCAACGTGCGGATCGCGGCGCCCGCCCGGAAACATTCATCGAGTTTGGCTGCGTCGGTCGCCGGGGTGGAAGCGCTGTACGGAAGGCTCATTCCGAGGGCCTCGATGGCGGTAGCCATCGTGTTTGCCGTGTACATGCCACCACAAGCTCCCGCACCGGGACAGGCGTTGCGGACGATGTCGCGCCGGGCGTCATCGCTGATACGGTCGGCGATCCATTCGCCGTACGACTGGAACGCCGAGACGATATCGAGCGGCGTGCCGTCGTCGGTATGACCGGCCCGGATGGTGCCCCCGTAGATCATCAGCGAGGGGACGTTGACCCGGGCCATGGCCATGATCGAACCCGGCATGTTCTTGTCACAACCGGGTAGGGAGACATTGGCGTCGTACCACTGGGCCCGCATCACAGTCTCGATCGAGTCGGCAATGAGATCTCGCGACTGCAGGGAGTAGCTCATGCCCTCGGTGCCCATGGCGATGCCATCCGAGACACCGATCGTGTTGAAGCGCATCGAAACCATGTCGGCGGCGACTACCCCGTCACGGACCCTGGCTGCAAGGTCGTTGAGATGCATGTTGCAGGAGTTTCCCTCGTACCACATGCTGGCAATCCCGACCTGGGGCTTGTCCATGTCCTCCGGGGTCAATCCGGTGGCATAGAGCATCGCCTGGGATGCCCCCTGGGAGGCCTGTTGGGTGATGCGGCTGCTGGTGCGATTCAGATGTGAGGTCATCCGGGGAATGCTACCGGCTACTTGCTGCCATACCTGCAGTTGCGAAGCTACTTGCGGAGCAAGTAGCCGACGTGGCATAGCTCGTGGGATCGTTACACTGCCGACCGGCGAATTCCCGCCGACCGCAGCTGTGAGGCTCCTTTGACGACAGAAATCCCCGAACCCGTCGCGCCCCCCCGGCGTCTCAGCACCGGCAAGAAGGTCTTGCTCGGCGTGCTCATCGTCGCCGTGCTTGGCGTGTTCGGAACAATTGGTTACATCTACTACCTCGATTCCAAGATCGAGAAGATCCCCGATGAAGCGCTTCCTTCTCTCGATGACGATGTCGAGCAGGGCTTCCGTAACATCCTCATCGTCGGTTCCGACAGCCGGGAGGACCTCCCCGAGGGATTCGAGAACTTCGGCAGCTTCGAGGGGGAACGTACCGACGTGATCATGGTTGCCCACGTCGTGCCCGGCGAAGGCGGCCAACTGCTCAGCCTGCCCCGTGATCTCAAGGTCGACATCCCCGGCAACGGCACCAACCGGATCAACGCTGCTTTCGTCCTCGGCGGCCCCGACCTCCTCGTTCAGACCATCCAGGACAACTTCGGCATCCCGATTCACCACTACGTCGAGATCGACTTTGGGGGCTTTGCCCGGGTTGTCGACTCATTGGGTGGGGTGACCAAGACCTTCGACAACCCGGCGCGCGACCTCAAATCCGGGCTGGACGTTCCCGCCGGCGTCGTCGTCATGGACGGCGAAACCGCTCTTGCCTATGCACGCTCCCGCAGCTACCAAGAGAACATCAACGGCGAGTGGGTCTCGGTGGACGGCAGCGACATCGGCCGCACCCACCGCCAGCAAGAGGTGTTGTTGCTGATGTTCGACCAGGCGACCTCGCCTTCGAGTGCGTTTAGCCTGCCCGGGTTCGCCTCGACCTTTGCGGAGCAGATCACGGCCGATGCCGGATTCACCCCCGGGGTGATGGTCGATCTGGGTCGGTCTGTGCTCAGCCTGTCGTCGAGCGCCATCGAAACAACGACCCTCCCAGTCACCGGGTCGACCGAAGGTGGCGTCGCCT
The DNA here is from genome assembly GCA_947258985.1 of uncultured Acidimicrobiaceae bacterium. Lineage (GTDB taxonomy): Bacteria > Actinomycetota > Acidimicrobiia > Spongiisociales > UBA5794 > JAAETI01. Next base: position 26,346 of record CAMYKI010000054.1, read on the forward strand.
ACGTGGTGCGTGTTGAGCCCGACGCCACGACGGTGCTCGACGCCTTCATAGCCGGCACGGTTTTCCCTGAGCTGTAACGCGTCTGGCGTACGTGGTGGCGTTATTACGCCACCACGTACGCCAGAGCGGAAATGAACTCGGCGAGTTCGTCATCCGTGTTGAAGTAGTGGACCGAGGCGCGGATGGTTTCGTCGAGACCCCGCTGTTCCATGTCGATTCGGGCCGAGTAGACCGACGTGGTCGAGACATTGATCCGCCTCTTCCCCAACTCTTGCTTCAGGACGGCTGCCGGAACCCCGGCCACGCTGAACGTGACGATGCCGCCCTTGACCGCACCCTTGTCATGCACCGTGACGCCATCAACCCGGTCCAGGTCCGTCCGCAATCTCGCTGCCAGCCCGCTCACGCGCCGCCATATCGCGTCGAGCCCGATGTCCAGGGCGTAGTCACAAGCGGCACCCAGCCCGAGCCGCAGCGCCGGGCTCGACTCCCACGTCTCGAAACGTTTCGCATCCCGTCTCACTTCGTAACGATCTCTTGCCACCCACGAGGCCCCATGGAGATCGAGCATCGCCGGCTCGAGCGACTCGATGAACCGATCCCGCACGTAGAGGAATCCGACACCACGGGGACCGCGCAGAAACTTGCGACTCGTCGCCGACAGCAGATCACACCCGACCTCGTCGACGTCGATAGGCATCTGCCCGACCGTCTGGCAAGCGTCCAAAAGGAACGGAACCCCGGCGTCCTTGGCGATGCGGCCTACAGCGGCCGCCGGGTTGATCAGGCCGCCGTTTGTGGGCATGTGGTTCATCGAGATGAGCCGGACCCGATCGTCGATCATCTCCTCGAGCGCATCCACATCCACCTCGCCGGTGGCCGTATCGGGAATGACCTCGACACGGGCGCCGGTGCGTTTGGCTACCTGGAGATATGCGATGAAGTTCGCTCCGTACTCGGTTGTAGTCGTCAGGATGCGGTCGCCGTTTCGGAAGGGGAAGGAGTAGAACGCCATGTCCCATGCTCGAGTGGCGTTGTCGACGAGGGCTATCTCGTCCTCGCCCGCACCGATCACACCGGCCACTGATCGATACACACCGGCAAGGTCTTCACCGCGCGCTTCGGCCAGTTCGTAGCCACCCACCCGGGCCTCCTCTTCGAGGTAGTCAACGACCGTATCGACCACCACGGCCGGCGGCAGCGAGGCTCCGGCGTTGTTGAGGTGGATTACCTCGGAACACCCCGGGGTATCGCGGCGGGCACGGGCAACGGCGGCTTCATTCATCGGGTATCAGCCGTCCCTCCATACCTCCGGCCACCGTCACCACCTGGCCCGAGAGGTGGCCGGAAAGCGGATCAGAAGCCAGCACAACGACCTGGGCGGCGACGTCTTCAGGACGCCCCAGTTTCTTCAGCGACATCGTCGCCGTGACCTTGGAGAAGTGGTCATCACCCAGGTCACGGGCGGCTACCCGCGGAGTGAGTGTCCATCCCGGGGACACCACGTTGACCCGCACCCCGGGACCGATGCGGGCGGCTTCGTTCTTGGCGCTCAGCAGCAGGCCGCTCAGGATCGCCCCCTTGGCGGCGGCATAGTCGGCATGGCCCGCTTCGCCGAACGAGCCTGCGGTGGAAGCAATCATCACGAGGGCGCCGGTCCCGGTTCCGGAGGCGTGCCTCAGGAAACCGCGAGCGGTGAGAAATGTCGTGGTCAGGTTCGATGCAAGCGTGGCGTTCCATCGGTCCAGCGGGAGGTCCCAGACCGGCTGATCCGGAGGGGGCCACTTCCCGGCATTGGCGACACACACGTCGAGCCTCCCCAGGGCGGCAACAGCTGCCGGAATCAGGCGATCAGCGGCGCGCTCATCGCTGAGATCCGCCTGCAGAGCCACTCCGCCGACCTCTTTCGCAAGCAGCTCCGCTGCCTCCGCAGACGTGTTGTAGTGAACCGCAACCCGGGCTCCCTCCCCGGCGAACGCTTTGACGATGGCGGTCCCGATTCCGCCTGCGCCACCTGTGACCAGAACACCCTTCCCTGCAAGTCCGCTGTCCACTGCGACTCCTATCGATGTCGGACGAGACGAAGGTAACACGCTGCGTCGGCGACACCGCAACGACGGCGTAGCCTGGTAGGCATGGTGGACAAGGTCGTCATTGTCGGCGGTGGTTTCGCGGGCCTCACAGCGGCGAAGCGACTGGGGCGCGCCGACGTCTCGGTGACCTTGATCGATCGAACCAATCACCATCTGTTTCAGCCGCTGCTCTACCAGGTGGCGACCGGTGGGCTGTCACCCGCCGACATCGCATCCCCCATCCGTTACATCCTGCGACGTCAGCACAACGTGCGGGTCATAGAAGACATCGTGACCGGAATAGAAGAACACGCCGTCGTGACTTCATCGGGACGACTTCCATTCGACCATCTCATAGTGGCCACGGGAGCAACCCATCACTACTTCGGCAACGACGACTGGGAAACCACCGCCCCCGGATTGAAGACGCTTCCCGATGCCACCCGTCTGCGGGCGATGATCCTGGAAGCCTTCGAGACCGCCGAGCGCACCGGGAGCAGAGACCTGACTTTCCTGGTGGTAGGCGGGGGTCCCACGGGCGTTGAGATGGCCGGCGCTATAGCCGAGATGGCCGGTCATACGCTGCGGCGCGATTTCCGCACAATCGACCCGGCGGCAGCGCGCGTGATACTCGTCGAAGCCGGCGAGCGCATTCTGAGCAGCTACCCGAAGTCGCTCTCCCGCAAAGCGGCGGCACAACTGGAGGCTCTCGGGGCAGAGGTACGCACCGGGTGGACGGTCACCGACCTCACCCCAGAAACCGCCACCCTGAAGCGGGGCGATGAGACCGAGACTCTCGACAACGCGGCAACGATCTGGGCAGCCGGGGTCAAGGCGTCCCCCCTCGGGGCAGCGCTGGTGCCGCTCGGCGCCGAACTGGACCAGGCAGGGCGGGTAATGGTGAGCCCCGACCTGACGATTCCGGGCCATCCCAATATCTACGTCGCCGGCGACCTGGTGTCCTTGCAGCAGAACGGTTCCCCGATACCGGGGGTGGCACCGGCGGCGATTCAGATGGGTCGGTATGTCGCCGACCGTATCCAGGGCGAAATCACAGGGGACTTCCGATACAAGGACAAGGGGAACCTGGCGACCATCGGGCGCAGCTCGGGAATCGCCGACTTTGGCCGCATTCGATTTTCGGGCTTCCCAGCGTGGGCGGCGTGGCTCGGTGTCCACATCTTCTTCCTCATCGGCTTTCAGAACCGACTGCTTGTCATGATCCAATGGGCCTGGAACTACTTCACCCGCAATCGATCAGCAAGGCTCATCGTGCGGTATGGGGAAGAAGAACGGCCTTCGTAGTTGGCCACGAGACTTCTACGTCACGGCCCCGGCACGGTCTATCAGCGGAGGACGGCACTGCACGAATGACGTAGTCCGCACCTAGGAGCCTTTCTCGAGAACGCGACGTCTCCCACTACCGTACGGCTCCGCCATCGAGACCGGAGACTGAGTGCCATTCCAAGTCGCGGCGCTGCTCGCTGCCTCGTCATGGGCGGTCGGCGGGCTCATAGCCGCCGAACCATCGCGACTGCTCGGCGGACCGCGCTTCGTCCGCCTCCGCATGGTCTACGTGTCGGTTGCCCTCACCCTCATCGCCGTGCTTGTCGGAGGCTGGGACACCGTTGCCTCGACGGACTGGCTACCTCTGGCGATCTCAGGTTTCGTCGGTCTGGCACTCGGCGACGCGGCACTCTTCGAGGCGTTCTCCCGGCTGGGTCCGAGGCGCACCGGGATGCTCTTCACCGCCAATGCCCCCATCGCCGCGATCCTGAGTGCCTTTATCTACGACGAACGGTTTGGGGTGCTCGGGATCATCGGCACGGTGCTGGTGGTGTCTGGTGTCAGTCTCGCCATTGCCTATGGGACCCGACCGGGACAATCCCACACATGGGAAGAGGTGCGGGGCCCGCTGTGGGTGGGGGTCACATTCGGACTCATGGGCGCGCTCGGACAGTCTGTCGCCGTGCTGGTTGCCGACCCGGTCTTCGACGGATCACTCGATCCGTGGGCCGGCGCCGCGGTGAGGGCCATCGTCGGGACCGCAGGGCTCATTGCGCTCAAGCCTTGGTTCGAGCGTCGCAACGGCGGACGCCCACCTGTGGTGTTCACGGTGCGCTTGTGGGCACTCGTACTGATCTCGGGGACGCTCGGCATGGTCATCGGCAAGACGCTGATGCTGATCGCCCTGGCAGACGGGCCTCCGGGCTTGGTGTCGATCCTGGTGTCTGTGGCCCCGGTGATCCAGCTACCGATCATCTGGCTGGTCACCAAGGAACGTCCCGCCGCCGGCGCCTGGATGGGCGCGGCGCTGGCGGTGGCCGGCACGGCCATGGTCCTGGCCTAACCCGGGGGCGGGACGAGGGGTGAACTGCGTTAGATTGCCGCCACATGGCAACAGGTGAATCCAAAAAGGTCGTAATCGCGGCCTTCTTCGCAAATCTCGGTATCGCTATCGCCAAGTTCATCGGCTACGGCTTCACCCGGTCGTCTTCGATGCTGGCGGAGTCGATCCACTCAGTCGCCGATACCGGCAACCAAGCGCTTCTGCTGCTCGGCGGACGGCTCTCCAAGCGGGACCCTGATGAGGAGTACCAGTTCGGGTATGCGCGGGAGCGCTACTTCTGGTCGTTCGTGGTGTCGATGGTCCTGTTCTCGCTCGGCTCCTTGTTCGCCCTCTACGAGGGCTGGGAGAAGCTGCGCCACCCCCACGACCTGGAGAACATCGGCTGGGCATTCGGCATCCTCAGCCTCGGCCTGGTCTTCGAGGGATACGCCTTCAACACCGCGGTGAAGACCTCTCGCAGCGTGAAGGGTGATCGCACCTGGTGGCAGTTCATCAGGACGTCCCGGATTCCGGAACTCACCGTTGTGCTGCTCGAGGACTTCGGCGCCCTCATCGGCCTCGTGATCGCCCTGTCGGCCATCACCGTGGCAACCATCACCGGCGATCCCATCTGGGATGCTGTCGGCACCATCAGCATCGGCCTGTTGCTCGGAGCAATCGCCATCATTCTTGCCATCGAGATGAAGGGCTTGCTGATCGGCGAGTCGGCTCGTCCTGAGGAATACGAGAAGATCCGGAAGGCCATCCTCGGCTCGGAGCATGTCCAGGATGTCATCCACCTCCGCACCCAGCACTTCGGTCCGGAACAGTTGCTGGTGGGTGCCAAGGTTGCTTTCGACCGGGACCTCACGCTGCCGCAACTCGCGGATGCGATCAATGATGCGGAAACCCGGGTGCGTGAGGTGGTCCCCTACGCCAAACCGATGTATGTCGAACCGGACATCGTCCGCACCGCGGCGGAGCCGGCCCCACCCACCGACGACCATCACTGACTCAGCGGTAATAAGATGACTGCCCATGAAGGGCGACATCATCCTCGTCGGCGAGGAACACAAAAACGCGGCGGAACAGATCATCGGGCGACTGTTCAACGAGCTCGCGGCGACCGACCGTAGATACACCATCACCGTTGCCGGCGAGTCGGGCAGCGGGAAGTCGGAGACCGGGCAAGCGCTCGCCGACGCACTCGGCGAACGGGGCGTCACCGCGGTGGTGCTGCAGCAGGACGACTACTACGTGCTGCCGCCCCGATTCAACGATGCCGCCCGCCGGGCCAACTTCGCCTGGGTGGGCACTACGGAGGTGCGACTCGACCTCCTCGACCAACACCTCGGGCAAGCCCGGGAGGGCGCGGCGTCGATCGTGAAGCCGCTCGTCGACTACGACGCCAACCAGATCGGCGACGAGACCATCTCCCTCGAAGGCGTCGACGCCGTCATCGCCGAAGGCGTCTACACGTCGCTGTGCGAGAACGTCGATCGGCGAGTGTTTATCGCCCGCAACCGGCTGGAGACGATGGAACACAGGATGAAACGGGGCCGGGAGGAGTTCGACCCCTTCATCGAAGAGGTGCTGGTGCGGGAGCACGAAATCATCTCGCAGCACCGATCAAGGGCCGATGTCATCATCACCCGCGAGTACGACGTCGAGTTCGTGACGGCGTGAGTCGCCCCGACGTCACCGGGGCCGTTGACTACATCGATGGGACCCGCTCGTTCCTCGCAGAGCTCCGGCCGCAGGAGGCGGTCGAGCTTCCACTGGAAACCGTGCTCGAGCTGATGAGACTCCGCATCGGCGACGCCGTCGACGTGGCGCTGTCGGCAGAGGCGGTGGACCTGAGAGCCCCGCTCGACGCCCTCCCGCAGCAGGTGCGGTCCCCCCGCTACCGGGAACCCGATTCGTCCTGGCTGAAGCGCAGCAACATGGTCGGTGTCAACGTCCGCACCGTCGGTGACTACGCCGGAGTCGTCAAATATGCCTTGACCCTTCCGGAGTCTCTCGACTCGATCCACCTCCTCCCGATCTGGGAGCCGGGGGTCGTCGAGAGCCTTTACGGGATCGCCGGATGGAACCTCAACAACGAGTTCTACTCCGTCGAACTGGAGCACGCCGCCCCGCATCTCAACAGTATCGAGCGCCAGTTGCGGGCAGTCTCCAACCTCCTCCACGTGATGGGGAAGACCGTCGGGATGGACGTCATCCCGCATACCGACCGATTCTCCGAGCCGACCCTCGCCAACCCCGATCTCTTCGAGTGGATGCAGGTCCGGGACCGTCAGATCGTCGATCACTCCGAGGCCATCACCGACACGGTGATCGAGACGATTTTCGTATGGCTCAACGAACGTGGATCTGCCTCGGATCGGCACACCGTCCCGACCGATGCCGGCGTCTTGTTTGATCTGCCCGAGCCGGAACGGCTGCAGCTGATGTTTGGGGACAAGGGCGATCTATTCGGGCGCATCGACCGGCGGATCGACCTCATCCAGCGTCTCAAGTGGTTCGGCCTGGAACCGGTGCCGGCAACCATGGGCGTTCCATTCCGGGGGATCATGGTCGACCCCGACCCGGCACACACGGTTGTGGATGAGTACGGAATGGAGTGGCCCGATTTCCTCATCACCAAACCCGAGTTCATGTCGCGGGTGTTTTCCCCGCTGGCACGGTTCAAGTTCTATGAACGTCTCAACGACAACGCCGATTGGGAAATCGACTTCTCCAGCCCCCGCCCACACGTCTGGGATTACGTGTGCGAGCACTATGCGACTACCCAGCACGTCGGAAACTTCGACTTCATGCGCGGCGACATGTCGCACGTGCAGATGCGGCCCGCCGGTGTCCCTGATGAGGTCGATGAGTACTACGACATCCTGGCGGCGGTGAAGACCCATATCCAGGACACGGCGGCGGCCCCCTGGTTCGGTTACTTCGCCGAGACTTTCCTCCCACCACGCGACTCGTTCCAGTTCGGTGAGGAATTGGATCACCTCGAAGCATCCCTGGCCGACGTCACTCTCGGGGATATGCAGTCGACCGTGGTGGGAAGCGCGTCCTATCTACGCAGGTTCCGCCGTTACCTCGACGACCTTGCCACCCGCCGGACCGTACCCGCCTACGGGGTAATGACCGCCGACAAGGACGACCCCCGCTTCGACGAGTTCTACCGGGCCGGTAACGAAGCCCGCCTGTTTACTGCCCTACTTCTCCCCGACATGCCGTCTTATACGGGGCTCGGTTTCGAGATCCGCGACGTTCATTGGGAACCGGCGGAAAACGAGAGGTACACCAAGCTGTTCGTGTTCCGGGAGCACGGCGAGTCGAACGTGTATCCGTCGAAGGCGCGCCACGGAGACAAGTTCATCTGGGGACAGAACGAGGAACTGTTCGACAGGCTGACTGCCCTGCGCGTCTACGCAGAGGATGTCGCCGACTGGATCGAAGGAACCACGTCGCGGTGGCTGATCCCCCCCGATGCCACCACGCATCGCGGCATAGCCGCCTGGACCCAAGCGCAAGACCCGCACTATGTGTTCGCCGTCAACTACGACCTGGAGAAGGACTCTGGGTATTTCGGGATCCCCGGCTTCGATGACAGCGCCGTCCTCGAAGCCGAGTTCTCGACAACTGGGGCAACGCCGCCGGCGGACATGCAGCTCACCAGCAACGGGTTCTTCCATCGGATCGAGAACCTGGCCCCGGGCGAAGGCCGGGCCTATTGGGTCCGTCCGATCGGTTAGCTGCGCTCAGTCCCCGGGGGTGCCGGTCCACCCATCTGAGCAGTGGAACCGAGGTGGCGGTCTTGCGGGTGGGCGGCAGGACCGTCTCCTCGCGTCGGCGACAAGTCCCGGTCGACAGGACTGGCGGAATCGAATCGGAAACGGCTGGCATTTCATTCGCCGCCGTCTGGGAGGGGCCAGCTCTCAGTCCGGCAGCGTGGAAGCGAAGCACTTCTCGCCCGGCATATACGACCCGTTCCCGGGCTCACCCCGTCCGGTCGAGCTAATTCTGACCGTGACTCCGCATAGGTGACAGGCAGCGGCGGTGACGGTGCTGCCGCCTCGGGCCTTGCCATCTCATTCAATCGGCGGTGGGCCGCTCACTCCGGGCGGCGCCCGCCCACCTCCTGGCGGGGGCGCAGTATCTTGGGCACCGATCAATACGAGGTGTCCATGCGTTTCCGAACCAAACAGATCCACGCCGGGGTCACGCCCGACCCGACCACCGGCGCCATCCTGACCCCCATCCATCAGTCGACGACGTTCGTCCAGCCGTCGGTCGACGAGTACATGGCGACCGGTTACTCCTATTCCCGTAGCGGTAACCCGACGGTGCGGGCGATGGAGGTCAAGGCCGCCGCGCTCGAAGGTGGCGCCGACGCGGCTGCGTTCTCCACGGGAATGGCGGCTACCAACGCGGTGATGCTGGCCATGCTCAACGCCGGCGACCACGTCGTCTTCTCCGATGTCGTCTACGGCGGCACTTACCGTCTCGCCACCCAGGTGTTCAGCAGGTTCGGGGTGGAGTACGACTTCGTCGACACCTCAAACCCGGTCAACGTCGCCGCAGCCATCAAGGGCAACACCCGGCTGGTCTTCACCGAGACTCCGGCGAACCCGACGCTGAAGCTGACCGACATCGCCGCCGTCTCCGAAATCGCCACCGCCGCCGGCATTCCCCACTGCGTCGACAACACCTTCCTCACGCCGTATTACCAGCGGCCGCTCGAACTGGGCGCCGACCTGATTGTTCATTCGACCACCAAGTACTTCGATGGGCACAACGCCACCGTAGGGGGAGCAGTCGTCTCCAAGACCGAGGAACTCCACGAAAAGATCAAGTTCATCCAGAATTCGACCGGCACCACGATGTCACCACAGGTGGCCTGGCTGACCATGCAGGGCACGAAGACCCTGTCGGAGCGACTCGACCGCCAGTCCGACAACGCCATGCAGGTCGCCCGCTTCCTCGAAGACCATCCCAAGGTGAACCAGGTGGCTTACCCCGGCCTCGAGTCGTTCCCCCAGCACGAACTGGCCAAGCAACAGGCATCCGGGTTCGGGGCGATGGCCTGGTTCGAGGTCAAAGGCGGCGTAGAGGCCGGGAAGAAACTGATGGGTCTCGTCGATCTATGGACCCTTGCCGAGAACCTGGGCTCGGTGGAGTCTCTGATTACCCACCCGGTGACGATGACCCACGCCGCCATCGAACCCGAGGAGCGCCTCCGCATCGGCATCACGGATGGTCTGGTGCGCATCTCCGTCGGCATGGAGGACGCCGAGGACCTGATCGAAGACTTGAGCCAGGCACTGGATCGCGTATGAACCCCGACCCTGTTGTCGATCAGTTGGAGGCGCTGGGCGCCGAGTACGAGATGTTCCCCTGCGACCCGGACCTGGCGGACACCGCCCAGTTCTGCGAGGCGTATGGATTCGAGCCCGCAGACTCGGCCAATACCATCCTCGTCGTCGGCAAGCGCGACCCCCGGGTGTATGTGGCATGCGTGCTCCTGGCGGATTCCCGGCTCGATGTGAACGGCGTCGTCCGCAAGAAGCTCGGCATCCGGCGAACGTCGTTTGCGTCTGCAGAGGAGTCGGCCGAAGTGACGGGGATGACGATGGGTGGGGTGACGACATTCGGGTTGCCCGACGACCTGCCGATCTGGGTGGACGCCCGGGTGATGAGCCGGGACCGGATCGTGCTTGGCGGTGGCAGCCGGGATCGCAAGGTGCTGGCGGAACCGTCGGTGTTGGAGTTGTTGCCGAACGTCGAGGTGGTGCCGGAACTGGCACGCAGGTTCGAGCAAACGACCTGACGACACAGAAACGGTCGGTGACCTGAGGCCACCGACCGCTCTGCTTCCGTTTCCTCACACCAACTTACGTCGGTTGGGTCATGCAACCCTCATTGAATGAAGCAAGAGGACTTTGGCGAATTCGACAACCTCTGATGCTGCCGCAAACACGTCCGTTGCGGATATCGCGGCCGCTTCGGGTTCGGTTTCGGGGGCATCGGTTCGGCCACCATCCTCGGTAGAGGCCGCGGCGACGCTGGCGGGCGCATAGGGCACCGGCTCATATGTCTCGACCTCAGGCGATGTTGCCGGAGCTCCGGAGAGCCAACGGGAGACGATTGCCCGGGTGTCGGCGCTCACAGCAATGCCGCCCTCGCCGCTGCCGCCGATTGTGACGGCCATTGCCTCGGCGAAGTGCTCCGCCGGAGTGGCGCTCCAACCGCCGGAGTAGTCGAACCACCCTCGTGCCGCCGGAAGACCCTGTGCGGCGTAGAAGGCGGTAGTGAACTCAGCGTCGGCGAACACGCCGCAACTGAGGAACGTGTGATGGGAGAGTTCGTGGACGACTATCGACTCGATTCCGGCGACGTCGTCTGTCGGATCTATTACAACTTCTGCACTGCCGGTTCGATACTCACCGCGCCGGCCGTCGATCTCCTCGAAGACGATGGAGGCTCCCGAGGAGCACTCCCGTCGGGCCCCCAGGCCGCTCTGCCACTCAGCATGAGCGGCGTCGACGACGGACTGGATTTCAGAGGGAACAGACGGAGTGTCGGCAGACGCGACGGTAGCCCCGGTTACGGGGCCTATCAGCATCCCTGCGACTAGCAGCGCCATCCATGACTGCATAGCTTTCTTCTGCCTTCCTTGGCGTACTGAGATGCCCTGTCGGCGCTAGCGGACCATACGTAAGTAGTTACTTAGGGTGGCTATTAAGTAGTCACCCAAAATGGGCTAGTCACCAATATGGCCCTAGACAAGGCCGAAACCAATATGACCCAACACATGGGCTAGTCAGCAGATTGGGCGGATGCCGTGCAGGCTCGGATCACAGGACTGCGACGAGCCGAACCCAACATCGCCCAATGCGCTGGCTAGTTACCGGATTGGTCCAACACAAGGCCGCCCAGTCGGTCGGCAGACGAAGCTATGAACGGGTTAGGCGGCTACGAGCACGATCGACCTGAGGTAACGGCGGTCGATGGAGTCGGTACCGGCGGCGTTCCGCAAAAGGACGGCACGTGAGCCATAGTCGTGCTCCATGCCCAGGTATTCGCCGATCGATGTGCCTGCGGAGGTTTCGGCGCGGTATACCGCGCCCCGCTTGAGGTGGTTTAGGTCTAGGTCAGCGCGTGAGCGCGAGGTGTGATGTGTCGTCATTCGACACTCCTTTCTTCTTCTGATGGGCGTATGCCCGAGGTAATGAGGCTCAGCCGCCGTATGTACGGGGCTGTGCAAACCTGACGGTCAAATCGCGGCCGGCATAAGTAGAACCGTGAAGTCCTTCGATGGCCCGGCGTGCGGCACGTTGTGGCATGTCGACAAATCCGAAACCCTTGGATCGCCCTGACTTCTTATCGGTGATGATCGTGGCCTGGTGAACCTTTCCGTATTCACCGAACAGATCCTGGATCTCCCGTTCCGATGCGCCGTAGGGCAGGTTGGCCACGTAGACGCTCGGAATGGCTTTGTCGTTCCGCTTGTCGCCGGTCGGCTTCTTCGGATGATTGGTCGGCCGAGTCGGGCGCCGTTCTTCACGTCGACCCTTCGGGGCAGCCTCGCCGATACGGTAGCCACCATCCTGGAGCTGGTCGGGCTGGGGGCGCTCGATCGGTGCCTGCAGCGAGAGATCCTTTTGCATGCGACCCACGGTGCGCTTCTGCTGGCCGGTGACCAAGCTGACAACGAGGCCGCTGGCGCCGGCCCGGGCGGTGCGCCCGGAGCGGTGCAGGTAATCCTTGTGGTCGGCGGGCGGATCAAAGTGCACAACGGACTCCACCGCATCGATGTGGATGCCGCGAGCGGCAACATCGGTGGCGATGAGGGCCTGGGCCTTGCCGGTGGCGAAGGTTCGCAGTGCCCGGGTGCGCTGGTTCTGGGAACGACCACCGTGGAGGGCGACGGTGCCGATGCCGAGCTTGCCGAGTTGGCGGGCGAGGCGGTCGGCGCCGTGACGGGTGCGGGTGAACACGATGGAGCGGCCGGCGGCACCAACGACGTCGGCAGTGTGCTGCACCCGGTCGTGATGCTCCACGAGCCAGAAGTGGTGTCGGGCATCGATCGCCTCGGGCTCTGTGGTTCCGGCCTCGTGGCGGACCGGGTTGTTCTGGTACTTGCGGCTCAGGGTTGCGATGTCACCGTCGAGGGTCGCCGAGAACAAAAGCGTCTGACGCTTCTTGGCGGTCTGGTCGAGGATGCGGCGCACCGAAGGCATGAAACCCATGTCGGCCATGCGGTCGGCTTCATCGATAACCACGATGTCGGCCTGGCTGAGATCAACGATGCGCTGCTCGATGAGATCCTCGAGACGGCCGGGAGTGGCGACCAGTACATCGACGCCCTTGCGGAAGGCTTGCTTCTGCGGTCCGTAGCTGACGCCACCGTAGACGGCGAAGACATAACGACGGGCGGCCTTGGCAGGCTCGGTCAGCTCCTTCTTGATCTGCTCGGCGAGCTCACGGGTCGGGGCGAGGATGAGAGCTCGCGGCTTGTTCTTGTATGCCTTCTCTACCCGGGCGAGTAGGGGCAGGCCGAAGGCGAGGGTCTTGCCGGACCCGGTAGGCGCCTTGCCGGAGACGTCCTTGCCGGCGAGGGCGTCGGGGATGGTGGCGGCCTGGACGGGGAACGGTTCGGTGATGCCACGCTTGGCGAGCGTATCGACCATACGTTGAGGGAGCCCGAGACGGGCGAAGTCGGCGTTCATTGATTTCTCCTGGGAAGTGGTTGGATTGTTCGGTCTCGCAGAACGTGCGGCGCTAGTCGCCTAGAGGTTCGTGCTTCGGCCGAAGAGGCGGTCCAACCGTATGAGAAAACGTGCTGTGTGATCTCCGGGGAAGCGACAGTGCGTTGGCCCTAGTAGGCGGCGCGTCGCTGGCCTCCACCCGAGGCAGCCGGCGGAACAGTAACAGGTATCCGCACGATGGCAACAAGTTCTCAGCCCGGTCACCGTCTGCAGGGTGACGGGAGGATCGCCAGAATACCTTGGAGAGGCACCCCTCGGAGCCC